>DASCNA010000025.1:0-51170 GCA_036011305.1 Victivallales bacterium
TTATTTATTAATTACTAGGTATATTTCTATATGAGAACAGCACTTTTTCCAGGAAGTTTTGATCCAGTAACAAACGGGCATCTGGATGTTATTGAAAGAGCTTCAAAATTGTTTGATAAACTTATCATATCTGTAGCTATTAATGAAAGTAAAAATGCTTTATTCACCATGGATGAAAGAAAGGAGCTGTTAAAACTTTCATGCAATGAAAAAGGTTTATCTAATATAGAGATTAAGAACTTTGATGGATTATTGGTTGACGCTGTAAATGAATTTAATGCTTGTGTGGTAATTAGAGGGCTTAGAGCTGTTTCTGACTTTGAATTTGAATTTCAAATGGCATTGATGAATAGAGAGTTAAATCATCTTTGTGAAACTGTTTTTTTAATGCCCAGTCCTGAATATTCTTTTACAAGTTCTAGAATGATAAAAGAAATAGCGAAATATAATGGAGATATTTCAGCTTTTGTACCTCCTATTGTAATGGATGCATTGAAAAGAAAGGAATTACTAGCTAAATAGCTGTTAATATAATTAATATTATGATAAAAATTATTTTAGCAAGACTCACACCTGAAGGGATGTCTGTTGAGGGATTAGAGTCTAAAGAAATTTTTAACCTTGAAATAAACGAAGATATAAAACCTTATAAAGATATTGAATATAACCTTAACGCATCTTTAGTAAATAATCAGGTTCTAATAAAAGGAACTGCAAAAACAGTTTTTAAGGCAAGATGTGGGAAATGTTTAAATATTTTTGATTTAAAAGTTTGCTGTAAAGATATTTGTCACTTGTATGAAACCAATAACAATCAGGAAATTGACTTGACAGAAGATATTCGCGAGGATATCTTAATCGGTTTACCACTTAGAATTATTTGCAGTAATTCATGTAAAGGTATTTGTTTTACATGCGGTAAGAATTTAAATGTAGAAGAGTGTTCATGTTCTGTAGCAAAAGAAACATTTTCAGAATGGGACAAGTTAAATAAGTTGAATTTATAATCTGTAGTGAATAATATATTAAAATTGATATAATTTAAAGGAGTTGAAAAATGGCTGTACCAAAGAGAAAAACATCAAAAATGAAAATAAGACAACGTAAAGCTGCAAATCGATACAAAGGAATACAGACAGGTGTTTGTCCAGTCTGTAAAGCGGCAGTTTTACCTCACAAAGTATGTCCTTCATGCGGAAATTATAAAGGTAAACAAGTAGTTACTATCGAAGAATGAGAATTGCCATAGATGCAATGGGAGGAGATTATGCTCCCGAATCTGTCATTGACGGAACAATTGATGCTTTAAATGAATATGATGGTTTTGACGTAACCGTAGTAGGCAATTTAGCAGAATTAAAACCATATGTCGAAAGATATGAACTTGATAGGCATCCACGCGTAAAACTTGTTCATGCTGAACAGGTCATTAACATGGACGATACGTCTACTGCATCTATTAGAGCAAAAAAACATTCGTCAGTAACAATAGCATCAGAAATTGTAGGTAAAGGTGAAGCTGACGCTCTGGTTACTATTGGGCATACCGGTGCGGCTGTAGCTGCCACTAAAGTCCGAATGAGAACTTTACCTGGCGTTGAAAGACCTGCAATTGCTGTTATACTGCCAACTAAAAATGGACATTCAATACTGCTCGATGCAGGTGCAAACGTAGATTGTAAACCTGAAAATTTAGCACAGTTTGCTGTTATGGGCGAAATATATTCAAAACTGTTACTTGGTGTTAGGCATCCTAAAATAGGTTTACTTAGTGTAGGTGATGAAGATATTAAAGGTAATGATGTTACGAAAGAAGCATTTAAACTTTTATCTAAAATGCCTATTAATTTTGTTGGTAATGTTGAAGGATGCGATATTTTCGGAGAAGATGTCGATGTTGTGGTTTGTGATGGTTTTGTTGGTAATGCAATATTAAAATCCTGTGAAGGTATGTCAAAAGCTGCAATGCATTGGTTGAAAAAGGCTTTTACAAAAAATCCTTTTAGGATTACTACAGCCATACTTGCACAGAAAGCGTTTGCAGAATTGAAGGAAATGGGGGACAAAGAAACTTATGGCGGAGCTCCTCTTATTGGAATAAATGGAATTTGTATTATTGGTCATGGTGCATCATCACCAAAAGCTGTAAAAAATGCAATAAAAGTAGCTGCAGATTTAATTAAAAAAGATATGAATGATGAAATTTTAAGAAGATTAAAAGAATCTGATGCTATAATGTAGGAAATAATATTATCATATAAATTTGGCAGATTATAATGGGTATTAAAATTATTGGAATAGGATCTTATGCTCCTGAAAAGGTACTGACAAATTTCGACTTGGAAAAAATAGTAGATACAAGTGATGAGTGGATTAGTACAAGAACAGGCATGAAAGAACGAAGAATTGCTAGAAAGGATGAACCTACATCTGAATTAGGTATCAATGCCGCTAAAAAAGCACTTGATAGTTCAGGAGTTAAACCTGAAGATATAGACTTGATTGTAGTTGCAACCGTAACTCCTGACTCACCGTTACCCAGTAATGCATGTCTGATACAAAAAGAAATTGGTGCAATTGGTGCCGCCTGTTTTGATTTTCAGGCTGCCTGCTCAGGCTTTATATATGGACTTGAAATTGTAACTGCAATGATGAAAAATAGTCGAAAATATAAAAAAGCTTTGCTGATAGGATCAGAAAAATTAAGCCATGTTACTAACTGGGAAGACAGAAATACTTGTGTATTGTTTGGAGATGCAGCAGGTGCAGTTGTTTTTGAAAAAACTAGAGAATCAGGTGACACTTTACTGGCAAGTGCACTTCATGCAGATGGAACTCATTCAGATTTATTAATGATTCCTGGCGGAGGTACTCTTTTACCATTAACAAAAGAAAATATTGACGATAAGCTCACTTGTATACAAATGGAAGGGAATAAAGTTTTTAAACTTGCTGTTAATGCTATGGTTGGTTCATGTAAAGAGGTATTGGAACTTTCTAATTTAACCTGCAATGACATAACACTGGTTGTTCCGCATCAGGCAAATATGAGAATTGTAAATGCTGTCGGGTCAAGGCTTGGGATTGCTTCTGAAAGAGTAGCTACTAATCTCCACAAATATGGCAATACTTCAGCTGCGTCAATTATTTTGGTATTAGATGAGCTTGTAAGAGAGGATAAATTAAAAGAAGGTGATAAAATACTATTAACGGCTTTTGGTGGCGGAATGACATGGGCATCGGCTGTATTAAAATGGCATATATAATTATAATCTTTATCTAACAGAAATTGTGAAATTTATTATTAAATCATATAGACTCATAATTTATCTAAGTATTAGTGCATCCATATTAATAAGCTCTTTATTAATTAATGGATGCTCCAGGCAAAAAGAAGTTCCAGACCCTCCGCATATTCAGGCGCAACTGATAAATGAACTGTTTTCAGCGCTAAGATCTGAAAATTACGAACTGGCATTAAAGAAAATTGAAAGACTGGTTGCTCTTGATCAAAACGCTACATATTATGGAGGTGTTCAAAATACCGTAGAGAATAATATGGCTATTACGAGAGTTCAATCGACTCTCGATAAAGGTAATATTAACCAGGCTATAGATTCAGTTAATAAATTAATGCAAGAAAAAGGGCAAACCAATGCACTTCTTGATACATTATCTGAACTAAATACACTGCTGAAAATAAAAAAATTAACGGAAAAAATTTCCAAAGAAGAAGATGCTAGAGCGCTTGCTGTTTCAACAGGCAAATTAAATAGAGAAATTTCTAATTATTCCTCTGCAAATTATCTTAAACCTTTTGCTGATCGGCAGCTATTAAGATCTAAAAACATCAGAGGTGAAGAAAAGCAAATAGGTATAGAAGATCTCAAGGCTGATATCGACGTAGCTTGGGTTGAAGGAAATAAAAATTTAGATACCTTGATTGCTATGCTTGAAATTTCATCACCTGATTCACAATTAGCTAAAGCATATAAAGAATCCCTTCAGCCTAACTGGAGAGATATTAACCCAAGCAAGGGATATATCAATCCAATTAAAGAGTTTATCTATTTTAGAGAAGCTTTTATCAATAGCTCAATCAGAAATGAGCTATTTACAAAATTAATGAAAATTCAGCCGGCTAATTTTAAATCTCTTTTGATAAAATCTATTATCTTAAATTATCAAGGGAACAAAAAAGCTTCTGAAGAATTGACAAAAAATCTTACTACACAATTATATATATCGGATGAACTTTCAAAAAAATGGTTTATATTCACTCCAAATGGGAGTAACAAATTAAATGAATTAAATCCATTTGTCAGTTATCCTTTTTTTATATATAGTAACGACTTTATAATTAAATAACGTTAATATTTAGTAAAACAAAAAATAAGGAGCTACACCAAATGCAAAAAAAAATTACAGCATTAGTCTCTATTTTGTGTTTTATGGTATCAATGTGCATTTTTGCACAGGATAGCGCAAAACCAGCAACTAATGCAAAAGCATCACAAAAAACTTCAGAAATCAAAATGCCTAAAATCCCAAAAATTGATAATAAAGTATGGGATTTTTTACCTGAAACTGTGGCTACAATTGGAAATAAAAAAATTTCCAAAGAAGAATTAATCAGAGCTCTGAACCCTCAGGTCAGAATGCAGATTATGATGGGGCAGAAAATAAAACCTGAACAATATAAACTTCTGGCAAAAAATATGACAGAAGAGCTCGTTAAAGCAAACATATTAGAAGAACTTGCTGCAAAAGCTGGCTACAAAGTTACTCCTGAATTAGAAAATCAGGTATATTCTAAATTTTTAGCAAATATTAAAAAACAAATGCCTAAAGGCAAAACTTTTGACTTTGAAAAAGTAATCAAACAGCAGGGATTGACAGTTGCTCAAGTCAAAAAACAAATGGCTGAAGGTGAAGCAATTCAGAACTGGATTAAGGATAAAATAGCACCTACAGTAAAAGTTACAGATGCACAGGCAAAAGATTTTTATACAAAAAACAGAGATACTTATTTCAAAACACCTGAAACAGTAACTGCTTCTCATATTCTTTTTAAACCTGTAACAACTAAAGACGGAAAAAAGGTTGGAGAAAAAGAATCATATGAATTGGCTAAAGCTAAAGCTGATAAAGTTTTTAAAGAAATCAAAGACGGCGCTAATTTTGCAGAAATGGCAAAAAAATACAGTGAAGGACCTAGTGCCAAAAACGGGGGCAGCTTAGGAAGTTTCTCTAAATGTCAAATGGTACCAGCTTTCCAGACAGAAGCATGGAAGTTAGCTAAAGAAAAACTTCCTGCAGTCGGAATAGTAAAAACTAAATTTGGATGGCATATAATTGAAGTTACAGCCTACAATGCAGGCGGATTTATGAAACTTGATCCCGCTTTAACTAAACAGATCAAAGAACAGTTAAAACAGGAACAACTTGCCAATAATCTTAAAGATATGATTAATGTTGAAATGAAAAAAATTAATCCAGTGATTAATGTAAAATAGTAATTATATCTAGAGAATTTCAAAAACCCCTGGTTGTAAACCGGGGGTTTTTTTGTTGTTATTAAAATTATATTGGAATGGGCAATAAAGAAAAAATAAAAGTAAATTAAGCTCATACAATATCTGTTAAGATAAGATCTGCATTATTACAAATTATTATCAAGCATTTAGAATCATTCGTTAATATATTTAAATTCTAGTATGGAGAACTTATAGGTATTTGTTTTTTTATCAATATTTGTATTTTTCTTTATGATTGCAAATATTTTCTGAGAAGACAGTATTTTATCAGCTCCAAGGTCAAAGTGCCCTTTTTTTGTTTTAATACTGTTTATAGTTACATCTCCAAAATCTTTAATTGTTTCTCCGATTGCTATAACTGTAAAAAGATTGCCCTGGGAAGCTTTAGTAAGATTTATAAATTTTCCAATAATTTCTTCCTGTTTAGCATCGCTATTCTGTATTAACCCTAAAGAAGTATCAATACCTGTTATTAATTTAGTAAAACCATTATTTCCCTTCAGAATTTCAGCTCTGGAATTAAAATATTTATTCCCATTATTTTCATATAATTCCAAAAGGTTATTTGACAATTCTTCAGCATCATCTGCTTTTAGTTCATAATTAGTCAGCCAACCAGGATATTTATTAATATTTTGAGAAGCCTCAAAACTACCGACTCTTATTTTTTGAAATAAAACTTTTAAAACATCAACATTCTCTGAGTTAATATTTACTTTTCCGTATATTTCCGTATCATCTGTCATTTTGATTTGATTTAGTATATTGGCATCGCCTAAAGTATATTCGTCTCCGCCAGCATCATCTTTTACTCCCTGATCTGAGTTGAACCTCTTCAAGTTAATTGTCTGCCATGCAGCTCCTCTATGAATAAATCCCAGCTCCCATGGTGATTTCATAGGTCCATTTCTAATATAAGCAGTAGAAATCAACCATGGTTTTGTAGCATTTTTTTCGTAATCGGTATTGTCTTCCCCCGAGGCAGGAGAGTAAATATTTTTGTTATGAGCATTTAAAGAGTTGATATCCTTCTTGCCATAGGCTAAAGTCCAATCTGTTGGCAATAGATTCTGTCTTGGATCATTGACCTGTGCATTAAAGTATGAATTAATATTATTTTTCTTAGAAGAAGTAGTTACCTTAGAATCAATGACTAAATCAGTATCAACGATATGTGAAAAGTCATAAAAAAGCGCATTACTATAATTTACAAATTTTACTGTTAGTTTTTTTATCTTCAAATCAGTAATAAATATTTTATTAGTTTGAAGATTAGTATTTGTCCAGCCTGATGAAAGCCAGCTTTGATCATTAAATTTTTGATTATTTGAAGTAATTCTAAAAGCATTGGCATTATCTATCATTATTTCAGCCTGATCGCTTCTTGAATAAATTTTTCCTGCTACAGCATACTCCCAATCCATTTTTATTATTGCTTTTATGTCAATAAAATTAATGCCACCGTGAGTTACATCATACATATTGACAGATTCCACACCTGTGAATTCAGGAACTACCTGGGCTGAATATCTTTTGCCTGCCTGACCCTGATCTTGAACTTGAATTTTACTGCGAAATTGAATTCTGATTTCATTAATGTACGGACATTTTTCATTACCAACATAAGTTGGATTATTTTCATTGTCGGTTGTTGCCTGTGAATTTGTATCTGAATAATCAATCAGGTTTGCAGCTATTTGTTTCTGACATCTTTCTGTATCTGAAAAACTTCCTTCTGAGTGCCAGTTTTTTAACCATTCTAACCCTGCATTATTTATTTTTTCTGTATCAGTTTCTGAAAATTGAACAGATTCATTTAATAATGGGGAATTATCCACACTGTTATTGAAGCTATCCCAATCTTCTCTTGTTAAATTGAAGCGGTGATATAATTCAGCAGGGGTTTTTAGATTATCATTGCTTTTATCAATCCAGAATGCTTCAGGAGTTTTTGGTTGATTTATGTAAAATACTTCTTTAAAATAATTTTTTGTTTCAGATTTAGTAATGCCGAGTGTTTCATATATGTGTGAATAAGTTGCCCATCTTGATCCGACACCAAGTTTACCGCCGTATCCAGATAAAACTGAACTCAATCTATCAGCATAGCTTTCTTTAAACCAAGGTTTTCTATTCCATTTATTCCACCACCAGTATTTCCCCCCCCATTTCCACTTATGTTTTCTTTTTGGTCTATTGTCAAACTCTAATGTTCTTATAAAAAGTTCGTTGATATTTCTTCCGGGGCGTCCTATTACATAGTTACCTTCATTATCAATCATTGTAATTTCTCTGTTTTTAGAATCAGGCCTGCCGTTGGCTCCAATTCCATTATTACCATCAGAAGGAGGAATTTTATCCCAGTTTGCTGCATTGGAACCTGAGTCAACAGCAACAGAAGGATCAATTTTTCCTTGGTTGGGGATCACAACATATGCTATTCTTGTATTGATTACACCGTCATCATTGTTTAAATATACCCATGTAACAGGATCATAATCAGAATCGTATTCGTAATATGTGATGCCGTTTATTGTTGTAGAAAGTTTATCCAGTCCATCTGTATACTCTTCTAAGGTTTCACCACTTTTCAAATCATGGTAGCTCATAATTTCGCTGTAGTCTGCAGATGGCTTATCACTATATATTTTCATCAGTTCAACAGCTCTGTTAAGTGCAGATTCTCCGGCAATTTGTGATGTAATTGAATTATTATAATTAATACTGGCTTTTTTTTCAATTATAGAAATATCAACAAATGAAACTCCTAACACCATAAGCAGTGCAACAATGCCTAATACGAATATAGTTGCGATACCTTTTTCATTATTAGTTGATAGTTGATGGTTGATAGTTGGCGGTTGTTGTCTTATTTGTAATTCATAATCCGTATTTCGTAATTTATAAGTCATACTGCCCTCTGTTTCCAATAAATACAGTGGAGGAAAAAGTCCTCTGATTTTTTATTCTGTAACGGTATGCAGGAGTTTGATTTGATTCAGATTTATTTTTATTATTAATATTTTCTATGTATGGATTTAAATTAATTCTATCATTTTCGGGAATCAAAGATACCCATTTATTCCATGAATCTTTATCCATTAATGAGAGTGATACATTTATGGAATAAGGAGGAGCTGAATAGGAAACATTTTCTTCATTTGACCACGTGTCATCTAAATTAAGACTGTTATAATTTGAAAGGTTATATTGTGTGGAAGTATTATTTTTAGGTATTTGTGCTGGAATAACATCACCGGTTCTGTCATAGCATGTGAAGCTTAGATTAGTGACATAGGGAATTAATTTCTGATAACTTTCAGAAGAGTTTGAGTTTGCGGTAAAAGCATTATTTGCATTGCCGTAGCTAACTTTATTGCCACTTTTGCTGCTAAAAAAATTCCATTTACTATTTGTTCTTTTTGAAGTCATATTTCCCGTTATGCTTCTTCTTAACCATCCGTTAAGGTCTTTATCAGTTTGGCTTGTTCCGTCATAATAGTAATTTTGGTATTTTATTTCATATAAATCTGAAGTACAGATATCATTTGGCGTTACAGGCGTTGAACTGACAAAAGCAATTAGTTCATTTCTGTATGCTTTCCAGGCTGTTTGCTTTTGAGGGTTGCAATGCCAGAAAGGGGCATAATTACTGTCATCTCCGTAGTAAACACACTGTAAATCTCTGGTTATCATATTGAGTGCAATTCTTGCATTCAGGGAGCTGTTCTGCTGATCACTGGCAAATTGCCAAACTTTTTGAGATGTATTCAAAAACTGCATAGAAATCAGTACAACCAATGATAAAACACCAAGAGAAATCATTAATTCTAATAATGTAAAAAATCTTTTTTTGATGCGCCTAATCATCTATAATACTTATGTTCTATATTTTATGAATTTTTATTGTTTTTATTTTTCCCGTTGTGCTTGTTCTTTTCTTTGTTTTTCTTGCTGTCCTTGTGGTTGTTATTTCCATTGTTATTCTTGTCGTCATTGTGTTTATTGGTATTGTTTTGTGATTTTTCATCATCAATAGAACCAGATTGGTCATGTCCTGAATTAGGACCTCCATGGCCGCGGCTTGGATTACTTACATCAACTCCGTCTTTATTGTTGCCATGTCCCTGATTGTTTTTGCAAGAATACCATTTATTATACCATTTTGCCCATTTCCACTGCATTTTATTCCACCACCAATTTTTATTATGACCTTTTCCGTTATTGTATGTTTCGTTAGGATTTGGGTTAAATACTTCAAAATAATATTTCTCAACAAAACGGTCTTTATATTGTTTAACAAGCGGCCATGAAGTTTCAATATTAATACCAGCGATATTATTGTTATCTTCAGGCCAGTCGTTGAAATTAGTTTGCTCTTTATTCTTTTTTCTATCTATTGCAGATTCCCATATTAATATCTGAGCTGAAAATCCGCTTAAACTGTCTGTCCCTATTTTTATTCCGTATATTCCATCATTCGGTGAATTAGTTGGATTATATATATTTCCTTCAACAGCATTGCCCCAGTTATCTGTATTCATAATTACGTTTTTCTGTTTATCCGTTTTGGGTCTGCTGTCTGGAATTGTATTAAGAAATGACTGCCAATCAGCATAATCACTGCTAAGTTGTGATTCTCTCGTAATATATGCATACATATCATTTACAGACACAGCTGAATAATTTTCTCCAACAGAGTAATTCGTTTCATTGAGCCCTGCAGGGAAAAGGCTGATTATTGAAGTTATGCCGATTGCTAAAATGCTTAAAGAAAGGAGAAGCTCAATTGTAGAAAAGAAATGTGATTTTTTTTTAATCCGAACCATATGAAACTCTGCCGGTGTAGTTATCTACGGTTATATTAATGTAATTATCAGTTTCTTTGGGAGTAAAATTAAATTGTGGATTAGGAGCTGGGGTGTTTGGAGGAGTTGTGTCATCTGCAGCATAAGTATAGTTACCGTTTCCTACAATTATTATTTTTCTACTGCCTTCACAGTCTCCAGTTGGTTTAAAAATAATTCCTTTTAATGGTGGATTTGTGGAGAGTATGACTTTTGACGTGGGAGCGGTAATATCGGTATAAATATTAGACTCAAAATTTTTTGAAAACTTTGTAGGGTGAGATACTGATGAAGCTTGTATTCCTCTCAAAACTGTTCCATTAGGAAGGTAGTCCCATTTTTCATCTGGTACCCAGCTTTGAAACACATTGCTGCCATCGACGATACAGGGTCTGTATGATCTAAATTTATATCTACTGCTTATAGCTTCATTATTTGTGATAAAAACTAGCGCTGTATATTCTCTGTTTGTAATTGCATAAGCACGAACTGCATTTAGCTTTGAGCCGATAGTTCGTGCAGCTATCTCAACACTCTGCCCCTTTGTCATTTTTAAAAAAGCGGGAAGAGATATACTGAAAATTATTACTATTATGGCAATGACAACCAGCAGTTCTATCAGTGTAAATTTTTGTCTAAATTTATAATTCATTTCTAATTTGTTGTTAGTTGATTGTGTTTATACAGATTATAATCGAATTGAGACTCAATTTAAGTTCAAATTATCTATATTTTAAAATAATTTATCACTAACTCGAAATTCGGTATTTAAATTATTTCCAGGAATAAACTGTCTCATTATTTCCATCGGTAGTAGTTATAAATACTGTACCGTAAAGTGTTCCATCCGGACCAGTCAACTCATCATTATAGTCTGTATCCATATAAATTTCATACTTGCCGTCCCATGGATTAAGATATCCGTTAGTGGTATATTGGTCAGGAACATCAAGAAATCTTATATGTCTTGTGTTCTCATAATCTGAGTCACCACCCGTCTTAATTACATCAGTTAGTAATGCCATAAGATTGTCATATTCTGTTCCAGTATCTGCATTGTCCCAATTCTCAGGAACAGGCAAAACACCATAAGTTGATTCATAGGATTTTATGGCTGTTATTATTGAATTCATCTCTGCTTTGGCCTGAGTCTTCCTCGCTTTCTCTCTAACTGATGACAGTGTAGGCAATAAAATAGCCACCAATATAGAAATTATAGCAATAACAGTTATTAACTCAATTAAAGTAAACCGTACTCTGTTCTTCATGACTTCACCCAATTAACAATTTATAATTAACCATTAACAATTATTTTAATTTTCTACTTATTAAAATTAGTTATATCGTCTCCTTTTCCAAAGTCGTCTGCATCACTGCTGTCATCCCCATACCTTCCATCTTTTCCTAAAGAACATATATCAAACATTGTAGTATTAAATTCTCCTGGATTTCTATAGATGATAGGCCTTCCCCATGCATCTACGAAATATGAACTGCTGGTGCCTGGATTCTCAATAATTCCATTTCCCTTAAATGTTTCATAACTGAAATGTTTAATAAATTCAGTATCTATGCTTGAAGGGGAAGAAGTGTTAAATTTTAGGACATTATCTTTCATATTATCATAAGTAATTGTTGTATTCAGTGGATTTTTAAATGCGTCTGAAGGTTCTTGAAAATAATATCCTGTTTCAAGTTTATATGCCTGCATGGCAATTGAGAGCTGTTTGACTGTAGTTTCTGTCTTTGTGTTTGTATTACTATCACCGATCAATCCGTAAACACCTATTGTTATTCCAGCCAGAATTGCAAGTATAACAAATACAGCCATAAGTTCAATGAGTGTAAATAATTTATATTTCTTCATAGTCATAATTTTAAAGCTATTAAATCTAATTGAATTAATCATATTTTATCATAATTTCTATATTTTATGACTACATGTAAGAACATAAATTCAAAAAAACATCCAATGCAATTAACAATTAACCTTTTATAATTAATCATTAACAGTAAATAATGGATTTATGATGATTAATTATAATAAAATTTTTCTTGTAGTATGTTTATTATTACTAAGTACGTATGGCTTCGGAGAAGATACTGTATTAAGTTTGGGCAAAAGAAGAAAAATACCATCGATAGGAATGTCGATAAGGACTTTTTCGGGTTTACAGAGTAATCCAATTCAGTTTCCACATTCTTACAGTTTGAAAAACGGCAAAGGAAAAGTTTACCAAACCAGCGAATTATGGCGTTACAAGCAGTATTTAGGTTCATGGAAAAACGATCTTGCTCAAGTCATAATTAGTGAAATGTCTATTTCAGTTCCTAAAAATAAATCTCTGTATACATCAGGAAAGAACAAGTATTTGACTCCAAATGCAAGATCTGTGAGCTGGTCGAAGAATGAAGTCGGAGAATGGTTGAATTATTATATGGGGAGTGTGCTTTCGAGTGGCAAATTATTATTCAGCACATCTTATGGATTAAAGGTCACAGAGTATAAATACAGTGGTAGTGATGAAGAAAATAGAACATTTTTATACAGTATTGAAGCAAAAAGAGGCGTGAAAAAAATTATTTTTATTCAATTCAAAGTTAAATCTTCTATTAAAATTAAAAAAATAAAATCTTTAATCTATAAATCTTTGAAAAGTATAAGATTCTATAGAATGGGAAAGGAAAGTAAGACATACAATGAAGGCAGAAACTCTAAATATAAAAACAGTTCTTCAGAATATAAAGATGCACGAGATAGAGTTTTACAGAATATAAAAAATTTAAAAAACTGGTGGTATCTTGATTCAGGAAATTTTATTCTAGTTACTAATGTACCCAGTAAATCTAAAAAAGATATTTATAAAATTAGAAAACAGCTGGATCAACTCTCTAAGCTTTATTCACTTTTTTATAAAAGAAAATCTAATGCAAAAGTCGTTAACGTTGTAAGGATTTTTAATGAACGCAGTGATTATATACGCTATGTTGGAGAAGATAAAAAATGGACCGGTGGCTTGTGGATGCCTGGCAAGAAAGAACTTGTTATTTCTCCTGTTATTAACAGTAATAATAACGAACAGCTGAAAAACAGAATTACTGTATTAAATCATGAAGCTTTTCATCAATACATACATTTTGCGGCAGATGAAGTGCAACCTGGGCCATGGTTTAATGAGGGAAATGCTGCTTTTTTTGAGGAGATAGAGTTTAAAAGAGGAAAAGCCGATATTTTACCTGCAAAATATCAGGCTAATCTTATTAATATAATTAAAGGCGGTAAAACTCCTGATATTAAGGGGTTGCTAAATATGAACTATGAAGAGTTTTATAGCGGTTCTTCTACGCAGGATAACTACACCCTTGCCTGGGGAGTTGTATATTTTCTAAATAAAGGCCTTCCATATATTAAAAGCAGATATGCTTCTTCTTACTCAAAAATACTGCCTATCTATTACAAAGAGTTGATAAGAACACAGGATAACAACAAAGCTACGGCCAAAGCCTGGAAAAATATCAATATGAAGCAGTTTACAGAAGACTTTGTAAAATTTTACAACAGCAGTTCGATGCTTAGAAAAGCAGAGAACTATAACATTGTAAATAATCGTATAAAAGGAAGACGATAGAAAAATTACTAATCTAATATTTGATTAGTAAGTTCCGAACTGCGAATTAAAATTGTTCGCAATTCGGATTTTATATTATCACAATGATTTTAGCTGACACTTGCAGGTATTTTTATTTTTTGTGAAAGAGCTATAGGTTTACAATTTGTCTCTTTAATAAAAAGCAGACATATAAATGCAACGACTACAGCTACTAAAAACGAATAGTGAGCCATGCTCATTGCTGACAGGTCTTTGGTCAGATAGCTGGCGATTAAAAGATGATGGTTTTTATAGAAATAAGGCATCAAAGCACCTGGGACCACATTCAGCAGTGACATACCTAAAAATAGGATAGTGTTTGCAAATGCAATTGCTGTTCCGACAAAATGAGGGTCAGAGTTCTCTTTAATAAGTGAGAAGCCGATGGATACATTATTAGAGAAGAGGCCTAGAAAGAACATTACAACAAATACAACTGGAGTTGAAAGGTCTACTGGCTGAAGAACAATTATTAAACAGATAAACAGGCCTATGCATATACCGTATCCTACAGGTTTACGTTTACCTATTTTTTCTGAAACCCATCCTGATAAAGGAGCGCCGATCGCTATGCCTGCCAGGCAGACAATACTTATTAAAGAAGTTGTTTTAGCTGATAATCCGTATAATTGCTGATACTGAATATTCCAAAATGTATAAAATGCCAGCATTGAACCGTAAACTAAAGCAGTCATTAGCGCGGCTAATACAATTTGGCGATTACAAATTGCCACGTATATACCTTTCCATATATTTTTTTTGTTTTCTGGAGCTGTGTCAACTTTATCAAGTTTAACTCCTTTAGGATAATCTTTTATCAACAGTAGTATCATGATCGTAATTATTATTCCTATAAAACCTGAAATAATAATTTGAGAGTTGGCAATAGCTAATGAAGGAATAATTGATACAATTAAAAAACCGATTAAAGCTGCTATAAGACCATTGGTTCCTGAAGTTAATCCTGTTGCTACAGAGAACATTTTCGGTGGAAACCATCTGGCATTTAATATGACTGCTCCAACGAATGAAAACGATGAGCCGGCTCCCATGATAACTGCTGCAAGATAAGCCATTGAAAGCGAGTGAGCAGTTCCAAGAAGAAACAGAGGTGCAGTAATAAGTATAGCTCCCACGAACAGAACATATTTTACACTAAATTTATCAAGAATTAATCCTGCCGGAATCTGCATGCAGGCATAAACTAAAGTATATACAGCAATAACTTTACTTACATCATTGGCTGTTACGGAATAAGACATTGAAATTTCTTTTGTCGCCATCCCGAATAAGATATTGATAAATAGCTGAAATGCTACCAATAGTGTTGCTGCGCCCCAAATAATCCATGCTTTCTTAGAATAACTCATAACTCTCCCTCAGGTTTATGTTTTGACCTTAATCTTTAGTTTAATTATTGATATTTTACATGATATAAAAATATGCCTTTTGTTCAACACGAAGATTAAAATAGGTAAATAAAAAGGTTTGACAAAGAAAAAATTAATTTATTATTGTCAAAATTCTTGCACAACAGGTTTTTTCTTGACAAAAAACTCACTGTGCAAGAGAGAAAGGATTGTTGTAAAATCTTACTATTTTGTGAATGCCTTATAACTCTATAAGTTTAAGTGCAAATAGAGCTGTCAGAATAATAATAAACCAGTTTAGGTCTCTCCACTTTCCTGAGAGCAGTTTTATCAGAACATAGCTTATCATTCCAATAACGATACCGTCGCTTATGCTGTATGAAAGAGGCATTATTATCAGTGTTAAAAAACATGGAATTGATTCAGAAAAATCATTAAAATTTAAATCTTTGATTGGCGATAACATGAACACTCCGACTATTATCAGAATAGGGGCAGTTGCTATGCTTGGAATTGCAAGAAATATGTTTGAAATAAAAAGTGAAATAATGAAACATACAGCAATAACAAATGCAGTTAAACCTGTTTTGCCGCCTTCAGCAACTCCGGCTGCACTTTCAACATATGCAGTGACAGTACATGTGCCAAGCACTGATGCTGCTGTAGTACCGTATGCATCGGCAAAAAGAGCCTGCTTTATGTTTGGAAGTTTTCCGTTTTTATCTAGAAGTCCTGCTTTTGTTGCCAATCCAAGTAAAGTTCCAATAGTGTCGAATAATTCCATAAAAAGAAGTGTTATTACAGTGATAAGCATATTTACTGTAAAGATATCATGGAACTGAAATTGGAAAAAAATAGGTTTGATTGATGGAGGGAGAGATAATAGCGAACTTGCTTTAGGGACATGTGTTATTCCAAGCGGAATGCCGATAAGAGCAATAATTATGATTGCTATAAGAAGAGCTCCTTTTACTCGTTTAACTAGTAAAACACCTGTAATAACAATGCCTAATAAAGCTAGAACTGTTGGTATGGCATGGAAGTTTCCGAGAGTCATTGGGGTGCCGGCGCCCTGTTTTACAATTCCTGCATTAGTGAATCCAATGAAAGCTATAAACAGTCCAATACCGCATGAAATAGCATTTTTCATACAGTCTGGAATTGCATCAATTATCATCTCTCGAATTTTACATGCAGTAAGGAGAACAAAAATAATACCTTCAAATAAAACGGCTGTCAATGCAAATTGCCAGGTGTGCCCCATTGCAATAACTATAGTGAATGCAAAAAAAGCACTTGCTGCCACCCCTGGTGCAAGTCCAATGGGTAAATTTGCATAAAATGCCATTATCAGAGTACCAATAATTGCAGCAATTGCTGTTGTTGTAAAAACAGCACTTGGACTCATACCCGCTTTCTCCATTACAAGTGGATTAAGAGCCAGTATGTAAGCCATAGTCATAAAAGTTGTTAAGCCGGCAATAAGTTCTGTTCTTACATTAGTATTATGATGTTTAAGTTTGAATATTTTTTCGAACATGATCTCCCCTGTCAATTGTAATATTAAAAAATCCCGAACCATAAAATATTTAGTAAACTGTTTATTTCAAATAATTAGCACAGATAAAAAGAATCATTATTCGCTGAAAAATAAAAAGAGAGAAATTTATTTAAAATCTACATCACTTTTTGATTTATATGATTGTTCTTGTATACTAACTAGTAATTGGGAAATCATTCAGTAAAAAAAATTAAATTGATTATGAAAAATTCTATTTTTACTTTTACTACTAGGACAGTTGTTACCATTAGTATAGGGGCCGCTTTATATGGAGTGACTGGATTAATTGGTGTCCCTATAGGTCCAAATACGCAGTTGAGACCTTCAATTATAATTCTTTCAATTTTTAGCGTTTATTTTGGCCCGATTGTTGGTTTCCTTGCCGGATGGATAGGACATATGCTGACTGATATGCTTGCAGGTTGGGGATTATGGTGGAATTGGGAATTAACTTCAGGAATTTTTGGATTTTGTGCGGGGATCGTTTACCTGTTCAAAGGATTTAATGTTAAATACGGCATGTTTAAAACAAAACATATTGTTTTTTTAGGTATTATTGGAGTTGTTGGATTTATTGTGGCATATTCCCTTGCCGGACTGACTGATATTATACTGATGGGAGAACCGCCGAGAAAAATTCTATATCAGGTAATCGTAGTAACAACTACCAATTCTTTTGTATTTCTATTTTTTGCAATACCTATTATCCTGAGCTTTCTGGTAACAAACCGTAAAAATACAAAACTGGTAATAGAAGAATGAATATATTAATTACGAATTACGAATATGATTATTGAATGTAAATGAATAGATGAGTTGTTTTCATTAACAATTTATAATTAACCATTAATACTTAATATAGATATGCCAAAAATCAGTTTTAAAAATTTTTCATTCAGATACAGAAACTTAGTTGCTCCAACACTGAAAAATATTAATCTTGAAATTAAGCAAGGAGAAAAAATACTTATTGCTGGTAGAAGCGGTTCCGGTAAATCTACACTAATGCATTGCTTAAACGGATTAATACCTTTCGCATATAATGGAGAGATTGAAGGTGATCTGTTAATTGATGATATGCAGCCATTCAAGGAAAACGTTTTTGAAATTAGTAAAAAAGTCGGTACAATTCTTCAGGATCAGGATTCTCAGTTTATAGGTTTGTCTGTTGCAGAAGATGTTGCTTTTGTACTTGAAAATAATAATATTCCATTCGACCAGATGAAAAAAGATGTTATGTCTTCTTTAGATGTGGTTGGTATGAAGGATTTTGTTGAACACAGCCCTTATGAACTTTCCGGAGGTCAAAAACAAAGCGTTTCTTTGGCAGGAATACTATCTTCTTCTGCAGACGTACTTATTTTCGATGAACCTCTTGCAAATTTAGATCCGGCATCTGGTAAAAATGTTGTGTCTCTGATTGATGAACTTTTAAAAAAAACTGATAAAACAATACTAATTGTTGAACATAGAATAGAAGACATTCTTGAAAAAAGTATAGATAAAATTGTTATAATTGAAAAAGGCGAAGTAATTGCGTTTGATACACCTGAAAAAATATTAAGTCAAAATATTTTAAAGGAGGCAGGTTTAAGGGAGCCTTTATATATTGAAGCAATGATTCATTCTGATTTGGATATCAGAAATCTAGGACATCTTGATGATATTGATAAATTAGTTACAAAAAAAGTGAAGAGCAAATTAGTAAACTGGTTTGATACTGCAACAGCAGTAAATGACAATCAATCTAAATTTTCTGAAAAATTATTATCAGTTGAGAATATCAGTTTTGCATATAATAAAGAAGAACAGGTTTTGGATAATGTGTCGTTTGAGCTACGTAAAGGTGAAATAATCAGCCTTTTGGGAAGCAATGGTTCCGGTAAATCTACTCTTTCGCATATTATTGCAGGTTTTTTGAAAAATAAAATCGGAAAAATATACCTAGAGAATGAATTGATAAATTCATGGAGCATTAAAAGACGTGGTTGTAAAATAGGTGTTGTAATGCAGAATCCTAATCATATGGTTGTGAAACATATGATTAGAGATGAAATATCTTTAGGGCTAAAAGCACAGGGATGTGACAGTGAAACAATAGAATCTAAAGTTAATGAAGTATTAAAAATCTGTAATTTATGGGGATATAGAAACTGGCCTGTTTCTGCTTTAAGTTACGGGCAGAAAAAAAGAGTGACTATTGCGTCGATATTAACTCTTAACCCAAAACTTATTATACTTGATGAACCTACAGCGGGGCAAGATTATAGAACCTATACGTCATTTATGGAATTTATAAAAAAAATTGCCCATATGGGAATCTCAATAATAATGATAACTCATAACATTCATTTGGCTCTTGAATATACAACAAGAAGTATTGTGTTATCAGAAGGGAAAAAAATTGCAGATGATACCCCGGCTAATATTTTTTCCGATACTGAAATTATAGAAAAAGCCAGCCTAAAGGAAACTTCTCTGGGAAGGCTTGCTGATGTTTTGGATGTGAGTAAAAATAAATTTATTCAACATTTTATTAACTATGAAATGGAGAATATGCATCGTGAGTAAGTACGGGACATTATATGTTGAGGGCAATTCTTTTTTTCATAAACTTGACCCAAGTCTGAAGCTTTTACTGTTTGTATTATGGGCGGTTACAGTTTTTATGTTTTTTGATTTGAGGGTTGATTTTGTATTAATAATAACAGGAATAGTTTTGCTCTGTTTTTCAGGGATTCCATCCAGGATAATAAAAACACTGTTTATAATAGTAATAAGTTTTAATATTATTAATTCAATTTTTATACTCCTGATTTCTCCTGATTTTGGTGTTACTCTTGCAGGGCATAAGACAATAATAGGTCACATTTGGGGATATGATGTTTATTATGAAACACTGTTTTATGTACTCACAATATCACTTAAATATATATCATTATTGCCTGTTGCATTAATATTTATATTTACTACGCATCCAAGCAGATTTGCCAGCAGCCTAAATAAAGTTGGCATACCGTATAAACTGGCTTACACATTTAATATTATATTCAGATATATCCCTGATATTCAAAATGAATTCAAAACTATAACTTATGCTCAGGCTGCCAGAGGAATGAGTTTTGGAAAAGATGAAAAATCTATTCTAAAAAGGATTAAGCATCTTTTTAATATTGTAATTCCGCTCATTAATTCTGCTTTGGAAAGGATTGATAAAGTCACAAATGCTATGGATTTGAGAGGCTTCGGCAAATATAATAAACGGACATGGTATAATAAGACATCCTACAAAAAAGTAGATTATATATTTTTTATTCTCTTAATTCTTATCTTTGCATCGTGCATTTACTTAAGACTTTCTTTAGAAAGCAAATTCTGGTGCCCTGTCTTTTTCAGGTAACTTACTGATCAATTTTTAATGTTTTTTTATATGTATTGAAATCTTTGTTGGTGCCAAACATCTGAATACCTATAATCTCGTTATCTTTTTCAATAAGACTACGATATTTATTTTCTGTTTGTTCCAATATATTTTCTTTATTGCTTTGGCTACTGTTTTTTCCTAAAGCATGAAGTTCAAAATCGCTGTATTTAATTGAAAGTGCAACTGGAGAAAGATCAGGCAGTTGATGTTTGCAGAGGACTGCATTATCTGCTACTATTTTTCCCTGATTTGAAGCTTTGATTACAGAACTTGGAAGTTTGATGTCTCCTGCATTAACATTGTCTCCTGCGGCAAAAATTCCCGGGATATCTAATGAAAGGTTTTCAGATGCAGTGAGGCGATGAGTTTTGTCTACGTGACAGTCACAGTCATAACTAATATTTGCTGTAACACCAATTGCCAGGATAACGAAATCTGCGGGGATATCATCCAAATTACTGAGAATTGAAACTCCATTATCCGTTTTTTCAATATGTTTAACACTACAGTCGGTTATTACCTTTATATCATTTGCTGCTAAATAATTATGTACATATTTTGATGTTGTTTCTGTTAGAGTTCTTGATAGTAATCTTGAGCCATGTTCGACGATGACGGGTTTAATCCCAGCATTTTTAGCTCGAAGTGCAGTCTCTATCCCTATTACACCGCCGCCAATTATAACTAGAGTTTTTATTTTAGTTATTTGTGATTTAATTTTAAGAGCATCATCCATAGTCCATAAAACAGAAGCAGAATCTAATTTTCGCACGTTACTAAAGCAGGGAGGTATAACAGGTTTTGATCCTGTTGCTATAATTATTTTATCAAATTTATATATTTTGCCGTTCTCATCAAGTAAGCTTTTATCTTCATGTACGGCTGTAATTTTAGTATTTAGATAAAGTTTAATGCCTTTATCGGAATACCATGATTCTTCATGCATATAAATTTTATGACTTTCTATTTCTCCTAAAGCCACAGAAATTATTCTTGGTCTAAAGTAAGGTAAGTATTGCTCTTCTGAAAACAGAGAAACATCAGCTCCATTTTTAACAGCTTCTACAGCCGCCGAAACTCCGGCATGCCCAGCTCCGATAATACCAATTTTCATCTTATGACTCCAAAGTATAAATATTAATTAATTGCCGGTTAGACACTGTAAAAAAAATGATAAAAGTGAACAGAAATGTACTGATTTCTGTTCACGGATAATTAAATATTAAGCACCAGCCATCATTGATTTCACATCTTCATCAGCAGTGGCAATACCTTTAAGATTAAATGTATCAATAATAATTTTAGCTACATTCGGTGATAAAAATCCAGGTAAAGTAGGGCCTAAACGTATTCCTTTGACACCCATTGAAAGCAGAGCAAGAAGTACTATTACTGCTTTCTGTTCATACCATGCTATGTCGAAAGAAAGAGGCAGATCATTAATATCATTCAGTTCAAATGCTTTCTGAAGTTCTAAAGCAATTACAGCAAGAGAATATGAGTCATTGCACTGTCCGGCATCCAATACTCTTGGAATACCGCCAATATCTCCCAATTCCTCTTTTATATATTTATATTTAGCGCATCCTGCAGTTAAAATAATTGTATCTTTAGGCAGTTTTTTAGCTACTTCTGTGTAATATTCTCTTGTTTTATGTCTGCCGTCACATCCCCCCATTACAATAAAGCGTTTAATTGCGCCTGATTTTACTGCTGCAATTACTTTGTCGGCTAATGCAAGAACCTGTTTATGACCGAAACCACCAACTATTTTACCGTTTTCAAGCTCTTCAGGAGGTTGACATGTTTTGGCTTTTTCTATCAGAGAAGAAAAATCTTTTCTGCCACCTGCAGGTCTGTCAGCTATGTGCTCACAGCCATCAAAACCAACTGGTCCTGATGTAAAAATACGATCAATATAATCACCTTTTGGTGGAATCAGACAGTTTGACGTAAAAAATATAGGGCCGTTGAATTTTTCAATTTCTTCTTTCTGGAGATACCATGCATTTCCATAGTTCCCAACAAAATTTTTATATTTTTTAAAGAATGGTCTGTAATGAGCAGGAAGCATTTCACTATGAGAGTAAACATCTACTCCTGCATCTTTTGTCTGCTCCAGAAGGTCTTCAAGATCCACTAAATCATGACCGGATATCAAAATTCCAGGTTTTGTTCCTACACCGGTATTAACTTCGGTAATTTCAGTATCTCCATAATGGGCATTAGCTTCATCTAGATATTTCATTGTCTGCACACCCATTTCTCCTGTTTTTAAAACAAGAGCCAGAAGGTCATCAGATGTTTGTGAATCATCAGCAAGCTTTGAAAGAGCTTCCATCAGAAAGAGGAAAATCTCTTTTCCGCCTTTGACTATCTGATATCCATGCTCTAAGTATGCAGAAATACCTTTAAGTCCGTAAAGCGTTGTAGCTTTCAAAGATCTGATATCTTCATTTTCTATTTCAAGCCAACCACCTGTACCAGATTCAGCCTTTGCTTCGATATCGGAATCACTATCAGCTTTCCATGTTGCGCATTCTGGAAGTGAGCAGTTACAGGGAGAGCCTTTAACTTTTGATATTTCTGCTTTTAATGCATCTCTTCTTTTGATGCTTTCTTTTATAGCATTTACAAAATAAGCTTTGTCGAAGTTTGCATTGGTTATTGTTGTAAACAGCCCTTTAGCTATAAAATATGCTGTTTCTTCATTGTAAATATCCAGTGCTGCGGCTTTATTTCCAACAACAGAAATTCCTTTTAAGCTCCATATGTATAAATCCTGAAGATTTGCGACTTCAGCTTTTTTACCGCATACTCCCTGTTTCATTGAACAGCCTGTATTACCTGCGGTTTCCTGACATTGATGACAAAACATACTCATTTTTTTCTTCCTCTATTTTTAATATTTTTCATTCACTGATAAGTTCTAAAAAAAATTACTATAAAGAACATGTACCGGATTTAAAATATGTTAAGAAGATAAATAAATCAAGGTAATATATATATTCAGCTTTATGATAATGAATGATTATTAAAACTGTCGAAGTTTTAAATATCTGCTGCTGAAATATCCTATTCTAAATAAAATATGATTTATATTTTTATAAAAATCATGATGCATAATCTTTTATGATAGGTTTTATATCACTGGATTTTTTTTAATTTTTCTTTGCCCATTCATTGAGTTGACTTTGTTCTTCTGCAAGAAATCTTTTAAGACCGGCATTTTGCAAAGCAGCTTCAAATTTTGGTAAATATGTTTTATAGTTCATCTGTCCTGTCATTAAACCTGGAGTATACTGTTTGCATACATTGCTTATTGCTGCCAGTTCGCTAGTTACCGGTGTAGGATCAAAATGAAAGCCCAAAAGTTCAGATTTAGTAGCTGAATCATTCCATTTTTTGAATTGCTCCCATTTATTAGCAGGATCGCTTGGGAGCAGATATGTTAAGAAAAAATTACCTAGAGTAAATGATGGTACTAGATAATTGTTATGTTCCGGAAGATATTCAATCCTGTTAGGGCCAATCTTTTTATAATGTATACCTTCAATACCTGACTGTATTAAATTTCTTAAATATTTATCTGTATTAAGAAGGTTTAGAAATTTCATATCAATATCTGGTCTTTTTGCATTTAGTGATATAGCGATCATTGCTCCTTCAACTGAAGAATTTGAAATGACCGGTTTAAATGCCGGTATGGAACTCATTTTGTAGCCATAATTAAGGCTCCATAACTGATCTGCACATGGTTGATAAGACTCTCTGTTTACAGCTGTTTTTTGTGAGACTATCAGAGTATTAGTTGTAGGTAAAACAGCAGCATCGGCAGGAACGTATCCTTTTTTGTACATTTCATCAATAAGTTTATAGAATTTCAAATATTCCTTAGATTTAAACTGGTTTATTACTTTATAATTCCCTTTCTTTATTTTTACTGCTCCGGGAATGTTAGGATCTCCTAGGATAAAGGCTAAATCCTTGGTTCTTAAATCACTTCCCCTATCAATGGCGAAAGGAACAATACCTGGATTATTTTTCTTTACTGATGTGAAAAATGGCATCATGGATTTAAGAGTATCTACCCCTGCATATGGTTTGAAGTCAGATAAAGAGTATCCATTTTCTTTTAAAATTTTATTATTAAATAGGTATACTGTTTGTTGAGCTGCTTCCTTATTTGTAGGTATGGCATATAATTCCCCGTCAATTTTAGGGCCTTTTAGAAAGGCAGGGTTGAGTGTTTTTAAAATTCCTTTGCCATATTGTTTTAAAAGTTTGTTTAATGGATGGAAAGCTCCTCGCATTGCGTTTCGTTCATAGTTATTTGCCCATGATGAAGTAAAACAGAGGTCATATTTTTCTCCGGAAATAAGTATAACATTCATTTTCCTGTCATATTCTCCCCAGTCAATCATTCTGATATCCAGCACAGCTCCAATTTTTTCTCTAAGGTATTTATTAATTTTCTTTTCAACCATAGGAAGGTCTTTTTGAGTGGGGCCAATAGTATACCAGATAATTTTATAAGGATTCTGAGGTGTTCCCACAGCATATTTTTTATCACTGCAGCCTGTCAGGGCAAATATGGAGATAGCAAATAATATGCTAAAAATTGAGAATATTATTTTTTTATTATTAATCATGATAAATAACTTTTTTAAAATTGATTTTACTTCTGCATAATTCTTTTATTTTTTTACTTCATGCTTAAAAAGTGTATTTGTCCAAGCGTATTTATTATTCTTGTCCTGGATTTTTATATAGATATATTTCCAATCTTTTGGAACTTTGAATGAGTATTCAGTAATAGCTTTTACTCCAAGTTGTTCTGCACTCTTGCCAAATCCGTCTGAACTAGGACCAACCACCCAAACCATCTTAACAGGAGAGGTTTTAATATGCACTTCTTTGCCATCAAATGTAATATCATTAAATTTTGGGCCAGTAGAAGCATAAAAATTTCCATTCCTGATTGCATCCATTACATTTGTTCTTGTCAGTGATGAAGCATTTATGACTATCCAGCCGCCAGCCCAGCCAGGGGCGTCTTCATCCATGTGAGTGTCATCACAGGCTGTTCCGATAGTATTAGAATTTTTTTCCAGCATTCCATTCCATTGGAACTGTCCCAGTCCTTTACCATTTAACTGGTGACAAACATTATTATATATTTCGCATCCATCAAGATTATAACGTAGTGCTTCCGCAATAGTATCTCCGCACCATGAAGGATGTGCCAATATGAGAATCGCGCCTTCTTTTTTGGCTTTCGCTATCTGATCAGCTAATGGAGCTTTCTTGCTTATTCCTTCTGTTTTTCCTAAAGTTAAAATATGATAATAAGTTCCATGTGAGTCATTTCCGCCTAATTCGTTCCCGTCTAACCATAATAATTTTTGTTTGAATTTAAAAACTTTTACATTTGATGAAACATGATGATCTGTTAAAAAAATAAAACTGTAGCCTTTAGAAGCATATAACTTATCCAGTTGCTGAGGAGTTTTTGTTCCGTCTGAAAATGTTGAGTGAGTATGAGTGTTTCCTTTATACCAGTTTCCTGTACAATCATAACGGAATGTATTTTGTTTAGCATACATCATTTGTGGAATGATAAGTAAACCAATAATTACACTTAAAAGCCCTACGAATTTTTTCATTTTTACTACTCCCATATAGTTTCTTGATTTCTTTTGGCATTACAGCATAAAGAAAGATATGCATTTATATATAAATCATGATTAAGACTAATCATTTAAAATTTTTTGTTTTATTGTCTTAACTTCTTTTGAAATATTTCTATTCTTCTTTGCCCACTCATTTAATTGTTTCTGCTCTTCTGCAAGATAAGTTTTAATCCCTGCGCGTTTTAAAGCTGCCATATATTTGGGTAGATAAGTTTTGTAATCCATCTGGCCTGTGGTTAATCCGGTTTTATATTGGGCTTTAACATTAGAAATAGCAGCCAGTTCACTAGATACAGGAGTCGGATCGAAGTGAAAACCTAATATTTGAGATGGTGTACCTGAAGCATTAAATATTTTAAACTGTTCCCATTTATTCGCAGGGTCACCAGGCAGCAGATATGTAAGGAAAAGGTTGCCTAGTGTGAATGAGAACATTAAATAATTTTTATGATCAGGAAGGAATTTTATTCTATTAGGGCCGATTTTTTTATAATGTACTCCTTCGATTCCATATTGAAGGAGATTTCTTAAATATTTATCAGTATTTAATAAATTAAGAAATTTCATATCTAAATCAGGCCTGGCAGCATTTATTGATATTGCTATTGAAGCGCCTGTTACATCACTTATAACAGGTTTGTATGCAGGTATGGAAACCATTTTATAACCATAAAGATTGGTCCATACATTATCAGCTCCAGGCTGGTAAAAATTAGAACTTACCGCTGTTTTTCCAGTAGCTACAAGAGTATATCCATTTGCAATTTCAGGGGCATCTTTTTGAATATACCCCATTTGATACATTTTATGCATTAATTTGTAATATGTAATATACTCCTTGCTGTCCAACTGATTAATCACTTTATAGTTACCTTTTCCTATTCTAACAGCTCCAGGCATAGAGGATCCCCCCATGAGGTAAACAAATTTATTAGAGGAGACATCTTCATTTTTATCAACATTAATTGGAACGATACCTGGATAATTTTTTTTGACTGCGGCAAAATAAGGGAAAAGTGATTTTAATGTTGCAGGTCCTGCCGCCGGTTTAAAATCTTTTAATGAAAACCCATTTTGCTTAAGCAATTTATCATTGAAAATATAATTTAACTGAGATGAGATTTCTTTATTTGTCGGAACAGCATATATATTACCATTAACCCTCATCCCTACTAAATAATATGGGTTAAGTTCTTTTATTATACCACGGCCATACTTCTTTAATAGTTTATTAAGGGGATAGAAAGCTCCACGATTGGCGTTCCTTACATAATTATTGGTCCATGAACTTGTGAAGCAGAGATCAAATTTTTCTCCTGAAATTTCAATAATATTTATTTTTTTTGTATATTCACCGGGTTGTATCATATGTATATCAAGAATGACACCCAATTTTTTCCTAAGATATTCGTTAGCTTTTTTCTCTACCATTGGGAGATCTTTTTGAGGCATGCCAAATTGATACCAGACAATTTTATAAGGGTTTTGAGGCGTTCCAACAGGATAAGTTTTTTTACCGCATCCTGATAAAATAAATACAAGCGATGTAATAGCTGTACAAACGCTAAATAATTTTATATTTTTCATATCTCACCACCCACTGTTTACTGATTAATTATGTCAAGCTTTTATATTTTCTTTTTTAAGTTCACTGTTTCCGTGTTTTTTTGCCCATGCTGTAAGCTGTTTTTGTTCTTCAGCAAGAAAAACTTTAAGACCTGCCCTTTTTAGCGCTGCCATATATTTAGGCAGATATGTTTTATAGTCTATTGAACCTGTATTAAGGCCTGGAGTATATTGTTTTTCAACGTTAACAATTGCTGCAAGTTGACTTGTTACCGGTGTTGGATCAAAATGAAAGCCCAAAATCTGAGATGGTTTTGCAGAAGCATTCCATGTTTTAAACTGTTCCCATTTATTGGCCGGATCATTGGGGAGCAGGTATGTTAGAAAAAGGTTCCCCAGCGTAAATGAAAATACCTGATAATTTTTATGTTCCGGTAATAATTTAATTCTATTTGGTCCAATTTTTTTGTACTGCACACCTTCAATACCATATTGAAGTAGATTTCTTAAATATTTATCTGTATTGAGTAAATTTAAAAATTTCATATCTAAATCAGGTCTTTTTGCGTTTATAGATATTGCAATCGATGCACCCTGAACACTTCTGATGACAGGTTTAAATGATGGCATAGACTCGACTTTATAGCCAAATTCATTTGACCAGACATTATTGGCACAAGGTTGAAAGTAACTTGAAGTTACAGCTGTTTTTCCTGTCAAATCTAATGACGATGAATTACTTAATTGTGCTGCACCGCCCTGAATAAATCCTGATTTATACATTTTGTGCAGCAGTTTATAATATTCAATATACTCTTTAGAGTTAATTTGGTTGATAACCTTATAGTTTCCTTTTTTAATCATAACAGCACCGGGGATCGTTGAATCTCCCATGAGAAATGACATATCTCCACATTGAAATTTAGAATTTCTATCAAAGTCAATAGGAATAATACCGGGATCATTTTTCTTTACTGCCGCAAAATAAGGGAGAAGTGATTTTAACGTATTAACTCCTTCATTTGGAGTAAAATCTTTTATTGAAAAGCCATTTTTTTTAAGGTATTTTTCATTAAAAATATAATTAATCTGATCAGCAATTTCTTTGTTCGTTGCTACTGCGTATATAGTTCCATCAACCCGCATGCCTACTAAATAATAAGGGTTCAGTTCTTTTAGTATTCCCTGACCATATTTCTTTAATAGTTTATTAAGTGGATAAAAAGCTCCGCGGCTGGCATTTCTTTCATAATTATTAGTCCAAGTGCTTGTAAAACATAGATCAAATTTTTCTCCTGAAATTTCAATTACATTTATTTTTTTAGTATATTCACCAGGCTGTATCATGTGAATATCAAGAATAACACCTAATTTTTTTCGGAGATACTCATTGGCTTTTTTTTCAACCATAGGAAGATCTTTTTGAGGCATACCAAATTGATACCAGACAATTTTATAAGGATTTTGAGGCGTACCTACAGCATACTGTTTAGTTTTAGAACATCCTGTTAAGAATAATAAACTTAATATAACAGCTATACTAGGTACTAATAGCTTAAATTTTTTCATCCCTTATCTCTCCCCACCTTTTTGAGTGATTTGTTCTCGGCCAGTTTATTGTCTCCCTATTGACTATTTACCGATTACTTTTCACTGTTTACTATTTTTAGGTAAATTATTATTTTGTTCCTTTTTATACTTTACGTTTTTTACCCATTCATTTAGCTGTTTCTGTTCTTCTGCAAGAAACTTTTTTAAGCCTGCATTTTCTAAAGCCTTTTTAAATTTAGGCAGATAAGTTTTAGGATTCATTGTACCGGTAAATAATCCAGGAGTATACTGTTGACAGACATTTGTAATTGCTGCCATCTCACTTGAAACAGGCGTTATATCAAAATGAAAACCGAGTATCTGTGATTTTACAGCTGTAGCATTCCACGTTTTAAACTGTTCCCATTTATTGGCAGGATCGCCCGGTGTCAGATATGTGATGAATAAATTACCTAACGCAAAAGAAGCAATCAGATAGTTTTTGTGTGCAGGAAGATATTTTATACTGTTAGGCCCTGTCTTTTCATATTGAATTCCTTTAATACCGTAGCCAAGTAGGTTTCTTAAGTATTTATCTGTATTAAGAAGGTTAAGAAATTTCATATCAATATCAGGTCTTTTTGCATTTACAGAAATTGCAACCATAGCACCTTCAACAGAGCTATTATTTATTACAGGGATTGTTCTTGGAATTGATACAACTTTATATCCATATTCATTGGTCCATGCAGCACTTGCACATGGTTGATATTGAGCACCACTCACTGCAGCTTTCCCTGTCAGCATTTTACTGTCAGTGTTATACATTTGAGCAGCATCTCTGGGGATTAGGCCTTTTTGATACATTTCATGATAAAGTTCAAACTGTTTAAAATATTCCTTGCTTTCAAATTGGTTAATTACTTTATAATTCCCTTTTTTTAATTTTACTGCACCAGGTATATAATTATCTAGAATATAAGTAAAATCATGTAATATGAAGCGTGTATTTTTATCTACATTGAAAGGTGTTACACCAGGATTATTTTTTTTTACCGATTCCATATAGGGTATTATTGATTTTAACGTACCAAGTTTATCATATGGTTTAAAGTCCTTTATTGAATAACCATTTTGTGTAAGAATATTGTTATTAAACATATAAACCATCTGCTGTGCTACTTCTTTATTTGTAGGAATTGCATATAGTTCACCATTTATTTTAGGACCTTCAAGAAAAGCGGGGTTCAGGCTTTTTTTAATTCCCTGTCCGTATTTATCAAGAAGTTTATTAAGAGGGAGAAATGCTCCGCGAATGGCGTTACGACTATAATTATTTGTCCATGAACTTGTAAAACACAGATCATATTTTCCTCCTGATATCAGGACAATATTTAATTTTTTATCATATTCTCCCCAACCAATCATTCTGATATCTAGGACAGCACCAATTTTTTTTCTCAAATATTCATTAGCTTTCTTTTCTACCATTGGAAGATCTTTTTGAGGAGGGCCAATAGTATACCATACTATTTTATAAGGATTTTGCGGTGTTCCAACAGGATATGCTTTTTTCCCACATCCTGATAGAACAAAAATACTTAGTAAAGCAGTTAGACTAATAAATAATAATTTGACTTTTTTCATATAATTTATTTTTTAGCTTTTAAGCTGTCAGCTTTATGTTCAGGTTTTTTATGCTTTTTAACCCATTCGTTTAACTGTTTTTGTTCTTCAGCTAGTAATTTTTTCATCCCTGCATCTTTAAGTGCCTTAATAAATTTGGGAAGATAGGTTTTATAATCCATCTGTCCAGTAAACAGACCTGACTGATACTGTTGTACAACATTTGTCATGGCGGCAAACTGACTTGAAACGGGAGTTGGGTCAAAATGAAATCCTAATATCTGTGACGGTGTTGCAGACGCATTGAATTTTTCAAACTGTTCCCACTTATCAGAAGCATCTTTTGGTAACAGGTATGTATTAAAAAGATTTCCTAATGTAAATGAATACATTATATAGCTTTTATGAGCAGGAAGGTATTTAATTCTATTTGGACCAATTTTTTTATAATGTACTCCTTTAATCCCATATTGGAGTAAGTTTCTTAAATATTTATCCGTATTAAGAAGATTAAGAAATTTCATATCAATATCAGGCCTTTTTGCATTTATTGAAATTGCAATCATTGCACCTTCTACCATTACATTAGTTATTACAGGTTTGAATTTAGGGAGAGAAACTACCTTATAGCCATATTCGCTGGACCATAAATTGTCTGCACAAGGTTGATACTGACCTGTTTCAACAGCTGTTTTTCCTGTTAGCATTAGAGATTGTGAATTTGCAAGTTGAGGAGCTCCTCCCTGAATGTATTCTTTCTGGTACATTTCATGCAAAACTTTGTAATATTCTTTGTAAGTTTTACTATCGAGTTGATCAACTACTTTATAGTTTCCTTTTTCAAGTTTAACAGCTCCAGGGAAAAATGAATTTCCATTTAAAAATGTATATTTATTTGTTATAAAACTGGAGTGATTATCAATCCCGAATGGTATAATTCCTGGATGATTTTTTTTAATATAGGCAAAATACGGCATAAGAGATTTTAGAGTATCAACACCTGCCAAGGGTTTAAAACTTTTTAAAGAAAATCCGCTTTTACTCAGGAAATTATCATTAAACAGATATCTTATTTGAAGTCCTATTTCTTTGTTTGTAGGAATTGCATAAAGTTCTCCATCAATTTTTGCTCCATTGAGAAAATAAGGGTTAACAGATTTTTTAATTCCCTGCCCATACTTATCCAGGAGTTTATTCAGAGGGTAAAATGCTCCTCTTGCTGCATTTCTTACATAATTATTCGTCCATGCAGCAGTAAAGCAGAGGTCAAATTTTCCACCAGATATTTCTATGATATTTAGTTTCTTGTTATATTCTCCAGGGTCAATCATAGTGATATCAAGAACAGCACCAATTTTTTTTCTTAAGTATTCATTGGCTTTCTTTTCAACCATTTTGAGATCTTTTTGGGGAGTTCCAAACTGATACCATACTATTTTATATGGGTTCTGAGGTGTACCGACAGGATATGTTTTTTTTTCGCATCCTGATAGTGATAAAAGAGAAACCCCAAATATTGCAGTTATCAATAAATATTTATATCTGACAATAAATTTTTTCATAATCAATCTTTAACCCCGCCGATTGAAAGCCCTTTGACCATATATTTTTGGAAAAACGGATAAGCAAAAATAATCGGTATTGTCGCAAGTATAACAATGGCCATCCTTGCGGTGGATGTAGGCATATTTTTCAGTACTGTTGCAGCCTGACCGGAAAGAGATGAAGCATTTTGTACTATAAACTGCATATTATTCTGTATATTCATTAACATCGCCTGTACAGGTGTCAATGAAGGAGTATCAATATAAAGAAGAGCATTATACCAGTTATTCCCCCAGTAGGTAAAAGCTGTCAGTAAAGCAACTGTTGCTATCCCAGGCATTGCCAGTGGTACAACTATTTTATAGAAAATTCTAAATTCTCCTGCGCCGTCTATTCTTGCAGCTTCAATCAGTGCTGTAGGAACTGAAGTCCTGAAATATGTTCTAAGTATAAATATGTACAGGGAATTTACAGCTATCGGTACAATTAAACCCAATAGAGAGTTTCTGAAGCCGAGAAGCTGAGTATTGACCATATAGCTCGGAACAAGACCTGCTGTGAACAGCATAGGTATAAGAGCAATAAAAACAAAAAGTTTTTTATATCTAAAGTCATCTCTTGATATTGCATATGCATATAGTGATGAAATGAATACGGAAAAGGCAGTTCCTACTACTGTAACAATTATTGTTATCATGTATGACTGCAATAGCTGTGATCCAATTTTAAAGACATAGGCATAAGCGTTCAGACTGAATGCTGCTGGAATAAACTGATAACCATGAAGTATAATTGAGTTCTCTGAAGAAATAGAAATCATAAACAGAAAAACGATAGGATAAAGGCATATAAATGCAAGTATTCCTAAAACAATGATTATAATAATATTAGCCTTGTGTGATATTTCCAGCGGCAATCTTTTACGTTTTTTAAAGAATGGCATAGTAAGTCTTCCCCTATTTAAAACATAGCGTTTTCGCTATCATATTTTTTAACTAATTTATTTAAAGAGACAATCAGTATTAATCCCATAACTGATTGATAGAGACCTGCTGCAGTAGTCATTCCGACATTTCCAGAATCCATTAACCCACGGAATACATATGTATCAATTACATTTGTTGCAGGGAAAAGTGCTCCGGAATTCATTGGATACCAATAGAATGTACCGAAATCAGCTTTAAAAATATTTCCAATTGCGATGAGCACAAGGATAATAATTATCGGCTTTATGTGAGGGATGGTAATATTCCATATCTGTTGCCATTTGCTGGCACCGTCAAGTTCGGCAGCTTCATAAAAATGCCTGCCTATAGCCAGAATAGCAGCCAGATAGAAAATTGAAGTGTATCCAATGTTTTTCCAAAGAGTAATTATAATTAATATAGCAGGCCAATAACCAGGGTGGCTGTACCAATTTATCGGCTGCATACCAAAAAACATTAAAGCGTGATTGATTGATCCTTTGTCAACACTTAAGAAACTAAGTAGAACATATCCTACAACAATTGTAGATAGGAAGTAAGGTAGAAACATGAATGTCTGATAAAATTTAGCAAGTCTTTTATTTAACAATTCACTTAAACAGATTGCAATTGCAATTGAACATATTGTTGTAAGAATAATAAAAGATAAATTATACAAAAGTGTATTTCTTGTAATTATATATGCAGCATGAGAGGTGAATAAAAAATAAAAATTCTCTAATCCTACCCATTGACTATGAAGCAGACTTTCAAAAAATCCACCTCTATAAAAATGAAATCGTTTAAAAGCTAAAACCAATCCGAACATCGGTAGGTAAGCTATTAGAACAAACCAAATTAAAGCCGGTAAAACCATTACTAAAAATAGTACGTTTTTACTTGGTTTAAATGATTTTTTTGTATTTATTTCTCCCATAAATATCCCCCTAAATTTATATATAAATATCCTATAAAATACTAGATTAATTATTTGTCCAAAGTCCCTGACCCGTAATCTATGCCACACCAAAAACTTATTCAAGTGTTATGAAAATTTAAATGTTATATTTTGTATTTTAACAGGAAATAATTAATTGACAACATTTGTAGGTCATTAATGGAGCGTTAGACACATGATGGACATAGATATTTAAGATAATGATTTTACACTAAATTCAGGAGGAATTTAGTTTTTAAGAATAAGGGTTAGATTAATTTGTTATAGCGCCACAAGAATTAAGCCGATAAATATTGTTAGGATCGCAATATATTTGGTTGAATATCTTGGTTCTTTCAATAAAAATATTCCACCTAGAGCTCCTATTGGAATGCTTAACTGTCTGAACGCTACAACATAACTGACGTTAGTTGCAAATGACATAGAGATCAAAACAAGAGAGTAGGCAACTATTATTCCGATACCTGCAAGAAGTGCATTTTTTTTCTGCATTTTGAAAACATTTAAAAAATTAGTATGCTCTTTTTTATAAAATAAGATAAAAATTGATAACCATGAAAAAATGAATATGCATTCAAAAAACGAATATAATAGTGTTATTTGTACGACAGAAAGTCTGATAGTGTTTGTATGAGTTAATATTGATAAAGAGTTATCATCTATAATCGAATATCCAGCAGTACCAAAAGCTGATATTAAAGCAAACAGACAAGTAATGTTCAGATAGTTTTTTAATTTTATGTCACTGAAATTTTTCATTGGCAGAATAAAACATCCAGCCGTAATTAATAAAATTCCTATAACGCATAAAAAGGTAATTGTATGTCCCTGTGCAAGTATGAATGTCACAATAGCAACAACAATAATAGGTGAAGATCTTGCAATTGGATACGCGATGGACAGATCTCCATGCCTATAGGCCGTTGCCAGTGCAATATAATATACAGACATACTGATTCCTGTGAAAATTAATAAAATCCATACTTCAACAGGGAAAAGGAAAAGTGATTTCCAGTAAAGGATAAATATCGGAAGCAATACTATACAACCAACAACATTACATAAATAAAAAAACGATGTTGAAGGGGTCGTTTTTTTACTTAAAAGATTCCAACCTGCATGCACAAATGCAGATAATATAATTAATAAAATAGCTGTGACTGACATATTATATTCACTATGAAAGTAGATACATTAAAGTACTAAATTCTATTGTGACCTTTTTTATTTTAATATTGAGTTTACTGATTTTGTCCCTGGTAAGAATATAACTTTAATGTAATTATCTTCAAGTTGGAGTTTATCAGTTATGTTTTATAATATTCAGTTAGTTTATTACAATTTTTTCTACACTGTATGTAGTGATAATTATTTCCAATCTGCATTATCTTTTGTTGATTTTTTAGAATTTATAGTTGGTAATTCAATATAATTTTCAAGTAGATTGATTATTCTCCTATAATTTAATAATGCCGTACTTCGATGTTGCTTGGATTCAATATTTTGATTTCTCTGTTCGTCATTTTTAAGTTTTGTCTTTAAATTTGTAAAATTTGATTCAAGCTTATCTATCAATTTTAAACTGGTTTTGTATTCAGGTTTATTTCCGCATATTATTGTTATTGATTTAAAAATACTATGGAAAAAATCAGGACATAAACGATAAAAATAATAAAATGTATCAGTGTTATGAATGAGGGTAGATTTAGATTCAAAAAATATCCATTTTTCCAACCTTAAGCGATCTTCATAAATATTATACTGTTCATTAGTTATTTTATTTTGTTTGTTTAAATTAATAAGTTGATTGGTTATGTCATGAATTCCTAAATTATATTTGAAATATGTTTCTTCTTCTGTAAGATATTTTGTAAAATTTGAATATAAATCCTTAAATATATTATTAATTGAGATACTTTTTTTTATAAAATCATCGTACTCGTTGTACTTCCATAGATTATTATTGAATAGATAAACAATTACTACTCCTAACACTGATCCGGTAAAAGCTGATAATGGAGGCCATAGAGAGTCCATAGGTTGTAATGTACTTATCTGGACGCTTAAAAAACCAACCAAACCCCAGATACAGAAATATCTTATTGCTAAATCCGGAATTGATGTCCTTAAGTAAACAAAGAAAAAGATGACGAAAAATAAAAAAATATAAAGAAAATATATGCTATCTGGAAATAGAGTTAAGAATATTAGATTTGCAGCAATTGAAGCAATAGAACCTAATATTGAAAAAAACCCAAGTTTAATATTTTTAGTCAAGCTAGGTTTCATATATAACATTGCCGCAAAAAGCATCATGATTCCAGCTTCTAATATTGGCAGTTGAAAGGCAAATATTACCCAAATAGAAAAGATCATACATAGACCGGTTTTCAAGGCAAGTATAAATGCCAGCGAGTGTATTCTGAACTTGATAAATAGAAAACTGTATGTCTTATAATATGTATATTTTCTGATCAATGTATTTTTGAAATCAAGTTCATAAATTTTATTTTCATTCTGTATTGTATTTTTTAAATGAAAATAAAATGATCTAAGATTGATTAAGCTTTCCAAAAAAATAACTAACTCTTTTTTTGAATAATTTTCCTTGTTTATATCGTTTTCATAAAGATTATTAATCTTATCAAGTTTTATATCTATTTTGTATATAATTTTTGCTTTTTGTTCAGAATTATCTTCATAAAGAATTTCAATTAATGAAGATATATTATCAATAATATCATCAAATTGTTTTTTATATTTGAATTGATATGTTGTATTATTTTTTCTTGCTGATTTATAAAATCTAAGTAGATTAACAGCAGGGAAAAAAAGTTCATTAATATTTAAATCATAAGAAACGTGTTCAAGTTTCTTGAACTTTCTTTCCAACTTAGTTAAATGCAGGATATCAATGAGTTTTTTAGCATTACTGTTAATCTCCGTATAGTGTTTCTTTATAGTTTCATTATTAAACGAGTTAGTGAAATAGCATTCAAAAACTTCTTTAATGTATAAACAATATTTTTTTCTGAGAGCAACAGATCCTTTGTGAAGGTCTTCCTGTATGTAGTTAGGCCACAACCAGAAGTTAAATATAAAAGCGGATAATACACCGATAGAAATTTCAATTGCTCTGTAGGTCGCAGTATAAACAGCCTCAGTTGGAGGATGTCCTAAAGTAGATAGACAGACAATTATTGAAACACTGGCAAGCATCCACCAGAAATATGCAATGTCCGACAGCAGTCTTTTATAGGTTGCATATACGATGAATAAACCATAGAAAATTGAAAAATAAATATGGTTCTGGAAAAACATACCATAAAGAAACAGGCTTATGAAAAAAGTTACCCAGGTGCCGATGAATCTTAAACTTGCTTTTTTTACACTAGCAGCCATGTTTGGAAGCATAACAATAGAGGCCACCCATGCCGCCCAGTTGGCATTTGGAATTTCCAGCCATAAGGCAATGGTCATAGCAAATAAAGTGGCAACGCAAATTTTAAGGGCAAACCTAACCTGCCAATTATTATATGAAAGATTCATATATGCATTTTTCAATACATATATGAAGAATTTGAAATTACTTTTTATTTCTGAAATAAACATATAAGTGATTTTATCTTTATATCATTTTTTATTCTACATAATACCTATTTGAAATAGTGCTAAAATTAAAGTTTGTCATTATAATGACAATTTTGAAAGAACTAGCTGATAAATAAATCTATAAATAAGGATATGTTTAATGAAAAAAGATGTTTTCGTAATTATTTTGATTTTTTTGACCATTAATGTTTTTGCCTCTTCACAGGAAAGTTTAGTTCATGAAAAAGCATTGGAAGTAATTAAGTTGACAAAAGCAGATAAAATGGCAGAGCTTACATTAAAACAGATGGTTGCTATTTTTAAGAAGAGCAAACCTGAGATATCAAATGAATTTTGGGGAAAATTTGTCAAAGAGGCTAATTATCAGGAATTTACTAATATGATAGCTGATGTTTATGCAAAAAATTATACTGTTCCTGAATTGGATGCAATGATAAAATTTTACAAATCTCCTATTGGAAAGGAAATAATTAAAAAACAGCCTGAAGTTTCAAAAGCATCTATGCTGGCTGGACAAAAATGGGGTAAGCAGTTAGGAATGAAAATTGCTATGGAGTTACAGCTTGGCAAACTGAAACAGCAGGGGAATGAAATGGGAAATATAAATTCAATTCAGAAAGTTAAATAATACTAGCATTGCGTATGGTAATTTTTCCTGAAAAGATAAAAAAAATAGCGGTCATTGCTCCAGCAGGAGTTCCAAATGAAACTGATTTTAATGCTTCATTAAGATTTGTTGAATCTTTAGGCTATGATATAAAAATAGGAAATCATATTTTTAATAATAAAGGCATAGATTATCTGTCATCGAGTATTGAAAATAGGGTAACAGACATTCATTCATGCTGGAAAGATGATAGTATTGATCTTGTTATTGCTGCTAAAGGCGGTTTTGGTTCAGCGCAGCTTCTTCCTTTTTTAAATTGGGAATTATTAAAAACAAGAAATCTTCCTTTTGTGGGGTACAGTGATTTAACAGCATTGCATTTAGGAATGTATGCAAAAGGTGTGGGAATACCTATTTCAGCACCAATGTTCTGCCAGTTTCATAAATTGAGGAATGATAATTATACTTTAAACAGTCTTTGTAATAGCATTCAATATGCTAGAAAAGCTGAACAAGTAACTGAAGTAAGACATCACAGAAAATTACTGATAATAAAAAAAAGAAGTATTGAAGCAGAAGTTTTGCCTGTTACTCTTTCTGTACTGGTTTCGTTAATTGGAACCAGTTTTATGCCTGATGTTAAAGGTAGGATTTTATTAATTGAAGACATAAATGAACCTGTTTACAAGCTTGATAGATATTTGACACATTTAATGCAGGCTGGTATTTTAAATCGCATATCAGGTCTGTTATGCGGATATTTTACAAGATGCGGTAATCAGAAAGAGAGAATAGAATTATTTAATTCCTGGTCTAAGTTTGTTAATGGTCCTGTAATCATGAATATTCCGTTTGGACATACTTATCCAAGAATAAGTATAGCCTTTGGAGAAAGGTGTATTGTAAAAGACAATGGAGAAATTATTTTGGATAATTGTTAAAAGATTCTATTATTTAGGAATATTAAATTATGAAAAATATTAAAATTGCTATTTGTCAAAATAAACCTTCAAGGGATAAAAATGAATCAGTAGAAAAAATCAAATTGATGATTGAAGAAGCTTCAGATAATGGCGCTGAATTAGTAGTTTTACCAGAAATATTTTATCACCCTTATGAATTGAGGGCTATTCCTAAGCTAGAGGAATCTAATTGTGAAACTCTGAATATTTTAGCAGGAATCGCAGCTGGTAATAAAATACATCTTTGTACAGGAAGCCTTGTAGAAAAAGTTGGGAATAAAAGATTTAACAGATCATATCTTATTTCACCAAAGGGTGAAATTTTACTTGAATACAGCAAGTCACATTTATATGATGTAAATTTCGAAAAACTAAGGACAAGAGAGTCAAAAGTTTTTGATTTTGGAGAAAACCTGAATATCGCTGATACTGCTTTGGGTAAAATCGGAATTATAATATGCTATGATATAAGGTTTCCTGAAATGGCAAGACATCTGGCTTTGAATGGTGCTGAAATAATAATTGTTCCAGCCGCCTTTAATACCATTTCAGGAGAGGCTCACTGGAATATAATGTTTAGATGTCGCGCAATTGAAAGTCAGGTTTATTTATTGGCGGCGTCTCCGGCTAGGGATATGGATTCTTCCTATCAGGCCTATGGACATTCAATGGTAATTGATCCTTGGGGCAGGGTTATCTCTGAAGCAGGAATCGATGAGCAGATAATTTACTCTTTTCTTGATTCAAAAGTTTTATCAGATACCAGAAACAGACTTCCCTTATTAAAACATAGAAGACCAGAATTATACAGTAAATTTAAATCATAGCTTCTTTCAGCTTCTAAAAATTACTGCAATTACAGATATTATAGACTAAGATATTATATAAATCTGATGATCTTATGAGGTGTCTATAATATATGATGCAAAAAATATTTTTATTTACAGTTCTGGCTTTTCTTTTTGTTTTTAATTCTTATGCCCAAAAAACAGCATTGTCTTCTCTTAAACTAACAGACAAGGAGATAGCCTGGCTTAAATTTCACCCTGAAATAAGTATACAAAACGAGAAGAACTGGCCTCCGTTTAACTTCAATGAAAATGGAAAACCTTTAGGTCTGTCAATAGACTATATGAACCTTCTTGCAGAAAAGTTGGGAATAAAAATTAACTATATCACCGGTCCCAGCTGGAATACTTTTATTGCAATGATGAAGAATAAGGAGTTGGATGTAATCCTTAATATTGTAAAAACAGAAGATAGAGAAAAATATATCAATTTTACTGAACCGTATATAACTAATCCTAATATAATTGTATCTTCAATTGAAAGTCCTTATGAAAACTTACAGCAGCTGGATGGAAAAATAATTGCTGTTCCAAAAGGGTTTTTCTATGTAGAAATTCTTAAAAAATATTTTCCTAATATTAGACGTTTACTTCTTAGAAATTCACTTGAATGTTTAAAAGCTGTTTCACTTGGTAAAGCAGATGCTACTTTGGGAGAAGAAGCTGTAAGCAGATATCTAATTCAGCAAAACATGTTGACTGGGTTAAAAATATCGGGAGAAGTTCATGTTGGAAATAAAGACATTGTTAATCTGAGAATAGGTGTAAGGAAAGATTGGCCTATACTTATTTCAATTCTAAATAAAACGATGAATACTGTAACAAGAAAAGAATTATTTGAAATAAGTTCAAGATGGTTATTAAAAAGTGCAGATCAAAGACAGGCAATCAAACTTTCAGCTGAAGAAATTGAATGGTTGGAGCATCATCCTGTAATAAAGTTTTCAGGAGATCCAGACTGGATGCCTCAGGAGTCATTCACAGAGAATGGTAAATATATAGGTATTGCTGCGGATTATCTTAAAGAAGTAGAAAGAAAACTTAATATCAATATAGATATTGTACCTAGTGAATCATGGGATCAGACACTTAAAATGGTAAAAAATAATACTGTGGATATGATCTCTGAAACTGATAATGACGAAGGTAGAAAATTTTTAAATTTTTCAAAAGCCTATGTTAATTTTCCAATCGTTGTAGTATTGAGAAAAGATGAACCTTCAATTAGAACTTTAACTGAACTGAAAGAAGGAAAGAAAATCAGTGTTGTCAAGGGATATGGTTATGTACCTGTATTAAAACAGAAATTTCCGGGTTTAAATTATGTGGAATCACTGACTGTTAAAGAAGGTTTAATGCTTGTTGCTTCAGGACAGGCTGATGCTTTTATCGGGAGTATATCTACAATAGGTTATTTAATTCCTAAGCTTGGGCTAGAGAACTTAAAAATTGGAGGTGAAACACCTATTACTATTCATCTAAGCTATGGAGTAAGAAACGATTGGCCTGTTTTAGTTTCTATTTTGAATAAAGCTATAAGTTCAATTCCTCAGGAAGATGTAAATGTAATTGTCAATAAGTGGATTAAAACTGAATTTGTCAAGCAGGTAGATTATAGCATAATATGGAAAATAATGATTGCTGTAATTATTGTCATTATAATAATTTTAATATGGGCAAGATCATTAAAAAAAGAAATAAGAAACAGGAAAAAAGCTGAAGATGCATTAGAAAAAAACGGACAGCGCCTTCAAACAATTCTGGACAATGCAAGTGTTGCCATTACGATGAAAAATTTAGATGGCAGATATGTGCTTATTAATAAATATTTTGAACAGGTTATAGGCATCAATGAGAATGAAGTTATTGGAAAAACTGACGAAGAAATTTTTGATGACGACTTAGTCAAAAGAATGATTGAAACAGACAGAAAAGCAATTTTAAGTGGGGAAATAAAAACTGCTGAGCTTGATGCCAAATTAAAGGATGGAAGTTTGCATTCCTATATTTCTACAAAAATTCCTCTTAAAGACAAAAGTGGTAAAATTTATGCTTTATGCGGTATTTCTACTGATATAACTGTACTTAAACAAATACAGAATGAGCTTGCAGATGCTAAAAAAATTGCAGAAGATGCAACAAAATCAAAGAGTGATTTTCTTGCAAATATGAGCCATGAAATACGAACTCCTATGAATGCAGTTATGGGTATGACTCATCTTGCAATGCAGACAGAATTAACTGAAAAACAGTATAATTATCTAGAGAAAATTGATCTTTCAGCTAAATCCCTTCTCAATATAATTAATGATATTCTAGACTTCTCTAAAATAGAAGCAGGAAAAATGGATATTGAAAAAATTGATTTTGACCTAAACAAAGTCCTGGACAACTTAGCCAATATAATTTCTGTAAAGGCGAAGGAAAAAGATAATCTTGAGCTTCTTTTTGATGTAGCTCCTTCTGTCCCTCGCTATCTTGTCGGAGATCCGTTAAGATTGGGGCAGATTTTGATAAATCTTTGTAATAATGCTGTGAAATTTACAGAAAAAGGTGAAATAATTATCAGGATAAAATCTACCGATATACAAGATGGAAAAGCCAATATAAAATTTTCTATCAAAGATACTGGAGTAGGCATGAATAAACAGCAGATCAATAAATTATTTAAATCTTTTTCTCAGGCAGATACATCCACCACAAGAAAATTTGGTGGAACAGGACTGGGGTTATCAATTTCAAAACATCTGGTTGAAATGATGGATGGAAAAATAACTGTAGAAAGTGAATATGGTCTAGGAAGCATATTTAGTTTTGATGTTGTTTTGACAAAACAGGAGGGAAAAAATGAAAATGATAAATTTTTACCTACACCTGATTTAAGAGCTCTTAAAGTTTTAGTGGTAGATGATAATAGAGATTCATGTGAAATATTACAAACAGTATTAGAGTCATTTTCATTTAAAGTTAAAACTGTGAATACAGGGAGTGAAGCTCTCAAAGAATTAGAAAAGAACGCTTTAGATGATCCATACAAGCTTGTTATTGTTGACTGGAAAATGCCTGAAATGGATGGTTTGGAAACAATTAGGAATATAAAAGGAAATGATAAAATAAGCTTAAAACCAAAATTTATTATGATTACAGCTTATGGTAAGGAAGGTATTACAAAGCAGGCAGAAGTTGCAGGTGCTGTTGGATTCCTCGTTAAGCCTTTTAATAATTCAGTTTTATTTGACACAGTAATTGAATGTTTTAAACAGGAGCGTTCTAATGACAAGAAAATTTACATTCGAGAAAAAAAAGAAAAAATAGATATTAAACCCATTCAGGGAGCAAAAGTACTTTTGACTGATGACAATGAAATTAACTGCCAGGTTGCGACTGAATTGCTTGAGAGTATGTCCTTGGAGGTGATAGTTGCTAAAAATGGGCAGGATGCAGTTAATAAAGTAGCTGAATATAACTTTGATATTGTTCTTATGGATATTCAAATGCCTGTTATGGATGGTTTTGAAGCTACAAAGTTAATAAGGAAAAATGGGAAGAAAAATATTGAAAAATTACCTATCGTTGCAATGACTGCTAATGCAATGTCAGGTGACAGAGAGAAAAGTTTGTCTGCAGGAATGAATGACAATATTACAAAACCAATAGATCCAGAAAAACTTCTTCAATCCATGCTGAAATGGATTTCGAAAGGCGAAAGGGAGATACCTGAACATATTATAAATACTTTGAATAAAGCAGGAAAAATAGATTCATATTCGGAACTGTCAGAGCTCAATGCTATTTCTATAGAAAAAGGTTTAAGAAATGTCAACAACAATAAAGAATTGTATAGAAGTTTATTAATCAAATTTTATGCAGAAAACAATAATACAACTGAAAAAATAAACCAAGCTCTCAAAAATAATAATATAAAAATTGCTCAACGCATTATTCATACGGTAAAAGGGTTAGCCGGGAGTATTGGGGGAGGAGAACTTCAATCTGCTGCTGGGAAATTAGAACTTTCTATAATAAATAATGAAATTGATGAAATAAAGAAAAATATTTCCGATTTTGATGTAAAGCTTAATAGAGTATTGAACAGTTTGAGCAAGCTGGGGAAAAAATCGGTTGCTGCTGATTCAAAGCCTTCAGGTAGTATCCAAAAATTTAAAAAATTACTTGGAGATTTGGAAGAGTACACAAGAAAAAGACAATTAAAACAGTCAAAAAATATAGTAAAAGAACTGAAATCATATTTGTGGTCAAATGAGTGCAGTAAAGAGATAAATGATATCTGTAATATGATTAGAGTATACAAATTTGAAAAAGCTCATGAAATAATTGTGATGTTACTGGGGAAAATATAATATTTATAGTTCTTTGACTAAAACAAATATTTTAGAATAAATGAATTTTGGGATTAAAAGGAGACAGTAAATGCCTGATATATCTAACTGCATTGTTCTGATTGTTGACGATACTGAAACTAATATAGATATCCTTGTTGATACTCTTGAAGATAGCTATGAATTAAGAGTGGCCATGGATGGCGAGACTGCTCTTAAAGATGTCAAAGAATATCCACCAGATATAATTCTTCTAGATATTATGATGCCGGGTATGGATGGTTACGAAGTATGTGCAAAATTAAAATCCGATGGTGAGACAAGTAACATACCTATTGTTTTTTTAACTGCTATGTCAGAGGAAAATGATGAGGAAAAAGGACTTGAATTAGGTGCTATAGATTATATTACCAAACCTTTCAGCCCTAAGCTGGTGAAGTCAAGAGTAAAAAACCACCTTGAACTCAAAATGTACCAGGATAAACTTGAAGAACTTGTTAAAGAAAGAACGAAAGAGCTTAGACAGACTCAGGAAGTTGTAATTGAAAGTATGGCAAATCTGGCAGAATATAGAGATCCTGAAACAGGCGGGCATATTCAAAGGACAAAAAATTATGTTAAACTATTAGCAGAAAAATTGAAAAATCATCCAAAATTTGCTGAATATTTAGATGAAAAATCAATTGAACTTTTATATCAGTCAGCTCCTCTTCATGATATTGGGAAAATTGCAATACCTGATGAAGTACTATTAAAGCCCGGTAAACTAACAGATGAAGAGTTCGATTTAATGAAGCGACACACTGTATATGGTAAGAATGCAATTCAGACCTCAGAAAAAAAACTTGGAAAGAATTCATTTTTGATTTATGCAAGAGAAATGGCGGAAACTCATCAGGAGAAGTGGGATGGTTCTGGTTATCCATGCGGGCTTAAGAGGAACGAAATCCCAATTTCTGGAAGACTTATGGCTTTAGCTGATGTTTATGATGCTTTAATTAGCAAGAGAGTATATAAACCTTCTTTTTCTCATAAAAAAGCAGTTGACATAATAAAAGAAAGTAAAGATAAGCACTTTGATCCTGATATAGTTGATGCGTTTTTAGAAATAGAAAATGAATTCAGAAAAATTGCCTATGAGTTTGCTGACTGCGAAGAAGAAAAAAATAATCTTCTTGAACCCATTTAAATTAGAGTATAAATGGTAAATAATTCAGGTTAGCTTAATAATTGTTTATACTGTTTTTCTTTTCTGTGTTGATTAATAAATAGTTCTAGATGTTATTTCTCCTTAATTTTGTCAATAACTGATGTTGATGAAAATCCTTTTACAAAAGAAATAAATTCTATTTTACATCTACAGGCTTTAAGAATTTCTCTTTCTTCTTTTGGAAGAGTTTCTATTGTGATATCACCGCCTTTTGCAAAAATATCAGGTTTAATAGCTTCTAGCAGACCATCGCATCTAAGCGAATCGAAGATGACAACAGCATCGATAAATGGTAGACAACCCATGATAAATGCTCTATCATCCTGTTTGTTAATAGGTCGTTCAGGTCCTTTTAACGTTTGAACGGATCTGTCAGAATTTATACCGAGTAGTAGAGCATCTCCAAGGGCTCTGGCTTTCATAAGATATGTAGCATGTCCACGGTGAAATATGTCAAAACATCCACTAGTCACAACTAATTTTTTCCCAATATCTTTAAGGTTATTTCTCCAGGTTCTTGCCTGGTTCAGCGACATTATTTTGTTTAAAACATATTGTTCATTCATATAAATTTTTTAACTTTCTAGTTATAATAAATTACTTGCCAATTCTGCTAAATCAGAACGTTCTCCTTTGTCAAGGTAAATATGTGCATACAGCTCCTGACCCTGCATTTTTTCAATGAGGTAGCTGAGCCCATTTGAATGTGTATCTAAATACGGATGATCTATCTGATTAATGTCTCCTGTAAATACTATTTTAGTGCCCTCTCCTGCTCTAGTTATAATTGTTTTTATTTCATGAGGAGTCAAATTCTGTGCTTCATCAACAATAAAATATACTTTTACCAAACTTCTTCCTCTTATGTAGGATAGAGGTGAAATGACCAGCATCTTTTCATCAAGAAAATCTTTGATTTTTGTATTTTTAGTATCGCGTTCTGAGAATTGATGCTGGATAACGCCTAAGTTATCATAAAGAGGCTGCATATAAGGATCAAGTTTAGATTTTACATCTCCGGGAAGAAATCCAAGATCTTTATTACTAAGAGCTACAATAGGTCTGGCCATTAATATCTGCTGAAAATCTTTTCTACGTTCCAGTGCACCTGCCAATGCGAGTAAAGTTTTACCGGTTCCAGCTTTGCCTGAGAGGGTGACCAATCTAATTTTTGGATCAAGTAGTGCATGCAGGGCAAAGGTTTGTTCAGCGTTTCTGGGAACAATTCCATAACCTGACATTTTATCGACATGTTTAATCATTTCTGTTGACTGATCGTAAACGGCAAGTGCTGATTTTTTACCGTTTCTGAGTATCAAAAATTCATTTGGGTAAAGTTTTTCTTTTAATTTAAGCTTTTTGGCTTCTGCTTCTCCAGATTCCTGATACATTTGATTGATTATTTGTTCAGGAACATTTTCTTGATATCTTCTTCCTTTATATAACTTTGAAATATTTCGTACCTGGTCTGTTTTATAGTCTTGTGCAATCAACCCAAGTGCTTTGGCTTTCAGTCTTAAGTTAACATCTTTAGAAACTAAAATTACATCGATTTCTCTATTCGTTTGTTTTTTTGAAATACAGTATGCAGTATTTAATATATGATGATCAGGTATATCCAGTCTGAAGTTGTTTTTCAAATCCTGATCTTCAGGTTCTTCAAGCTTAACCATTATTTTGCCCTGATGAGGTCCAATTTTTAAACCGGTTTCAAAAAGCTTGTCGCCTGCCAACCCATCAAGAGCTCTTAAAAATTCTCTTGCATGATAATTTACAGTATCGTTACCTTTTTTAAATTTATCCAACTCTTCGATAACAGTTATAGGAATGACGATATCATGGCCTTCAAAATGATAAATACAGGAGCTGTCATGGAGAATTACATTTGTATCCAGAACGAATATTTTTTTCTTTTCACTTACCATGCTGGGCCTCCATAAAAGAACATTATAAATATTGAAAATTTAATGATACTACTCTTGAAATTGTAGTTCCATAAGATGGATTTTAAAATAGCAAATACAGATAATTTTGATTTCAGATTGAACTGTGTCCAATGAGATTTTCAATATTCAGTCGATATCAACTTTCAGCTTTTCCTTAATTTTTTCTGTGATTTCATTAATATTTTTTTCTGTTTCAAGAACACGCCAATTCCAGTGGAATCCATCATCTATAAATCTGGGTACCATGTTAATATGTGTGTGTTGAATATCCTGTCCGGCACAAAATCCATCAGCGGAAAAAATATTATAACCGTCGGCATCAATTGCTCGTCTTGCTGCTACTCCTATTCTGGTTGCAAGATAAAATAATCTTCCAGCAATTTCTTCATTTATTGAGGATATGTTATTCAGATGCTTTTTAGATGCAATTATAGTATGACCTAAATTGATAGGGGCATTGCTTAAAAAAGCAATAATAAGCTCATCTTCATAAACTATATTAACATCACTTATTTGTTTATTTACAATTTTGCAGAAAACACAGTTATCAGTCATATTCACTCTCCTTTAAAAAATAAATATAATATAAAATAATTGATACTGTTTGAATATATATCCTAAAATATCTATTTTTAATAGAATATTCTATTAAAATAAAACTTTGGTATACAAAATGAATGAAAAATATATTACCGGTTTATACCCTGATAATAAAGGTCATTTTGGTACATATGGTGGAAAATTTGTACCAGAAACTCTTATTCCAGCATTAAATGAGCTTGAAAAAATTTATGAAAAATCAAAAAAAGATCCTGAATTTATAAACGAATTTAATTATTATTTGAAGAATTTTGTAGGACGTCCTACTTCTCTTTATTATGCTGAAAAGCTTACAAAATATATTGGAGGGCCGAAAATATATTTGAAAAGAGAAGATTTGTGTCATACAGGAGCACACAAGATAAATAACGCCCTTGGACAGGTTTTGCTGGCTAAGAGAATGGGAAAGAAACGGATTATTGCAGAAACAGGGGCAGGGCAGCATGGAGTTGCGACTGCTACAGTAGCTGCCAGATTTGGTTTTGAATGTGTAGTTTATATGGGAGATGTTGATATTGAAAGACAAAAGCCTAATGTATTCAGGATGAAAATGCTGGGAACAGAAGTAAGAGGAGTTTCAGCAGGACAGAAAACTCTCAAAGAGGCTGTAAGTGAAGCAATTAGAGACTGGGTTGCTAATTCTTCAACTTCTCATTATATATTAGGCTCTGCACTTGGGCCTCATCCTTTTCCGATGATGGTCAGAGATTTTCAAAGTGTTATCGGTAATGAAGCCAGAAAGCAGATACTTGAGCAGGAAGGCAAGCTTCCTGATCTTCTAGTTGCATGTGTTGGAGGCGGCAGTAACTCAATTGGACTTTTCTATCCTTTTCTCAACGACAAAGATGTAAAAATGCTAGGTGTTGAAGCAGGTGGAATAGGATATGAATTAGGTGAGCATGCAGCTCGTTTTTCAGGCGGTAAATTGGGTGTTCTTCAAGGAACTAAAACGTATGTGTTGCAGGATGAAAATGGACAGATAGGCAATACACATTCTATTTCAGCAGGGCTGGATTATGCGGCTGTTGGTCCCGAACATGCACTACTTAATGATTTAGGCAGAGTAAAATATGATCGTGTCGACGATGATGAGGCGTTGGAAGCTTTTCAAATTATGAATAAGCATGAAGGGATCTTACCTGCTCTTGAAAGCAGTCATGCAGTAGCATGGGCGATCAAAAACCTAAAAAATTATGATAAAAATAAGATTGTTATTATAAATTTAAGTGGAAGAGGCGATAAAGATGTGAACCAGGTTCTGGAGAAAATAAAAATATAATTTTCTCCGGAATAAAAGATGGACTTTAAGTTTTAGATCCTACTTCCCAGCACGCCTTTTTCTGAATTGATCAATTGCCACAGTTGCAATCAGTATGCTGCCTACAATTACTTTTGTGTAGTTGGAATCTACACCGAGAAGGTTACAGCCATTGTAAATTGTTGCCATCACCATTGCACCGATAAAAGCACCAATGGCATTTCCCTCAGCCCCCATCAAGCTTGCTCCGCCTAGTACTGCACAGGCTATTGCATCAAGTTCAAAAGTATTACCTGCTGCAGGACTGCCCTGCCAGGTACGTGCAGTGACCATTATCCCGGCAACACCAGATAAAAGACCGCATATCATATATGAACCGTAAATAACGCCGCGTGTATTAATGCCGGATAATCTTGCGGCTTCACTATTGCTGCCTAATGCGTAAACATAGCGCCCGAAGTTCGTTCTTCTCAAAACCAGCTCTATAACAAGTGTTGTTATAACAAGAATCCAGAAAAGATTTGGAAGAAAAATAAAAGAACCGTCAGAAAATGAAGCAATACTCATAGGAAGACCGCTGATGTTCATCCCATTTGAAATCAACAGAGCCAGTCCTCTTAATACGATCATCATACCCAGGGTTGCAATAAACGGAGGAAGCTTGAAATCAAAGACAAGAATACCGTTAATTAAACCAACTATTAAGGAAAGAATCAATACTAAAAAAATGGCTACCGGCAAAGGTAATCCGGCCTGAGTAATCAGCATTGCAACAACAACATTCACCACACCTATCAAAGAACCTATTGAGAGGTCGATTCCGCCGGTTATGATTACAACTGCCACCCCTACGCCAATGACGCCTTTAACAGCCATTTGGTTCATTAAATTTGCGATATTTCCATAAGTAAAGAAATAATTGCTTGCAAAACTTAGAAAAATCCACATTGCCACAGCTGCAAGAAAAACCACCAACTGAGTATTTATTGGACGTTTTTTATGCAATTTTTCATCAGTTAGATTTTTTATATTAAAATCTTTACTGGGTTTTAATTTATGTTTATTTAAGACCGTATTCATAATCTCCCTTTTTATTAAATGTTCTGAATAGCAAGTGCTAATAATTTCTCCTCATTAAAATCTTTCCGTTTCACATTGGCAATAATTTGACCTGATGACATCACAAGAATTCTGTCACAAATATCCATGAGTTCAGGCATATACGATGAAACGCATAAAATGCCGCATGAATTTCCAGCAAGTTTGTTTATAAGAGAATAAATCTCTTCTTTTGCTCCAACATCAATCCCATTTGTCGGTTCATCCATAATAAATATCTTTGAATGGTTTGCAAGCCATTTCCCAAGAACAACTTTCTGCTGATTCCCTCCACTTAGATTTTTGACTATTTCGTTGCCTGAATGTGTTTTTATATTTATACTTTTTATATATTTATTATTTATTTTTTTTTCTCTTTTTGAACCGACAAATCCAAGTATCCCGTTATTTTTATAT
>DASCNA010000026.1:0-65835 GCA_036011305.1 Victivallales bacterium
TATCCATTATCCACTAAGATAATTTACCTTTAAATCAATATTTAATTATGAATGACTTTATTAATAAAATTTCAATAAACAGGCTTAAACAGCCAAAAATAATTCCTATGACTATGAAGGAAATTGATTCGTTAGGGTGGAACAGTATTGATATTCTGCTGATTACAGGTGATGCCTATGTAGACCATCCATCATTTGGCACTGCACTAATTGGACGAGTTCTATTAGCGGCAGGGTATAGAGTTGGGATAATAGCTCAGCCTGATTGGAAAAATCAAAATTCTCTGAAAATTTTAGGAAGGCCTAAGATAGCCTGTGCAATATCCTCAGGCAATATGGATTCAATGCTCAATATTTATACTGCTGCAAGAAAGATTAGAAAAGATGACGCTTATTCTTCTGGAGGAAAAGCAGGTAAAAAACCACCTAGAGCTTTGACTGTATATGCTAACTTGGCAAAACAGGCTTTTCCAGGTATACCTGTAATACTTGGCGGCATTGAAGCAAGTATGAGGAGAATTTCTCATTATGATTATTGGCAGGATAAAATTCTTCCTGGAATCCTTACATCTACAAAAGCTGATATTCTTCTGTTTGGCATGGCAGAAAAAAGTATTATTAATGTAGTTGACAAGATTAAAAATAATGAAGAGGTGAATAACATTGCAGGTACGTCCCTGTTTTTAGGACAAAAAGCAGTCGATAAATTTTTATTGCTTGAGCATGATAACTATATAGAACTACCTAGTCATGAAGCTGTTATTTTAAAAAAAGGAGCTTTATTAAAGTCGTATCAAATTACCGAATCAGAGTCTAACCCATATTCAGGAAAAGGATTATATCAGAAATACAAAGATAGACTGATAGTGATTGAGCCTCATGAATTGCCTTTAACTTCAGATGAAATGGATGCTGTTTACAGTTTACCTTTTTCAAACAGGCCGCATCCGTGCTATAAAGAGAAAGTTCCTGCTTATGAAATGATTAAAGATTCAATCACTGCATTAAGAGGTTGCCCGGGAGGATGTTCATTTTGCGGTTTGGGGCTTCATCAAGGGAAAATCGTAAGTTCACGCAGTGAAAAATCTATTATAGACTCATTGCTAAAGTTAACAAAGGATAAAAATTTCAAAGGAACTGTTTCGGATATTGGAGGGCCAACCGCGAATACTTACGGCAATTCTGCAGTAAAATTTGAGTTATGTAAAAAATGCAAAAAGCCTTCATGTCTGTTTCCTGATATATGCGGCAACTACTCTGTTTCAGAAAATGAGCTGTTAACTCTTTTAAACAAAGCATTAAATATTGATAAAATAAAACATGTTTTCATCAGTTCAGGCATTCGTTTAGATATTGCATCAAGGCAGAAGAAACTGATGAGGCAGATAATCAACAAACATACTTCAGGACATCTCAAAGTAGCCCCTGAACATCTTGATGATAAAGTGTTGAAACTAATGAGGAAAAACTCTGCTAAAGATTTTTATGATTTTCTTAAATTGTTTGATGAAGAGTGCAAGCGATGCGGTAAAAAACAATATATTGTTCCATATTTTATTTCAAACTTTCCGGGATGTGACGATAAAGCGATGCAGAAAGTAGATGATTTTTTGCAGAGAACCAGGTGGTCGCTTCAGCAGGTTCAGGACTTTATCCCTCTCCCAATGACTCTTGCATCCGCAATATATTACGAAGAATGTGATTATCAATTTAATCATATTGTTGTCAACAAAGGGTTTAGAGCGAGAAAATATCAGGTTGATTTATTGAAAAAGCAAAGAAAATATCATAAGAATAGGAGGGTTTGTCCTAAAATTACTGGAAAAGGTCGATCATAGTAGTATTATATTTGCTTGTTATTTTGACTATCAAACAATCAGAGAAATGAAACTATGGCTAGATTACACAATTTAAAGTTAACAAGACCTATTATATTTTTTGACCTTGAAGCAACAGGCACAAATCCACAGGTGGACAGAATTGTGGAAATATGTGTTGCAAAACTTTATCCAGGTGGTGAAAGCGAAGTAAAAACCAGAAGAATCAATCCTGAAAGACCTATACCAAGCGAGACTACAGAAATACATGGAATTACAGATGAAGATGTAGCAAATGAACCGACATTTAATGCTATTTCAGCTTCGCTATATCTCTATTTCGAAGATTGTGATATATCAGGATATAATATTATCAGATATGATATACCGTTACTGGCAAATGAATTTAAAAGAGCTGGCTTGAATTTTTCAACAGAAGGAAGAAAAATTATTGACGCTCAGAATATTTTTCACAAAATGGAACCTAGAACTCTTAGTGCAGCATATAAATTTTTCTGTGGAGAGGAGTTAACTGATGCTCATACTGCAGAGGCTGATGTTTTAGCTACTGTTTCTGTGCTTGATGCTCAGCTTACTAAATATACTAACCTTCCTAAAGATATGGATCAACTGCATGAGTTCTGCAATCCGAGAGATCCGCACTGGATTGACAGTACAGGTAAGTTTAAGTGGGGAGATAAAAATGAGGCTATTGTAGCATTTGGTAAAAATAAAGGTCTTCCCTTAACAGAGATGGCTTCAAAGAACCCCGGTTTCCTTTCATGGATTATAAGGATGGATTTTCCTGAAGATGCAAAAAAAATTGCAAAAGATGCTCTGGCGGGAAAATTTCCAAAAAAGAAATAATGAATTCAGATAAAATAAAATCTTTAATCTCTCTGCTTGATGACGAAGACTCGGCTATTGCAATGAAAGCAATGTCTGAACTGTTGTCGGAAGGCAAAAAAATAGAACCTTTTATTGCTAATATGCAGGAAAGTTCTAATAAATTAGTGAGAAGAAGAGTTCACCAGATACAGGCAATTTTAAAGGCTCGTAACTATAGAAAAATACTGGGAAGAAGATTTACAAACAGGCATTCCGGCTTATGGAAAGGATTAATAGAGATTCATTTGTTATGGTTTGATAACGATGGAGAAAAAAATATTAACGGGCTATTCAATTCTATTCTGGAAAAGTTTAAGAAAATTAAAGACTTTGATTCGTTGAATATTGCGTTATTTATGAAATCAATGGGATTTGTAACTCCGATACCAGGCGATATTGATTCAGATTTCTGTTCATTGGGACAGGTTTTGGAAACCAAAATAGGCTATGATTTTATGCTCTGTTCAATAGTTCATAAGTTAGGATCATGTCTAGGAAAAGAATTTAATTTTATAATAAAAAACAATAAAATTCTGATTTTATGCGATGATGGTCATGTCATTGATCCTGAGACATGGAAAACTGAAAGTTATAATAAAGAAATTCATAAACAGTGCTCAACAGGCGAATTATTAAAATTAGCGACATTTCAACTTTTTCTGGGCGCAGTGGCTTCAGACAGTTATAGATATATTTATACAATCGGTTCATGTATATCAAAAACTGAAAAAAGTGAATTTATGGATAACATTAGAGACATTAAAAGGAAGAAAAAATAATCTTTATTTATATTTAACGAGTTATAAATTTATCTTTATTTGAACTCCGCAGTTTTAATTTGCACTCTTCAGCATTATTAAATTTTATGGTAATATCTTGTAAGCCTGGATGAATTGTAATTACCATAAATTGTAAATAATTATTTCCTATGCTCATTCTGTAATCTTTGCTGTTGTAGTTTGTAAATATAAACTTTTTATAAGTAATATTTATATTTTTAGATCTGCAAATTTTAATTAATTTTTTATAAAGTTTATTTTTTCTAATGGTTTTATCGAGAACTATTTTCTTGACTGGGAATGTATCAATTAATTTGAATATCCCCCCTGAATAATTCAGAGTTGTTTTACTTAAGTAAACTTTATTCAAACTGAACAGACCGTATTGTTTCATATACTCAATTAGTTTGTAACTTGTAAATTGAGGGCAATTTATAAGATATCCTGAATTATTGAAACTCTGTACTATAAAGGTCACTGCTGAATTGCCTGCAGGTTTATAAATTATTAATTTTGATCTGTTTATTGAGTAATATATACCACAGGCAAAACATAAGAATAAAATTATTACGAGTGCCGTCAAAGTTCCCTTCTTTGTAAACTTTATCAAAATATATGTTAGTAAAATATAAAATATTATTATGATTAACAGAGATGGTTTTTGTAGATAGAAATATTTAATATGTAAACTACTGAAATTTACCAGATAAAATATAAAATCTATGATTCCTGAAATTGCTGAATTAATAATATACAAGTTCATAAAACTGTTTATTATCAGCTTTAAGCCAATTAATATAAATAAAGGTAGTAAGAGAGGAATTATAAGGATATTTATTATCGGCATAAAGGGTGTAAAAAGTCCGTTATTAACTATTTGAATAGGTATAGCAGCCAGGCTTGCGATAAATGAACCTGATATGCATAGAACAGCTTTTGTATAAAATGAATATTTTAATCTATTGGAAAATGAAATTATTCTTTTAGGTTTCCAAAAAGATGTTTCATTAAATATTTTAATTATAATATTTGTGGCATTTGTGCTTAAAATTAAAAATCCTACAATTATAAAAGAATATAAAAATCCTATATTTAACAGTGCAAAAGGATTAATGAGTATCATTATAACTGCTGCCAAAGAGAGCACATTTAATGCTTTTACAGGAAGATAAAAAGCTTTATGCAAGGCATAAATTGTTATCATTATAAATGCTCTTACTGCAGATGGTCTGTATCCGATAATTATCACATAAAGAAAAAGAAGAGAAGGAACTGTTAAATATCTTAATCTAATTGGAATAAATCTGAAAATTAATAATAGAATTAATGCTAGAATACCTATATGAAGACCGCTGATTGCAAGTATATGAATTGTTCCTGTTTTTAAAAAATGATCTTTAATTTTTTTATTAATTCCCTGCTTGCAGCCAAAAATCAATCCTGCAATAAACTGCTTTGTAGAATCATTTTGGAAGCCTGAAGTGCTCAATTTAATAGCTCTGTTTCTAATTGAAAAAATATAGCTAAGACAATTGTAAGGAAAGGTAGAATTTTTAATGATCCTGTTTACTTTTTTTACTGTAAATACTTTATCAATTTTTATACTTTTCAAATAACCGCTGAAGTAATTAGGTTGATTGTTTTTTGCAGATGAAGATAAAAATCCATACATGTCAATAATATCACCATACTTAATGTTTTGATTCGATGATAATCTGACATAGATTTTCTCAGAGTCGCAGTGCCATTTAGAAGTTCCTGAAAGTCTTATTTTTTTAACTTTCATTATCATATATTTAGAATTTTTAAGCCATTGGAAAGAATTTCCTACAGCAGTAGGGTCCGTCACAACAGCCTGAATATCAACTCTTACAGTTCTGTTATTAAATTGTGAAGACCAATTCGATGTTATGAAATATGTATTAATTTGAAAAACAATGCAGCTGATGATACTCCAACATAATATTTTATATGCTAATTTATGAGATGAAAAAGCAGTAAAAGTAAAAACTACAGCTAATAATATGAAGATAAGCAGCCAACTGAAGTAGAAAATCTCTATAGAGATTAATGGTATTAACAGCGCAATCAATATAACACTTGAAGGATTAAGTTCAGAAAAATGTATAATTTTCTGTTTTAACATTAAAAAACTGGTCTATTAGATTAACTGTTAATACTTTGTTGTTATTCTATTATATCTTTATAGAAATAGTTCTAAATTGTTGAAATATTTATAAATTAATTTAAGCTTTATATTCTAAAGATAAATATTGTTACATTTAACAGGATTATTGATGATATACGGAACAGGAATTGATATAGTTCATATTGACAGAATAAAAAAAATCCTCGATAAGCATCAAAACTGCTTTACTGAAAGAATTTTTACTGATAACGAAATTGAAGAAAGCAAAAAACACAGAGATCCTACATATTATTTTGCCGGAAGATGGGCAGTTAAAGAAGCTTTCTCTAAAGCTTTGGGGACTGGTATCGGAGTCAGTTGCAGTTGGCTTGATGTAGAAACGAGAAATGAAGCTTCCGGGGCTCCTAAGTGTGTAGTTTACGGAAATGCCAAGAAGACTCTGGAAACATTAAATGTTGCAAGTATTCATGTTTCTATCAGCCATGATAAACTATATGCATGTGCAAATATTATCCTTGAAAAATAATTACTTAAATGTTTTTAGAAGGTCAGCTCAGGACTTATCTAAAAAAATTAGAAAATCCATTCCAAATTCCTAGTTTATTTATCTAATAACCATGTTTACTTGTTCATTTACGAACGTTCAAAAGTGAACATGTGTTCGTTTGTGAACAATTGTATATTGAGCTATATTTTTTTAGGCTCAATTGTACAAATAATTCCATGGCACACTTTATGCTCTTTATATTGTAATGATAACTGGTTATAATAAATAATAGAGCAAGGAGGGAATTATGAAAAAGCGTTCTATTAATTTTTTTAACATGATCGAAGTTGCTCTGGCGATAGGTGTACTTTCAATAGGGATGACAGTTTTGTTTTCCATGTTCCCTGTCGGTTTCAATGAAAGCAGAAAAGCTATTACAGAAAACTACTCAGCTAATGCTGCAGAAAATATATTCGCATATATCTCACAGCGGGCAACAAAAGAGTCTAATTGGGAAAAAGCTGAATCACCAATTGAATTAATATCTGATAAAAAACCTGGAGAAATTTTAAATAATGCAAGTTTAAATACTTCTACATGGGGAAAAATTCCTATCGCAGAAGGAGAAGGTAAAATTGTAAAAGATTTATATCATATTCCAGATACAGCTAATCAATATACCAATAACCAAGATGAAGATGGCAATTTTTCATGTATTTATGGGACAAAAATTATTACAAATGACAGAAAAGATATTGCAGGTGAAATACGTATTTGGAAAAATGATATAGAAAAAGTTTATTTTGATGGTATTGAGACAACAATTGGAGGTAATGCAGCAATAGGATTAAATATAGAGGTAAGTTATCCTGTAGAAAAACCTTATAAAAATAGAGAGTTTTACAATTACTATTTTGAGCTGTTTAATCAGGATCCAGACTTTAATCAACCTGCCATACCAGTGCCTCCAGGGCCAGGATTTGAAGAAGATGAAGGAGAAGTTACAATAACGTCACCTAGAATATTAAAATTAGAGGTGCTTGGTACTTCTTTTGCTGATAATAACTCTGCACGAACTCCAGTAGCTGTAACTGTAGATTTATTTTACAAAACTTCTACTGATACAGAATATACAAAAGTTGAACTTTATACAGTACAAGGAACATATCTTGCCTCTCCATATACTATGAATGTTGAATCTGAAATTAGCTTTTTTCTCGAAGCTACCTTTGATAAGCAGTATGACTCCTCAGGCCCAATAACAAGAAGTTCAAAAACTTATCATTGCGTTGCTTTAACCACAGGTGAAATTCCTCCGTCGTATTCACCATTTAAAAAGCAGGTTTCTCTTGAAGAATACTTAGAGCCGTACATGGATGAATCAACGGGGCAAATTATTCTGAATGAAAATGAAGTATTATATGTATTTGAACTTGGACAGACAAATACGAGTTACTCTGGTTTTGATATGCAGGACTTGGTAATGAGAGCAGTAATTTTGCACCCTGATCAAATTTTATTAGATGATGCTAAAGTAGCAAGAGACAATGCTCAAACAGCATATAATCATGCTGTTGCTGCAAAAACTGCTGCAGAAAATTCTTATGATCAGGCAGTCTCTAATTACAATTCAAAAGTTAATATTTACAATAACAAAAAAATAACTTATGAACAAAAACTGGCTAAATATAATCAAAGAAATACAACTAGGAGACTTAAAAGGAAAAATAAAGCAGAAACTGCTATGAATAATGCAGAAACTGTTATGGACAACGCAGAAACTGCTATGAATAATGCCCAGACTGAAATAGATACTAAAACCAGTGAAATTGCTGCTGCTCTATCAGCATTAAATAATGCTCAAACAGCGTATGACCAATTACTGGCTGAAAACAGTTAATTATGTTTATATGAAATATGGTTAAATTCATAGGCACCGGAAAATCGGTGCTATGGATTTTACTATATTTTTGGTTATTTAAGAAAAAATATGATTAGTTAATAGACAAAGGCAAGTGTTAAAATGAGAAAAAGAAAGGGAAAAGTTATTTTTTTTACTCTCATTGAATTAATTGTGTCAATGTCAGTTATGCTTGTTTTAATGACAGTCATAGTCATGCTTTTTAATGCTACAAACAGAGTTGCAGATCAGGCTAAAGGGGATACAACAATGTATTTAAATGCTAGAGTTGCTCTTGATTATATTACAAACGATATTGAAAGTATATACTTTGGAAGTACTCCTAGCAATATACCTTTTTGGCACTGGAGACCGTCTGAACCAGCAACCCCCCCATCTGGCTGGGGTGTGTATGGTAATGAACTTGTTGCATTTATTACCGAAACAACTTTACTTCCAAATATTGAATGTGTCTCTACTTTATGCGAAGTTAAATATCAGAAATATAATACTACAGACCGTACTGACCCTGACTTTGGGCACCTCATGAGAAGTGTAACTGGAGATAAACTCGAGAATAGTTCTGACAATACAAAATGGAACTTTTTAAATAATAAATATAGCAAAGAAGTGGGATATACAGTAAATTTTGATGAATATGGGGATACTGTAGGCTCTCTTACGGCAGATAGTTCATCCCATGAAAAGTATGAAAGGTTAATACCGTGTGTAACAAAATTTTCACTTACATGTTATGATGAAGATGGAAAAGAAATAACACCGGATAGCCATTCTAGTACAAATATAGATATTGATCCTGATAACGATACAACAAGTCCAACTGATTATCCAAGTAGTATTCATGTACAAATTACTCTAATGAACAATGATGACTGGGATAAATGGATACACATGGTAAACAATGATGCTCATTTAAATGCCTACAAAGAAGATGCTGATAATAGTAACCTATCTGAATCAGCTCAAAGTGTAGCATACAAATTTAGAATATTACATGAAAGAATGTTTTCAAAGACTATACGTATAGCTTATAGAGGTACCGTAGAATGAAAACGAAACATGCTAATAAAATATCTGAGAAAGGCATAGTTACCATTTTTGCCATTGGTTTTATTGGTTTATTAACTATGTTAAGTATGTTTTTTATGACAAACTCGATTTTAGAGAGGAAAACATCCCAAAACTATAATGCCCTCCAAACTGCACGGATGGCAGCTAAATCAGCTTTAACCAGATCTATTGCAACACTTAATTTATATGCCGATGATAATACTAAAGATATAAACAATATTTACAGTTATAACAGCAGTACTTCTGAAAGTGTCAGAAGTGAAAATTTAAAGATATTATTAGAAACAGTGGTCAGTGGAATAACCTATTATGATTCTAGAAAATATAATCCCAATGAGGGGCCTCACTGGCAATACGTATTAGGCAGTACAAAAGATATTGATGATCCCAATAGTGATTCTCCGATTGTTGCAAGATTTGCTTATATTGTAATTGCTGAACATGGGAAGCTTGATTTATCGGCATGTCTCGACTCTGGACTTAATAGTACTGTCTCAAGTCCAGCCGCATCTGAAATATCAGGTAATGTATCTGGAGGTACTAATACCGCTTATGTAGGAAGAGACGGTTTTGAGAGAACTAGCCTTAAACCAAATCCTGATATTTATACTGGATCTAATAAATACATTACAGGCAGGTCTGGCAGAAATGTTAATGAAATTTTTCTAATGAGTATTGGCAATTGGATGCTGGAAAATTATGCAGAGAAATTAAGTACTAAAAATGCTTCCCCGTCAGGTGAATTAAATGCTGGAGCAACCTGGCTGGATTTTGATTCAATATTTAATACTTTATCTATATCTGACAGCGATATCAAAGATTCATTTAGAACTTGTTTTGTATTAAATAATCCGGAAGATGTCGAGGCTTACTGGATTGATGAAAGTAAAGATAAAATGATAAATGTAAAAGAAATTTATCACAGGTTTAATATTTCACGAACAAACTGGAATGATTTAACAGTAGACTCATTAATTTCTGATCCAAAATTAGTATATCCTACTGGTCAAAAAACTTCACTTTCTTCATCTTCTGATGAAAACATATATTCACTGCCTTGGCTAAAAAATTGGAATCATAATGGTGATTTTTTAGATACAGAAACTTGTCAGAAGCAGATTGCTGCTAATCTTATTGATTACAACGATACCGATGACTCAGCTACTGTAGATAATATAGATGCACCTACTTTTGTGGGGTTAGAGAACTGTCCCTATATAAATGAAATAAAATTAGTCATAAGCGGTAAAGCTGAAGAAATAAATCCAGCTTTTTCAGGGGAGCCAGGTTTAAGTGACTATGAATGTACCATGAATATAATGTCCTCAAGTATTGAATTGGTAAATATGTACAGTAATAATGTTGATTCTGCCAAAGCTGAACTTACTGTTTCTGGTGAATACAACTGGGCACCAAACAATCCAACTCCAAGTGTATTTTTAGATAAAAAAATTATTTTCAATAATATATCGACGGCTAGTAATAGCTATAGTGCTTCAAATTATTCGACCAAAATTAATATTATGCCTGATGAAGATTCAAAGAATGAAGATGAAGCTAGTGGATTATCAAGAAGTATTACAGAATTTAAAATTACAAAACTTGAAGTAAAGCTAACTGATGCTATAGGAAATAATTTATATGATTTTGCATATGTTGATACAGGATACCTGAACGAAACAATCTCCAGTGATGGAACAGTTGATACTATTTATATAGATTACCAAATTGCTGATCCAAGACAAAATTTGTCATCATGGGAATGGGAGGAGCATAAAGACGTAACTAATACAGATACAGGCACTATTGGAACTAAAAATTATTCATTCATCCATCCTTCAGGCGGTATAGATGCTGACTCAGAACCTAATGCTACAGAGCCTTGGAATATTTCAACTGCTTATGTGAGAAATGCACCCATGTTATCACCATGGGAGCTGGGATTTATTCATAGAGGCAAAAAATGGCAGACACTGAACCTAAAAAAATATAAATCTTTTTCAAATCCAACTCAGCTTCCTGATAAAACTGACGGAGGAGGAGAGTATTCAGACGGAGATGTTAATATACTTGATCAAATTAAGATGACTGCTAAACCACAGGTCAAAGGACTGGTAAACCTAAATTCAGGTATTAAACCTGTACTAAAAGCACTGTTTGAAAAAATCAGAGTAGGAAGTGATGTAGGAAGCAGTGAAGGTCCCGGAGCACTTACTTCAGGGAGTACATCTGTTACAAGTAGTATCGCTCAAAGTTTAGCAGATAAGGTTTCAGATAATAACGGCAGCATTGGTGGCAGTGAATTTTATTCAAGGGCACAAATACTGAGAGAAACTAACGGTGTTCCTGAATTATGGAATATATTTTCAATACAGAATACAGATGCAAAGCAGGAAGAAATAATTGGTAAATTTATTAATCTGACTAAAGCAACAACAACTGCAAATTTTTACACAGTTATAGCTATTGCCCAATCAATTAATGACATAGAAGATCCAGGAACATACAACACAAATGAAGATGAAATTTTGACAAATCAAAAAATTCTTGTTAGAATTGAAAGAGTACCTGATGCAAACGGGGACAAATTTTATATAAGGAGATTTTTATATATTGATGAGATAAAATAATCTCATTGTCCTTTATCATAATCATCTTCCAGCTGGTCACACATATAATGCCAGTCAAATTTACTTTTCACGAACTCTCTTCCATTTCTGCCTAGTTCTTTGGCTAACTCGGGATTTTTAAGTAATTTGATGGTATATTCATATACTTTATCGATATCACCTGATTCGGCAATATAGCCTGTTTTATTATTTACAATAACCTCAGGAGTGCCGTCAAGATTAAACCCTATTGCAGGTTTGCCCGATGCCAGAGCCTGTACAACAGCCCTGGGAAGTCCTTCCCTTAATGATAAATGAAGTAAAACATCCATAACATTTATATATTCAGGAATTTCATTCGGGTTTATCAATCCGGCAAAAATAAAATTTTCAGATACCCCTAGATCGGATATCTGTTTTTCAAGTTCATCTTTGAGTATTCCATCACCAACGATTACAACTCTCAACTCAGGAATCTGTTTTACTATTTTTGAAACTACGTCAATTAAATAATCATATCCTTTCAGTGGAAACAGTCTGGCAACTGTTCCTATTACAGGCGAGTTTTCAGGTATTTTTAACTTCTGTTTTAAAACAGTATTCTCACTGTGTTTTAAGAAAGGTCCAAGATCCATACCGCTGTAAATCAGTTTATATTTATCTGGTTTTGCTATATTTTTTTCAATACACTGATCTATCATTGCCTGTGCAACAGCATAAATTTTGTTGCATTTTCCAGCAGACCATTTTTCCAGTCTCTGATATAAGAAGTTTTTAATTTTAGTTTCATTTCTATGAAAAGCTTGGCCATGAATAGTATGTACAATATAAGGAACTTTTACCGTATATGCAGCATATCTTCCGATGATACCTGCTTTAGAACTGTGAGTATGAACAACATCAAACTGATTTTTTTTGAGATATTTTTTAATATTAAAGTAGGCCTTTAAATCTTTAAGAGGATTTATATTTCTTGCAAGGGACCTGATTTCAACAATTTTTATATTATATTTTTGAACCAGATAATTCTCATAGAGCAGTTTCCCTTCCGGTCCTGAAGTAGGGCCTGTAACTAAAGTTACATCGTGCCCTTTTTCAATTAAACCGACTACAGAAAGAAGTGTATTTTCCTGCGCACCGCCGATTATCATTCTTGTAATAATATGACAGATTTTAAGCTTAGGCATTTTTTTCATTAGTTGTTGTTAGTTGACGGTTGATAGTTGTTATTAATTGAAATTAGCATAACAGAACATATTAAAAAGCATGACGCTAGTCGTGATGTTTTAGTAATAAACTTAAGTTATTGATACAGTAAACGGCCTATTTAGTATTGCTGATACCTTGTACTCAATATCAGAGTTGAATCTATTCTTCATTTTTTTTATAATACTTTCAGCCTGTTCTCCAGTTTTACATATTCCAAATAGTGTTGGACCGCTCCCAGTGATCTCCGTATTCAAAGCTCCTGATTCAATTAGTGCTGTTTTTAAAATTTTAAGAACGGGGAATTTTTTGTAAAGAGCAAATGCAAGATCATTTCTTAAGCAGTCAGCTATTTTTTCTATATTATTAGAAGTTAATGAATTTAAACAATTTGAAAGGTTTATATTATTGTTTTCTCTATTTAAATTTTTATATGCCCAAGCAGCGCTGACGGGGAAATGCGGAGCACAGATTATAATATTGAAATTATCATTAATATCAATAGGAGTCAATATTTCGCCGATTCCTCTGCCTATAGAAGCAACTGTGTTTAAAAAAAATGAAACATCTGCTCCCAGTTTTGATGCCAGCTCCAATAATTTTTTTCTATTGAGTAAGTTAAATTTTTTATGGAGAATCAATAATACTGCCGCTGCATCAGAACTGCCACCGCCCATTCCAGCAGCAATGGGAATGCGTTTTTTTATAAAAATATTAACCCCAGGATTAATTTGAGCGTATTTAAAATAAGCCTCTGCAGCTTTGAAACATAGATTCGTTTTATCCGCAGGGATATCAATGCTGTCAGAAACAATAGTAATTTTGCTACTTGTAGTAAAAGTTATTTTAATAGTGTCGTAAATATTTTTAAGAGGTAAAAAAACAGTTTCTATTTCATGATAATCATTGCTGTTTTTATTTTTTACCTGTAAAAACAGATTAATTTTAGCAGGAGTTTTTAAATTGTATTCAGTCATAAAAAATCGTTTTTTTAATAAATATTATTATAAACTCTTTCAATTAAACTTTGCATATCGGAACACTTTAAATATGTATCTTCACAATAGCCCAAATTTGTCAATAATTCTGAATCGGCAATTAATTTTACATGAGGAATAGATTTCCCCTCTGAATCTTTTTTGATACATCCCTGCAGTCCAATTTTTGCAACAGGGTGATTACTGCAGCAGTTTGGACATCCCGATATTTTTATATTACATATTATATTATCTATAATATCATTTTTCTGTTTTGAAAGTTCCCCCATAGCATTTGTGATCTCATCAGCAAAAGGTTTTGGATCTATGATTCCAATTGCACAGGTTTTGGCGCCAATACATGAAGTAACTAATCCTTTAAATGAATCTGCTTTAAAATCATAAATACCCTTTCTTTTGTCAAGCATTTCATATATATATTCTAACTGATCAGTTTTCACAGGAATAAAAATATCATTGTTTCTTGTCAATCTGAGATAAGGTAAATTTGTAATTTCAGCTATGTTTAAAATTATTTTGGATGCTTCTATAGAAACTAATCCATAAGGTACAAATAGCTTCAGTAGTGCAACGCTTTCATGAATAGTATCCATTACAGTTCGTTTTTTCCATTCTGCAAAATCATTATCATTTATTTCTGAGCATGGATGTAATTCTTTAAATAAATCAAATTTATTTCGGCTTTCCAAATTATATTCAGGCAAATTAAGATTTGAGCCTAAAGCTTTTTCATAATACTTTGTGAACAGATCAATATACTCTTTTTCACCCAGTTCCTGTGCAACATACCTTAGTCTAGCTTTATTTCTTTTTTCTCTGTTGCCATGATCATAGAAAAGGTTTGTAACTGCAACTGCACAGTGAATAAAGTTGCATTCAGGTATAAAATCAAAAATTTTTATAGCAGGAGAACTGTTTCTTCCCATTCCTCCTCCGGAATAAACTTCAAAGCCTTTTTCACTGTTTTTAATTTTAGCAAAAAAACCTAAGTCATGATATTGCGCAAATGAAGAGTCGCTGGAATCACATGAAAAAGCAAACTTAATTTTTCTGGGTAACGAGTAGGCCTTATCGTAATTATACAAATAATCTGCCATCGCTTTTGAATGAGGCAGAACGTCAAACAGAGATTTATCGGTTAAACCTGAATAACAGCAGGCAGCAATATTCCTTACTGTATCTCCGCCACCTCCTTTAAAATAAATCCCTGATTCTGAACAATCCTTTATGATATCAAAAATGTATTCAGGATTTATTCCATGCAGCTGAACAGCCTGCCTGGTAGAAAAATGGATAAATTCTATATTATATTTTTCTGCTATTTGTATAATTACTTTATATTTTTCAATAGATAACTCTCCGCCGGTTACCCTTATACGAACCATGAATTTATCATCTCTTTGTTTGTAAATTCCAAATGGAGCAGTATAAGCTTTGAGAGCGGGATAATTTATCAATCCTGATAAATAATCACTGATTTTTTCTTTTAAAACAAAATGCTCATTCAATATTAAATTATTCATAGTATTAATTTTTATTTTTAGATTTTATTGAAAGTTGAGGGCTTGGAATTGTAACAAGAGAATCTGGTTTAACGCTTTCAGTAAGCCATACGTTTCCTCCAATTACTGATCCGCTGCCGATAGTAATATCACCAAGTATTGTTGCCCCTGAATAAATAGTAACGTTATCCTCCAAAGTTGGGTGTCTTTTATTTCCTTTAATTATTCTGCCATCCGGTGTTTTTGGGAAAGACATTGCTCCCAGGGTAACTCCCTGGTAAATTTTAACATTATCGCCTATTATGGCAGTTTCTCCTATTACTACCCCTGTTCCGTGATCAATAAATACGCTATTGCCGATTTTTGCTCCGGGATGAATATCTATTCCCACTTTGCTGTGTGCATATTCTCCCATAATTCTTGGGATTAAAGGTACTTTTTGTTCATACAGCTCATGAGCTATTCGATAAACTGTCAGAGCATACATTCCAGGGTAGCTCAAAATAATTTCTTCTAAACTCTTTGCCGCTGGGTCTCCTTCGTAAGCGGCAATAATATCCAGTTTTAATTTTTTCCTGATTTCCGGCAGCATCTGCATCAAGTGCAGCGCGGCACCATCTGTCAAACATTGTATATCACACTCTTCACACTCACTTTTTAAACGGCACTCAAATTTAAAAGCTCTATTAATTTGTATACTGAGTTCAAGGAAAACTTTGGAGGCAATATTTCCAATGAAATAATGAATATTTTTCAGATTCAAAATTTTTTTATTTGTAAAACCCGGGAAGATAACTTCTTCAAGATCGTTGATAATGGTTATGATCTCATTTTTACTTGGTAAATTGGCACCTTCTATATGGTTAATCCCTTCACCGTCCTGATAGCTGTTGTAAAGTTCTTTAATGATATCTTTTATCTCTTCAGTTTTATTTTCAGTCCAGAAGTTCTCTTTTAATAAGCAATCTTTCATAATTATTATTCTCCGATAAAACTCAAATTACTTCGTTTTTCATAAGATGCCGCTGTATTGACATTCATTTAATCTATATAACTAAACCCTCTGAAGGAAAACCCTCGGCAGGAGCTTTGTCTTCCTTCGTGAAGATGGTAAATAATATATTACATTTATCCTGCATCATAAATATAATATTCAACATTATAACTTTTAATTCCTAATTCCTAATAAATAATTCGTAATTTTTAAAATTTATCTTATACATAACTAAAATACAGAACATCAATTGAATAGTTTTATTCTTTTATAGACATTGTATATATTAAAAATCAGGATTCTATATTTATGAAAAATCTATGTAAACTAAATAGTGATTATATAAAAGAAAATATTGATGAACTTAAAGAGCTGGTAAAAAAACCAAGGTATATATGCAAAAAATGTGCAAGAGCCTCAAAGGATAAAAATCTTCTTTGCAAACCGTTGAAATTGGAGAAGAAAAAATCTAACGATTAAAAATTTCGATATCTCTGTATTTTCCAAATATTGAGATATCTTTTTCAGTAGCTGAAATATTAAACTTAACTTTTTTATCAAACTCCTTATTTATCAACACAGTTGACTTTGAATTTTCAATTATATTTTCAACAATACCGATTATTTTGTAATCGAAGACCAGAGTGTATACTTTTGTTTCAATATAGTTTATTATTCCGGATTCTTCTATTCCAAGTTTAGCAGATTTCATATAGGCTCTGATCAGTCCGGAAGCTCCAAGTTTAATGCCTCCAAAGTACCTTGTAATAATCACAACAATATTAAACAGTTCAAGCCTGTTTAAAAGCTCATATACTGGTTTTCCAGCCGTATTCTTAGGCTCACCGTCATCAGAGAATTTAGCTTTCAATACACCATCTTCCAGGATTTTATACGCATATACATTATGACCGGCATCTACATACCTATCTGAAACAGAACGAATATACGCTTTAGCCTTACTTTCAGTATCAACATAAAAAATGCTTGATATGAATTTTGATTTTTTTTCGATATATTCCACTGATGAAGGTGAAGAAATTATATTCATTGCCTGTTAATCTAAATAAAATTTAAAACTGTTATTACGAAGCCATTTTTTGCATTTTTTATATTCTGGCAGCATGGAACCCACAAGATCCCAAAATCTGCTTGAATGATTCAGTTCTTTTAAATGAGCCAGCTCATGTACAACTACATAATCTATTATTTCTATCGGAGCCATTATAAGCCTCCATGAAAAATTCAGATGTTTTCTGGATGAACATGATCCCCATCTTTTTTCTGCGCTGGTAATCATAATCTTTTTAAAATCCAGATTGAAATCATCAGCCAGTCCAATAACTCTATCTTTAATAATTTTATCAGCATGAAGTTTATACCACTTAACAATAAGATCTTTTATATAACTTTCATATTTTACATTGATGAAAAAATTATTCTGGAAATAAATTATATTCTCATTGTCATTTGAAGGAATAATTTCATACTTTTTTCCAAGAAAGTAAAATTTTCCTCCAAACCGATACTCTTTTCTGCTTTTCTCTATTTTCTGTATGACAGTGTTCTGTTTATCAAGAATCCACTCTTTTTTATGAAGGACCAGTTTCTTCAAATAATCCAGTGTAGTAGAATGTGGGGCACGTACAATAAGTTCTCCAGTTTTATTGATTTCCAAAGCAATACTTTTTCTTTTTGATCTGACTATTCTATCAATTTCAATCTTAGAAGACATTGTTAAATTATTGCACTTCGTGCGAGTTAAAGATTATCATGTTGAAAGTTACAAGTTAGTAAATATTAAAAACTTTAAACGTTATAACTTTATAAACTAAAAAAAAGCACCTACCAAATAATTTTAGCAGGTGCCTGATATATTTCTTCATTAACAATTAATAATTAACCATTAACCATTAACCATTATTTTTATCTTCTTTAGGAAGAACAGTTCTGATATGAAGTTCTTTAAGCTGTCTTAAGCCAACTTCTGAAGGAGCATTCATCATCAGATCCTGAGCCTGCTGGTTAAACGGGAACGCTATAACTTCTCTTATATTCGGTTCTTCAGCTAAAAGCATCACAATACGGTCAACTCCTGGAGCAATTCCTCCATGAGGAGGAGCACCAAATTTAAAAGCATTTATCATACCGCCAAATTTATCATTCACAACGCTTTCATCATAACCTGCAATTTCAAAGGCTTTATACATAATTTCAGGTTTATGGTTTCTTATTGCACCGCTTGACAGCTCAACACCGTTACAGACAATATCATACTGGTAAGCTAAAATATCCAGAGCATTTTTATTAAGTAAAGAATCCATACCACCCTGGGGCATTGAAAATGGGTTATGACTGAAAGTTACCTGATTTGTCTCTTCATCAAGTTCAAACATAGGAAAATCTATAATCCAGCAAAACTTGAAAGAATTTTGATCTATGAGGTCTAATCTATTAGCAAGTTCCGTCCTGACTTTCCCTGCAATATCGCAGACATTTTTTTCTTTATCTGCAACAAAGAACATTACATCACCGTCTTCAATAGACCCTGCTTTTTTCAGATTGTCCAATTCGTCTCTTGATAGAAATTTAACGATAGGGCTTTTCTCTTTTCCTTCCGACCAGATAATATATCCTAAGCCTTTAGAACCGATTGACTGGGCATATTTAACCATGTCATCAAAGAATTTTCGTGGTCTGCTGTCAATATTTTTCACAGTAATAGCTCTAACCACGCCGCCTTTTTTGATAACGCCTGAAAAAGCATTAAATCCGCTGTTTATAAAAATCTCAGATACATCAATAATCTCTAACGGATTGCGTAAATCAGGTTTATCTGATCCATATTTCAGCATTGCTTCTCTATAAGGTATTCTGGGAAATGGTGCTTCTGTAACTTCTTTATCAGTGAATTTATCAAAAATATGTGTAAACAATGTTTCCATTGCAGCAAATACATCTTCCTGAGTAACAAAGCTCATTTCAACGTCAAGCTGATAAAATTCACCAGGAGATCTGTCTGCCCTTGCATCTTCATCTCTAAAGCATGGTGCAATCTGAAAGTATCTATCAAAACCGGCTACCATCAATAACTGTTTAAACTGTTGCGGCGCCTGTGGCAATGCATAAAACTTACCGGGATGAATACGGCTTGGGACGAGATAATCTCTGGCTCCTTCAGGAGAACTGCTGGTTAGAATAGGTGTTTGAAATTCAAAGAACCCCATATCAACCATTTTGTTTCTGATCTCAGATATAACTTTTCCTCTTAAAAAGATATTTTCTCTTAAAGTTTCTCTTCTTAAATCAAGAAAACGGTATTTAAGTCTTAAGTTTTCAGGTGCATTGTCATCTTTAGCTATCTGAAACGGAATAACATCTGCTTCACCGAGAATTTCCATCTCTTCGGCCACAAGTTCAATACTTCCAGTAGAAAGCTTAGGGTTTACTGTTTCTTCTGTTCTGGGGATAACTGTGCCGTCAAAGCAGATGACAGTTTCCAAGCGCCAGTGCTCTAATTCTCTATAAAAATCTTTTTTGGGATCAATAACAATCTGTACAATGCCTGTATAATCTCTTAAATCTATAAAAATAATACCACCGTGATCACGTACGCTATGTATCCAGCCTGAGACCTTAATCTTATGGTCAATATCAGATTCTCCAACTTTTCCACAATAATGTGTTCTGTATTTATGACTTGTGTTTAACAATTTACTTCTCCTTAAATAATTTTTACCACATATATGTTATACGTTTTTAGCGAAAAGTAAAATTACTTATTTTAATTTTTTATAATAGTTCTCTTAATATAAAAGAATGTAATCCCTTTCTTTCCACAGCAAAACTATAAAATATACAAGGCTTTTACAGCAAATAATTGTCTCAGTTCACGTATATATTACCTAATAAATAGCATTAAATTAGTAATCGAAATAGAAATTACCTTCAAGTAGACTAAATTATAGGTTCTCTTTGTAAATTTTTTTAAGAAATAATTATTTTAATACATAAAATATTGATAATGAAAGGTAAACATAACATGGACTTACTCGGCAATATAGTCAATGATTCAATCAAAATTGAAAAAAAAGAATTAGAACCTTGCCTGCAGCAGATTGACTGCATTATACCTGCAGACAAAGTTGAAACAGGCTATAACAAAATCGCTAAGCAATATGCATCTCAGGCAAAACTTTCAGGTTTTAGACCTGGAAAAGCTCCTATTTCTTTGGTGAAAAATCTATATAAAAAAAATATTGAAGAAGAAACAATGAAAGAACTCCTGTCAGCCGCTTTCCAGAAAGCTTCTGCTGATGGAGAAGAAGATTTGCTTTCATACTCTATTCCAAAAGATAAAGAACCAAAATTAGAGCTAGGTAATGATTTTTCTTTTACATTAAGATTTAATATTGCTCCTAAAATCGAAATACCTGAATATAAAGGCATTAAGATTGAATTAGAAAAAAAAGAAATAAGTGATGAAGAAATAACAAAAAGATTAGATTATTTCAGAGACGTTTATGGAAAATTTGAAACTGTTGAAGCTGAAGCAAAAGAAGGCGATATGCTTAAAGTTTCATATACTTCTGATATTGAATTACCTGAAGATGCAAAAGATACAATCAAACGTTTGGTAAATTCTGATCTTAATTATGTGTGGTTGAATCAAAATGATATTATACCCGGAATAAATGCTGCACTTACCGGAGCAAAAACCGGTGAAACATATAAACACACTGCAAAATTTGAAGACAGTTACGAAGACGCATTACTTGCAGGTAAAACAGTTAATTATGAAATAAAAGTAATTGACGTCCAGAGAAAAGCTCCATTGACATCTGATGAAGAACTCTGTTCAAAGCTCATGGTTAAAGATATTGACGAGTTGAAAAACAGAATTGTTGAGCAGGGAGAAAAAGAAATGGAAAACAGCTATAATGCTCAAAAAAGAACAAAAGTAGTTGATGAATTGACAAAAGAGTTAACATTCCCTGTGCCTCCTGATATGCTACAGGATGCAACAAACAATGAGTTAAACTATTTAGTAAACTCTAAGCTACGTGAATCCAAAGATAAAGAAGCGGCCAATAAGGAACTTGAAGGCGATAAAGAAAAATTAATGGCTGAAGCTAAAGAAAATGCCAGCAAGAGACTTAGAAATTTTCTGCTTCTGAGAAAAATTGGGAAAAATGAAAATATCGAAGTAGATGATTCAGAAGTTAATAAACATATTGAAAGTATGAGTCAGTATTACGGATACAAACCTGAAGATTTGAAACAGCGTTTAGTTTCTTCAGGTAATATAAATCAGGTTTTTGACGAAGTATTGATTAATAAGGTAACAGATTTTATTGTTCAGAATGCTGAAGTTGAATTTGTACCTGAAAAATCAGATAAATAATTTTACAAAACAACATAGCAGTGCAGATTTCTGCACTGTATTATTTTAAATATTTAAGGAGTGAATTATGTCAGTACTTGTTCCGATGGTAGTAGAACAAACAGGACATGGTGAAAGAGGTTATGATATATTTTCTAGACTTTTAAAAGATAGAATAATCTTACTTGGCACACCGATTGATGACCAGATTGCAAATATGATTGTAGCTCAATTACTATATTTGCAGTCTGAAGACCCTAAAAAAGATATAGATATGTACATAAACAGTCCAGGCGGTTCAGTAACTGCAGGAATGGGTATATATGATACTATGCAGATTTTAAGCTGCGATATTAAAACATACTGCGTCGGGCAGGCAGCAAGTATGGGCGCATTCTTATTGTGTGCAGGAGCAAAGAATAAAAGATTTGCTTTGCCTAATGCCAGAATTATGATTCATCAGCCATGGGGAGGTGCCCAGGGGACTGCTGCAGATATCAGTATACATGCTAAAGAGATTCTCAGAATGAGAAGTACATTAAACGGCATAATATCACAGCATACTGGACAGAAATTATCAAAGATTGAAAAAGATACTGAACGTGACTTTTTCATGTCTGCTGATGAAGCTAAAGATTATGGTATTGTGGATTCTGTTTTATCTAAATAACATATACACTTTAAATTTACAAATCAGGTTTTATATCTATAATGAAAGAAGATAACGACAAAACACCCAAATGTTCTTTTTGCGGCAATGGTCCTGAGACTGTAGGTCAGCTTATATCGAGTCCTGACAACTCTCATATCTGTAAAAACTGCCTAGAAGTTTGTCAGGAGATGTTTGGAAAAATTGAAAAAGAAGATAAACAAAAAGAAAAAGATTCTATTCCTAAACTGAAGGTACCTAAACCTAAAGAAATTAAAAATCTTTTGGATACTTTTGTAATTGGTCAGGAACATGCAAAGAAAAGTCTTGCTGTAGCTGTTCATAATCATTATAAAAGATTACAGGTAAACAGAGAAAGAAGTGAGCAGGGATTAACATCAATTGATAATGATGTTGAAATAGAAAAAAGCAATGTTCTTCTTCTTGGTCCTACAGGTTCAGGGAAAACACTTCTCGCAAGAACGCTGGCAAGAGTTATTGATGTTCCATTTACAATTTGCGAAGCCACACCTCTAACTGAGGCAGGATATGTCGGAGAGGATGTTGAGAATATCATTTTAAGACTTGTACAGGCTGCTGATTATAATATTGAAAAGGCTCAGATTGGAATTATTTACGTTGATGAAATTGATAAAATTTCTAAAAGAAATGAAAATGTATCAATTACACGTGATGTTTCAGGGGAAGGCGTACAGCAGGCTCTTTTAAAAATACTTGAAGGAACTGTTGCTAATATTCCCCCGAAAGGCGGAAGAAAGCATCCTCATCAGGAATATTTAAAAGTAGATACTTCAAATATTCTGTTCATTTGCGGCGGAGCTTTTGTTGGGCTTGACAAAGTTATTAAAAGAAGAATTGGGAATCAGGTTTTAGGCTTTAAACTCTCTGATGAAAAAATTAAGCAGCGTGAGATTCTGGATACAGATAAAATCCTAAATCTTGCAGAACCTGAGGATTTAATAAGATTTGGTTTAATTCCTGAATTCATAGGCAGGCTACCTGTTGTTTCTTCATTGCAGGAACTGCAGCAGGAGGATTTGGTAAAAATACTTACAGAACCTCAAAATGCTGTTATAAAACAGTTCAAAAAGCTAATGGAAATGGAAAATGTAAAGCTTACATTTCAAAAAGAAGCTTTGAGTTCTTTAGCAGCCAAAGCAGTTGACAAAGGAACTGGAGCCAGAGGCTTGAGGTCAATAATTGAAGAGCTCATGCTGGAAATTATGTATACAGTGCCTTCCAGAGATGATATAAAAGAGTGCATCATTACTAAAAAAACGGTTGAATCTGGTAAGCCGACATTAAAATTAAAAAAGGTTGTTCAAACTAAAGCAGCTTCTAAAAAATAACTTTAGAAAACATATAGATTATTTATGGCATTATATTTTTTATTTATAATGCCATTTTTTTTAATCTTGTAAAACCATATCTGCTTCAAAAGTTACGGCGCCTTCAGGAGGTTTGGGCAGATCAGACAAACTGGAGAGTAGTTTCATGACAGATCTGTCCATTACTAAAACACCACTTTTTCGTATAAGTTTGGCCTTTACAACTTTTCCTGCAGAGTTAACAGATATACTGATTAGTACCGATGGAGTACGATTACCTGCTGCTGCTCTTGACGGCTGCTCCCATAAACCATAGAGATATGATCTTACTTTATCATAGTAATTTAACATGGACGGATTTGAAGTAGCATTGTTTACTGATTTAAATTTTATGTTTTTTAAATCACTACGCAACTTTTTTGCAATATCTGATGCTTTTAGTGATTTATACTTAGGTTTAGATTTTGTTAAAGTTTTACGCTGTACCTGAGTTGTTGATTTTATTATCTGACTTGGATCTAAAGCTTTCCAAGTTTTTTTAGGTTTAGTTCTTATTATTCTTTTTTTTACTAAGGGTTTCTTTCTCCTAACTGTTTTAGGCTTAGATGAAGTAACTTCTTGAGAAGATGCTGTTTTCTTCATATAATCTTTTGCATTTACAACACTGACATTTATAGAGTTAATTTTTTTAGGTTTAAAGAGGCTGTCCATTACAAACACTAAAAAAATTGTTACTAAAATTACAACATGGACAGAAGCAACTATAATGACTGTCCTTCTTCTAGATGGTTTTAAATTTTTATTTTTTTTGCTAAATTTTATATACATGGTTTATAGAATGTCGAATTGTAGGGATACTGCCCATCTTAACTGCTGCCTAAAGACTAAACAAGTGAATAACAACCCAAAGTGTTACATTTTATTTACAAGAATATGCGCTTTTGAGTATAATGTCAATTTAATTTTAATTGAACTATAAAATAATCTCTAATCAATTATCATTTATGTTAAGCAACTGATGTGTATTAAAATTACAATCTTTATTTTTGGAAGGTGAAAGTATAATGAAAAAATATTTTATTGCTGGATCATTACTTGTTCTTGTAAGTACAATTCTTGTTTCATGCTGCTGTATTTTTCCAAAAAGTAATGAATTTAAAGCAGATGATTCAGATAAAACTTTCAAAGGAAAAACAGGTGAAACTTTTACCATATTACTGAAAAGCAATCCTACGACAGGATATGATTGGCATGTAGGAGAATATGATAAAAAAATTATTGAACTGGTAAAATCAAAATATACACCGAATTCCAAATTAATAGGAGCCGGAGGGAGTAAGCTTTATACTTTTAAAATTTTGGCTACTGGAAAGGCAAACTTAAAATTTGATTACAAAAGAGCTTGGGAGAAAGTTCAGCCTTTAAGAACTTTCAAGCTCAACATTGTAACGAAAAAGTAACAACAGTTATTTTCTGAAATTATTGTTTATCCTTTTGCCGTATTTATAGATGTATAAATAAAAGCCTGAATTTATAAAAATTCAGGCTTTTGATTATTTATAAATTTATTATTTCAAATGTGTCAGAGCTTGCTGCCCGAGTGGATATACATTAAACCCTATTTCAAAAAGTTTTTTATGGTCAAGTATATTCCTGCCGTCAAAAACGAAAGCTGGTTTTTCCATTGATTTGTATAGCTTTTCATAATCATAATCTTTAAAATCATTCCATTCAGTAACAATCAAAAGAGCATGTGAGTCTTTGGCAGCTTCATATGGGTCTTCAAAATATTCAACATTAGTTTTTAAGTGTTCTAAATCATATTTTGCATTCTTTAATGCTTTTGGGTCATGTATCGCAATATTAGCATGTTCTTCAGAAAGTAGTTCTGAAATATAAATTGCAGGTGATTCTCTTGTGTCTCCAGTATCAGCTTTAAAAGCAAAACCGAAAAGAGTAATTTTTTTGTCGGCAACAGAATTAAACATGTTTTCAATCACTCTTTTTACAAAACGTCTTTCCTGATATTCATTCATCAAAACAACCTGTTCCCAGTATCGGGCAACTTCAGGCAGATTAAAATGCTCGCATAAGTAAACTAGGTTTAAAACATCTTTTTTAAAGCATGATCCACCAAAACCAACACTTGGATTTAAGAATTTAGCACCAATTCTAGTATCCATTCTTGCTGCTTTTGAAACTTCCAATACATTGGCATCTGTCTTTTCGCAGAGAGCTGAAATACTGTTAATTGAAGAAATTCTCTGAGCTAATAAAGCATTTGCGACAAGCTTTGTAAGCTCACTGCTCCATACATTTGTCGTAACAATTCTTTCTTTAGGAACCCAATTTGCATAAATATCAACAACTTTCTTCAATGCAATCTGACCTTCTTCAGTTTCCATTGCACCTACCAATACTCTGTCTGGGTTTTCTAAATCAGCAATTGCAGTACCTTCAGCTAAGAATTCAGGATTAGATAATACTTCAAATTTTAGACCTTTATCATTGGATCGTAATATACGGCTCATAGCTTCAGCAGTTCTTACAGGGAGAGTACTTTTCTCTACAATAATTTTATCTCTATCTGACTGTTTAACGATATTACGAGCGGTTTTTTCCCAATACTGAAGATTGGAAGCTTTACCCGCTCCCTGTCCAAAAGTTTTTGTTGGAGTATTAACACTTACGAAAATAATTGAAGCTTCTTTTATTGCACTGTCTACGTCAGTTGTAAAAAACAAATTTCTATTTAATGCTCTTTTAGTAACTTCAAGTAATCCAGGTTCATATATTGGCAGCTCATCTGTCTGCCAGTCTGCAATTCTCTGTTCATTAATATCTGCAACAATGATTTTATAATCCGGACATTTATCAGCAATAACTGCCATTGTTGGACCACCAACGTAACCTGCACCAATACATAGCACTGTCTTTTCGTAGCTCATTATTATCTCCGATTTTTTTAATATAAATTAAAATTTATTTTTAATTTTCCGAAACATATCCTAATATAGCAGATAAAAATTTTTCTGCTTTATTTTTTGAAATATTTTTCCTTTTTGCATAGTCTACAACCTGGCTTTCCCCTACTTTTCCAACAGAGAAATATTTAGCTTCAGGGTGAGCAAAGTAAAGACCACAAACTGAAGCAGCAGGTGACATCATATAACTCTCAGTAAGTTTCACCCCAATATTTTTTTCTGCTTCAAGCATTTCAAAAAGAGTAAGTTTTTCAGAGTGATCAGGAGAGGCAGGATATCCGATAGCAGGCCTTATTCCTTCACAAACTTCATGTAATTTTTTATCTGTCTGCCAATAATCTTTCATGACTATTTCATTTAAATGTTCTGAAAATGCTTCAGCCAAACGATCTGCCAGAGCCTTTGTCATAATAGCTTTATAGTCATCATGATCGCTGTTAAATTTATCTACAAGGGCATCAACTCCAATGCCTGCAGTAGCAACAAACATACCAATAAAATCTATATGCTCTGATTTTTCTGGAGCTATAAAATCTGATAATGATTTACTTTTAGCTTTAATATTCGGAAGGATTTGCTGCCTTAAGTTGAACATTTTCGAAACAGTTTTGTTCCTGTTTTTATCTGAATATATAATAATATCGTCACCGTTAGAATTGGCTGGAAATATTCCAAAAACTGCATTTGCCTTTAAGAGACTGTTTTTTATAATATATTCCAACAGATTATTTGCATCATTATATAATTTAGTAGCTTCTTCTCCTTTTTCTGAATCATTCAAAATATCAGGATATTTACCTTTCAATTCCCAAGCATTAAAAAAATATGTCCAATCAATATATTTAACTAATTTTTCAAGAGGATAATTCTCTAATACTTTAACTCCAAGAAAATTCGATTTTACTATAGGTTCTTTTTCCCAGTCAATACTGTATTTTTTCTCTCTAGCAATATTAATACTCGTAATTTCACGACTAGATGAAACCTTATTATAGCTTTCTGCTATTTTTTTATACCCTTTAAATACGCTTTCTGCATAATTTTTTGAATCATTTCCCATAAGAGAATTAGCTACACTTACAGAAACAGAAGCATCTTTTACATGTACAATTGGCCCTGAATAAGCGGGAAGCATTTTAACAGCGGTGTGGATTGATGAAGTTGTAGCTCCTCCGATAAGAAGAGGGATTTTAAGACCGGCTTTTTCCATTTCTCCTGCAACATTTATCATCTCATCCAATGAAGGAGTAATTAAACCGCTTAAGCCAATAATGTCAGCTTCCTCCTTAGCAGCAATAGAGAGAATTTCAGAACATGGGACCATTACTCCAAGATCAATAACTTCAAAATTATTACACCTCAAGACAACATTCACAATATTTTTCCCTATGTCATGCACATCACCTTTGACAGTAGCCATGACAATTTTTCCAACATGTTTTTGCATAATGCCCTGTGAACTGTTTTCAGCCTCTATGAAAGGTGTTAAATAACTTACCGATTTTTTCATTACCCTGGCACTTTTTATTACCTGAGGCAGAAACATTTTTCCTGCTCCAAACAGTTCGCCTACGGCATTCATGCCGCACATCAAAGGTCCTTCAATAACCTCTATTGATCTGTCAAAATATTTTCTTGCTTCTTCAACATCTTTCTCAATATAATCAGTAATTCCTTTTATAATTGAATGTACTATACGTTCTTCTACAGGGTTAGATCTCCATGAATCATCTGTTTTACCTGATGCAGAGCTGGATTTTATTGTTATAGCTATGTCAAGGAGTTTTTCTGTTGCATCATCTGAGCGATTTAATACTACGTCTTCAGCTAATTTTAGAATATTTTTTGGAATTTCTTCATATATGACTAGCTGTCCTGAATTAACAATTCCCATATCCATCCCAGCTTTTACAGCATGATATAAAAATACTGAATGCAAAATTTCTCTTACTGTATTATTCCCTCTAAAAGAGAAAGATAAATTACTTACCCCACCGCTTACTAGGCAATTAGGACAGACTTTTTTTAAAGTTTCAGCTGCGTTAATAAAATCAAGTGCATAATTATTATGTTCTTCTATTCCTGTTGCAATTGCCAGAATTGCCGGATCGAAAATAATATCTTGAGGATTATATTCAACCTTATCTACCAAAATATTATAGGCTCTTTTGCAAATATGAACTTTCTTTTGAAATGTATCAGCCTGACCATTTTCATCAAAAGCCATAATGACGACAGCAGCACCATATTTTTTAGCCAGTTCAGCATGATGTATAAATTCTTCCTCACCTTCTTTCAGGCTGATCGAATTTATTATGCATTTGCCCTGAAGGCATTTAAGGCCAGACTCAATTACTTCCCATTTTGATGAGTCAATCATTACAGGAACTCTACATATCTCAGGTTCAGATGCAACAAGGTTTAAAAAAGTCTTCATCTCCTCTACTGCATCGAGCATTCCGTCATCCATGTTAACATCAATAACTTGTGCACCATTTTCAATCTGCTGTCTGGCTATGGACAGTGCTTCTTCATAATTATTTTCCCTTATTAGCCTGGCAAACTTTCTAGATCCTGAAACATTTGTTCTTTCTCCAATATTCACAAATATACTGTCAGGTCTAATTTCAAATGGTTCTAGTCCGCTTAAATAGCAATAAGGTTTTCCTTCATTTTTTTTTCTTGGCTTATATCCTGACACTGCCTGTGCGATTGCTTTTATATGATCAGGGGTTGTACCGCAGCAGCCTCCAATAATATTAACCAGGGCGTCTTTTGCAAAACTTTCAATTATCTTGCCCATTATTTCAGGTGTTTGATCATAATTTCCAAATTCATTCGGTAAACCTGCATTTGGATGGCAGTTTACGTAGGATGTTGCCAGTTTTGACAGTGATTTCAAATGAGGATACATCTGCTCAGGTCCTAATGAACAATTAAGTCCACAGCTTAAAATCGTAGCATGGGAAACGGAGATCCAAAATGCTTCAATTGTCTGTCCTGAAAGATTTCTGCCGCTTGCATCTACTATAGTAGCAGAAATCATTATTGGAATCTCAACATCCATCTCCTTAAAACATTCTAATATAGCAAAAATAGCAGCTTTACAGTTTAAAGTATCAAAAACTGTTTCGATCAATAGAATATCAACGTTTCCGTCAATTAAGGCTTTAGTAGTTTCTTTGTATGTTGTAACAAAATCATCAAAATAAGCCTCTCTATATCCAGGGTTATTTACATCCGGAGAAATTGATGCAGTTTTACTGGTAGGTCCTAATACTCCTGCAACAAATCTTGGTTTATCAGGAGTTTTTTGGGTCATTTTATCAGCAGTTTTTCTTGCAATACATGCCCCAGCATAAGTGATTTCATAAACTTTACTTTCCAAACCGTAGTCAGCCATAGACATAGAGCTGCAGTTAAAAGTGTTTGTTTCAATAATATCGGCTCCTGCGTTCATATATTCAGTGTGAATTTCACTGATAATTTCAGGTTTAGTAATTGATAAGAGATCATTGTTACCCTTTAAATCAATTGTACTGTTTTTGAACTGCTCTCCTCTAAAATCAGCTTCTTCCAGTTCATATCCCTGAATCATAGTTCCCATAGCACCGTCAAGGATTAAAATTCTATCTTTTAACGCACTTTCTAAAATGTTTTTGTGTTTTGAAGTTTTCATAAAATAAAATTAATATCGTAGTTATTTATATAAGTTCATATTTCATATGTGCTTAAATCTACATTAACAGATTATCAAATACAAGAATGTGCAGATATTATAATTTAGCTGAGTCTAAATATAAAATTCATTGTAATATCTTTATGATTAGGAAACATATATAACAGCGAAAACCTTGAATAAGGATATGTATTTATATATAATTTAAAATAATCATTCAACTATAATTCAACATATATCATAACAAAATACTATATGAGATATAGATTCATAATACTTGCTGTTAAGATATTATTTTTATTCAATATCTCCTTGAATCTTTCTGCAGAGGTTACAGGGGAAGGTTTTTCAAAGGTACCGTTAAGGGGGAATAGTTTAGATATACATTTTACCAATCTAACAAATGCAACAGTAAAGGTTGAACCGTTCTATTATGACAACAGTAAAAAAGTTCCTGATGTTGGTGTCAGGAATCTGCTCTTTATTCCTAATTCCGGTAAAGGGATTTATAAGAAGAATAATATGCCTATTGCATTTGAACTTGATTCAGCAAAAATCTACAGCGCTAATAAAAAATATAGGCTTGCGGCCAAAAAATTTATTCAGGGAATTTTAGTTTATAATAATACATTATCATATAGAACAAAACTAAAGAATTACAGTTATAATAATTTTTCCCATTTTGCAACCTACAGCTCTTTTATGTGGTCTAACGGTGTTGAAACTAACGATAAAGGCTTATATGCATTCAGCAATGCTATGAGTGAAATTGATAATTTAAAGTATAAATTTGATATAACTTTGGCAGACAAAAGGCATTTGACTTTTGATTTGGTTTTTTCAACACAAAGCCATCTGGATACGACAACAACATCTACAGCTTATTCACCATACAGATTGAAGCTATTGAATATTGCCGATGCTTTTGATCAGGTTGCGGCTTTAACAGATTTAGCTGGTGGAATACTTGCCATCCCATTAAATCCAGGCGGAGGAGCGCTTCAGGTTGTTTCAGGTTCAGCATGGGAAGTTCAGGCCCTTTTTCAAACAGCAGCAGATAATTATGTTTCATACAAAACTTCACAGTCAGATGTAGGCTATTCGTGGCTCTCTTCACCATTTGATATACTGGTATATCCAAAAAATTATTATTTAAGAAGTAAAAATAACACTATCTTGGCAATTCCCGAATTTAATGAACAAAAAGGTAATATACTCTGTTTTTTAGGAAACAATTCTAGACCTGAAACCATTATTATACAGTTTAGATCTTCTTCAAAAGGAGATCTTTATATAAATATAATTTCTGGAACAGTTCTTAGGACAAACTCAATTGAGGCCCTTGAAAAGACAAAAGAATTTCAAAAAATTACCGGATAAAACTGATGATGAAATTTACTGTAAACAAAAATTTGATATTCACGACAGTTTTAATACTGATATTTTTTACTTACGCAAAAATATTTGCGGATAAATTAAATATAGTTATTAATAATCAAAGTTCAAAAAGCATTAAAGTGACACATGCAGATTCAAACTATCAAAAAAAAATTAAACCTTTGTCAATCGAAACCAATAATAAAGCAGAAATCAAGATAGATTTTTCAGATAATTTTATTTTAAGCCTAAATATTTTTGATGAAAATAATATTTATATAACCAATATTCAGATCGTTAATAACCATAAATACAATAATAGTTATAAAAATATTGTGCCAGGAAATGGTCCTCTTACTACTTTTGCCTGTTCATGGAACAATAGCAACAGAGTCATAATAAGTAATATTGAAGGATTTAAAAACTTTACATGGCTAACATATTCTACACACTATAGAGGCTCTGTTAACATTAAGATAATTGACCCCCCGTTAACTAAAACAAGTTCAATAGAAGACTGTCCTGCAAAATTTACGCTCTTTGCTACACAGAAAAACAATGAATTAAAAAGTATCAAATTAAATACACTGTACCACACAGATGATAAATTGGATAAACAGCTTGCAGATTTAAGCAACTGGAAAGTAAAATTAAAGCAAATACTGCTTCCTGTAGTTTATAAAAGTGATAGTACACAATCCAGATGGGTTGATTTAATTATCCATAATTATTCTATGCATACCTATCTTCTTTATGGATTAATTTCAAAGCCTGAGAATGACCATATAAGCTACTCCTATAAACAGCCTTATAACAATAATAATATTGTTTTTTATCCTCCTTTGGCTCAGCTGAGAGGACCTGGATTTAAATTCTCTGTAAAAAAAGAAAAAGATAAAACATTCACATTTATTCCCGATGGCAACATTCCTGAAAGCAAAAGAGATAAATATTACCTAATTATTGGCAGACGTACCAACTTGTCAGGTGATGTCCTGGAATATATACCGATAGAAGTTAAAACAGGAATAGAAATGGGGTCATCTATGGATTCAGGTGTTAATATTAATGCCTATAAGAACTTTGCATATCAGGTAAATTTTTATCCTGTAAATGTAAGTTTTTATTTAAAATTGGCTGAGAGTAATGACATCATAAATTTAATTAGAATCCCTTTAGATAAAAATGGAGAGAGAGCATTTTCTATTTCACCCATGAAAGATATTCAGATCAAACTAATTTCCCAGTCATCAAATTTAGAAGAATCACTCTGTAATAAAAATGGAATAAGGTATGAAATTTCAGGTAAATCTTCTATCACTGGTAAAGATTATAGATATAGATTAATTTTAATTGCTCCTGGATTTCTTGTAGGGAACACTCCTGGACTTTACTCTCCAACTTCTTCAATAGCAGCCGATTATAAAATAGGCAATTTTCTAAGATATCCCATGCATCTGTATGTAATTCCTATTAACAAAAAAGGTTATGAGACTGAAATAACCAGTTTGAATAGTCAATCTTGCCTTCCTGAAAACCTGCATGGAAGTATAGACTACTTTATCTCAGATAAGTTGAAATAGGGTACTGAATACAATTTATTTACTATCTGAAAGACACTATTCTGAAGTGTCTCTTTTTTTTTGCTGATATTTAGGGTTAAAAATTGCAAATATAGCTCGTTAATTAAAGTCAAAATTTCCTATAATAAAATTCTACTCTCGTTAATTGAAAATATACACTTTTAGAGATACTTTAATTCTACTTTATTATTAATAATTCATTAATGGATATCCAATTAAGGAGATAATATATGAACAATGCCTCGGATCTTAGGAAAGGGCTTAAGCTGGAAATAGATGGAGACCCTTGGATAATAACAGAATTTGATTTCTGTAAACCAGGTAAAGGTCAGGCACTTTACCGCTGTAAGTTGAAAAATATGCTTACAGGTACGACTATGGATAAAACATACCGGTCATCCGATAAAGGTATAGCAAAAGCCAATCTTGAAGAAAGAGATATGTATTTTTCTTATATTGAAGGAGATTTCTATGTTTTTAGCGATGCTGAAACTTACGATGAATTCAGAGTGAGCAAAGAACATCTTGGAGACCAAATATATTTTTTAGTAGAAGATGCTCTGTGTAAAATACTTTTATTCAAAGGAAGAGCTGTTGAAATAACACTTCCTGTATTTATCGAAAAAGAAATTATAGATACAGAACCAGGGGCAAGAGGGGATACTGCTACAAATGTAACCAAACCGGCAACAATTGATAACGGATATGAAATTGCAGTACCTATTTTTATCAATCAGGGTGATGTTGTAAAAATAGATACTCGTACCGGTGAATATGTTGAAAGAATCAAAAAAGCCAAATGATCTTTTAAGGCTGGAAAAACAACTTCCAGCCATAAAACTCAGAGCAAAAATTATTAACCAGATAAGACTGTTTTTTATCAGGAATAACTATATGGAAGTAGAAACTCCTATAGTTCTAAATTCTCCTGCACCTGAAGATTTTATAAATGCTCCTCCTGCTGCTGATCTATTTTTAAGAACCTCTCCTGAACTTCACATGAAACGCATGGTTGCAGCAGGTTATAATAAAATTTTTCAGGTAGGAAAATGTTTTAGAGAAGGCGAAGTGGGTAAATTTCATAATATTGAATTTACAATGCTTGAATGGTATCAAACCAATGGTAATTACAAGGACATACTGACTTTTTTAGAAGCAATGTTGAAAGAAATTGTGTATGAAATTTTTGGAAGTTATAGGATAAAATATAACAAAATAAGCATCGATTTTTCAAAACCATGGGAAATTATATCTGTTAATGATGCATTTATAAAATTTACCGGGAAAAGTCCTGAATGTGCCATAAGAGAAAACTTATTTGAAATATTACTTACAGAAAAAATTGAACCAAACTTACCTAAAGACAGAGGTGTAATATTAATTGACTATCCGGTTGAAATGGCTGCTCTTTCCAGGATTCACGATACAAATCCTGAACTTGCAGAAAGATGGGAACTTTATTTAGGTGGAATTGAAATTGCTAATGCATATTCAGAATTAACAGATTATATCGAGCAGAAAAAAAGGTTTAATAAAGCGCATAATAATAGAAAGATTCAAAATTTACCTAAATATTCTGAGGACGACGATTTTTTTGAATCATTAAAATATGGAATGCCGGATTTTTGCGGGTGTGCGTTAGGTATTGATCGGCTAGTTATGATTCTGACAAATTGTGTGGAAATTAACAAAATCATAAGTTTTGTAGAACATAAAAGATAGTGGTTATTATCATGTTTGACTCAATTAGAGCAATGGTAAATTATGCAAAATCTGGAGGTATCCAGAAAATTGCTGTTGTTAATGCTCATGATCTCGATGTGCTGCTATCTCTTAAAAAAGCTGTACAGAATGAAATTGTTAAACCGGTTCTTATCGGTAAAGCAGACAAAATAAGAGAACTGCTTGACAATTTTAGTTTTGAGCTTGATGCAGAGATAATTGACCGGGATACAGATGCTTCTGCTGCAGAACTTGCAGTCCAGATGGTTTCTGCAGGAAGAGCAAAAATGTTGATGAAAGGTTTAATACCGACATCTACTTTGCTGAAAGCTGTGCTGAATAAAGAATGGGGTTTAAGAAGTAACAGCATATTAAGCCATGTTTCAATATTCAATTTTAAAGGAAAAGTTGACAGAACTGTATTATTATCAGATGCAGCAATCAATATCGCACCTGATTTAATGCAAAAAAAAGCCATCATTGAAAATGCGGTAAAAGTTGCGCATAAACTCGGAGTAGAAAAACCAAAAGTTGCTATACTTTGTGCTGTAGAAGCAGTAAATCCCAGCATGCAGGCAACAATAGATGCAGCGGTGTTATCCAAAATGAATGATCGTTCTCAAATTAAAGGCTGCGTAATTGACGGTCCGCTTGCCTTTGATAATGTTTTTTCAGTTGAAGCTGCAAAACATAAAGGTATTTCCAGCCCTGTAGCAGGATTAGCAGACATTTTGATTGTTCCTAATATTGAGGCAGGAAATGTGCTTTATAAAACATTCGGATTTTTCTCAGCCAAGTTCACTGCAGGTATTATAGCCGGAGCAAAAGCTCCGATTGTAGTCACATCCCGCTCTGACAGCTCAGATACTAAATTTAATTCTATTGTATTGGCGAGTTTAATAGCGTATTCAAATATATAGTTAATATAAGGAAATATATTATGGAAAATGTTCTAGTTATAAATCCTGGGTCAACTTCTACAAAAATAGCAGTTTATGACAGTGTGGGGGTAGAAATATTAAAAGAAACAATCAGGCATGAAACTGAAGAACTGGAAGTTTTTGACAAAGTTATAGATCAATACCAATTCAGAATTGATACAATTCAAACAATTTTAGATGCACATAATATTTCTTTTAATGAGTTTAAATATATTGTTGGCCGAGGTGGACTTTTAAAGCCAATCCCAGGTGGGACCTGGCAGGTTAACGATAAGATGCTTGAAGATTTGGATAAAGCCGAAAGAGGTGAACATGCATCTAACTTAGGAGCTATTATTGCTTATAATATTGCAAAACACAGTAACATCCCTTCATATATAGTTGATCCTGTTGTTGTTGATGAACTTGAAGATGTGGCAAGAATATCAGGTTTGCCTGAAATAGAAAGAACATCAGTTTTTCATGCTTTGAATCAGAAATCTACGGCTCGTAGAGCCGCTGTAGAATTGGGGAAGCAATACAGAGAATCAAATTATATTGTAGCTCATATGGGAGGCGGTATTACAGTTGGAGCCCATAAGAACGGAAGGGTTATAGATGTAAATAATGGTATTTTTGGAGAAGGACCTTTCTCTCCTGAAAGAAGCGGAGCTTTACCCGCAGAAGATGTTGTCAATTTGTGTTTTTCAGGGAAATACACAAAAGGTGAAATTGTAAAAAAGATCCATGGGAAGGGTGGTATGGTTGCATATTTAGGTACTGCAGATGCAAGAATAATGGAAGAAGAAGTTGCTAAAGGTAATCCTGAATTCTTAATCATACATAATGCAATGGCTTATCAAGTGGCTAAAGAAATTGGTTCAATGGCGGCTGTTCTTGAAGGTAAAGTTGATGCTATTGTCCTTACTGGAGGACTTGCATATGGAAAAACTCTGATGAGGGAAATTATTAAAAAAATTGAGTTTATAGCTAAAGTTTTTACCTACCCTGGAGAAAATGAAATGGAAGCTCTTTTCGAAGGAGCTTTATTGGCAGTAAAAGGCAAGTCGCCTTTGAATGAATACAAATAGTTGCTAAAGTATAATACTTTAATTTATGAGGAGTTATTATGGAAATTCAATATAAAGAAATTCCTAAAAATATATTAAATCATTTACCCAGAGGTCTGAAACTTGTTCGCAGAAGCGGGAAAAGTTTTCTTGTTATTGAAAATACTTTTTGCCCCAATGGACATAGTTTAATGGATAATTCAATCCTGATTAACGGCATTCCTGCGGTAAGAATTAAAATTAGCGACGGTTTAACAACAGGCTACATATATTGTGATTCTTTCTGGGGAAGCCATGCAAAACTGTATAGTTTTATACCAAAGCATACTGATTCTCTGGATTCATATAATGTCTGCTGTCCTATCTGTGACGCTAATATGATTGTTGAAAGAAAATGTACACAGGAAAACTGTAACTCAAACAAGGAAGTTGAATTGATTCTTCCGGGGAATAATAAAATTTTCGTTTGTGCAAAATTGGGTTGCCCAGGGCACTATATGGAAATAAAAGAAGCACCTAATCAAATAGTAAAAAGTATCAGTGATATTAACTATTTTATTGAAGAACTTGATTATGATGATTTTTTTAAAGGAGTTTAATCATGGCAAAATGTTATATAGAAATTGATTCTTCTGTCTGCAAAGGCTGTAGAGTTTGTGTTGAATCATGTCCAAAAGACTGCATTGTTATTGGATCTGATATTAATAAAATGGGTTATCAGTATGCCAAATTTGAAAAACCAGGCTGTATAGGATGTGGAATATGTTTTTATGTTTGCCCTGAACCTGATACAATTATCGTACACAAAAACGGGGAGGAAGATAAATGAAACATTTAATGAAAGGCAATGATGCTGTAATACATGCTGCACTTCTTGGAGGAGCAACGCATTTTTTTGGTTATCCTATTACTCCTGCAAGTGAAGTAGCGCATTCCGCTGCTTTATACTTTACAAAAGCAGGAAGAACTTTTCTGCAGGCGGAAAGTGAAATTGCTGCAGTAAACATGTTGCTTGGTTCAGGTGCAGCCGGTGCCAGAGTAATGACAGCTTCATCAAGTCCTGGTGTTGCTCTTATGGGAGAAGCGCTCTCTTATTTAGCAGGTTCCGAAATTCCATGTGTTATTGTGGATGTGCAGAGAGCTGGACCTGGTTTAGGATATATATGGCCTGAACAGAGTGACTATAATATGGTTATAAAGGGCGGAGGAAATGGAAGTTATAAAAATATTGTCCTCGCTCCAAATTCAGTTCAGGAAATGGCAGATTTCAGCTATAAAGCATTTGAACTTGCTGATAAATACAGAATGACTGTATTCATACTGTCTGATGCATTTATTGGTCAGATGATGGAACCTGTAGAATTTTCTGATAAAGTAATTCATTCAAAGCGCAAAGACTGGGCTCTATATGCTGATGCTGCAAGTAGAAATAATCTCCTTTCATCAATTTATATGAGCAAAGAGGGTTTATCAGACCATATACTTCATCTGCAGGAAAAATATAGAAGAATTGAAGACGAAATTGTAGATTATGAAGAATGTTTCACTGAAGATGCTGAATATTTATTTGTGGCATTCGGTATTTCTTCAAGAATTTGCCTGACAGCCACAAGAGAATTAAGAAAACAGGGAATTAAAATTGGCTTAATGCGTCCAAAAACACTGTTCCCATTTCCTAAAAAGAGAATTGATGAACTTTCAGAAACCTGTAAGAAAATGATGGTTGTTGAACTAAATGACGGTCAAATGGCTGATGACGTAGAACTATCAGTAAAAAGCAAGATACCTGTTCTCAGATATAACTGGCATGGGGGCAATCTTCCAACAGTTGAGGAACTCATGAACTGTGTTAAAAGAGATATTTAAGGGAGTATTTATTATGATTAAACATAAGAAACCAGCTGCATTTTATGATGAATTTACAAGAAAAGGTCCTGGTCAAAAGACTACTCATTACTGCCCAGGATGTGGGCATGGTGTTGTTCATAAAATGATGGCTGAGGCAATAACAGATCTTGAAATTCAGGATCAGGTAGTATTTATGTCACCTGTAGGTTGTTCTGTTTTTCTTTATTATTATATGGATACCGGCAATATACAGTGCCCTCACGGCAGAGCTCCTGCTGTAGCCACCGGAGTAACGAGATCTCTGGATGATGCAATTGTTATTTCTTATCAAGGTGACGGAGACCTTGGTGGTATCGGTATGGGGGAAGTAATTCATGCTGCTAACAGAGGTGAAAACATGGCTGTTATTTTTATAAATAACGCTATTTACGGAATGACAGGCGGTCAAATGGCCCCAACAACTCTAATTGGTCAAGAATCAAAGACTACACCTCTTGGACGAGATGCAGGGCGTGACGGTTTGCCAATAAAAATGTGCGAAGTAATGAGCAGCATAGATGCTCCTGTGTATATTGAAAGAACATCTTTAGGTACACCAGCTAGTGTATTAAAAACAAGAAAAGCAGTGTTTAAGGCTCTAAAGAATCAGAAGGAAAAGAAAGGTTTCTCTTTTGTTGAAATACTTTCTCCATGTCCAATTAACTGGAGAATGGATCCAATTGAATCAAGAAAATGGCTGAGAGAAAATCTTGAACCTTTCTACCCAGTAAAAAATTTCAGAGATATAGATAAACAGGACAAAGGACAGGGAAGACTTCCTTTTCTTAATGATGATGCTCTTCTTGAACTTCTTGATATTAATGTAGGTGATTCCGATGATTTGGCAAAAAAGATCAAAAAAATCGGTGAACATAAAGTTAAAATTGCCGGTTTTGGCGGACAGGGAATTATGTCTGTAGGGGTATTGCTGGCTAATTGCGCAAAAGAAGCAGGATATAACTCAACATGGCTTCCTTCCTATGGCGCTGAGATGCGTGGGGGAACTGCCTATGCAAGCATTGTAATATCTGATGAAACAATAGGATCACCTCTTGTAGATCTTCCGGATGTACTGATAGCAATGAATGCTCCGTCTCTGGATAAATTTGAAAATGATGTTGTCTCTGGGGGGACAATAATTGTAAATTCATCTTTAGTATCAAGAAAAGTTAAAAGAGATGATGTGAAAGCATATTATATGCCTGCTACTGAAATGGCAAATAAGGTAGGATTAACGGCCACAGCTGCTGTTATAATACTTACAGCATATACAAAAATAACTAATATTTATGAATTAAATACTCTTAAAGAAGTTCTTCCTTTATCTATTAAGAAGAAAAAATATATCGAAATAAATGAAAGAGCTATAACATCAGGTGAGTTATTTTATGATGACAATCCTTTAAGCTAAATAATTGACATGAATAAGGCCGATTTATTCGGCCTTATTTTTTTTCATAAGCTTATAAATTTTTATAATTGAATGCAATACGCTTATTTTCTCAAGTTTTAGTACAGTAAAATACCCGATGATCGTTATTATTATAATTATATTAAAATAATAATGAAACAAACCTAATGAATGAAAACCAAAGCTTTCCAATAATTTTAACAGTCCGCCGCCTATTACAGCTCCGCATAAACCTGCCAGAATACTTGAAACAGCCGAAACAACCATAGTAGAACCTATTCTCTTATCTGGCGGAGTAACAGTAAGAAAGTAATGTGTTAAGGCTAGGTAGCCTCCAAATTGTGTCATGCCAAGAAATAAAAATATGGCGAAACAATATAACCAGTTGAATATCATTGGAGAGATCAGCCAGAGTCCTCCTATTATTATTTGTAAAAAAAACAGAATAGCAAGTAAATTTTTTGAACCAATTATATTTATTAATTTTTTACTAATATGGGAAATAAGCATCGCTCCTAAAAATTGAGCCAATACAAATTCAAATGCCTTAAAGTCACTTAGATGATATGATTCCTTCAAAGCAAGCATTGAATAGGGTAAAATTAAAGCCAGTCCAATAAAATATACGGTTTGAGCATAAACCAACTTTCTTAAAGCTGGATATTTATATACAAAAATAAACGCATTTTTAACAGAAACAGATGCAGATTTTCTGGGAATAGAAGTTTCAGGAACTTTTTTAGCATATATACTGGCTATTATACCAAGCAGACTCCCAATGATAATAACTATTTGAAAAGTAATAAGAGAGTCGTAAAATTTAAAAAGAACAACAAGTACTAAGATAGAAATAAAATAACCCATATTAAATCTGAAAAAGGCTCTGGAATTGAATTCACCTAAGTCATTTTTATCAGTTATTTCTCCCAGCATAGGAAGAAGTGCAATCATCCCCACTCCCCTGAAGGAATAGAAACCGAAGGCTCCTATAATGATGACAGCAATACCGTACTCCAATGAAGTATAATATGACACAATAGGAGCTAATATTGTTATCATCCCTGATAAATTACGGCAAAACCAGGCATTTGAAACTGTTCTAGTTGCACCAAAAGAAACAACAAGTTTTTTCCCAAGTATCAAAAATGGGATGCCCAGAAAAAGAAATGAAGCCATTACTCCCACTATATAATCTGGGACACCAAACTTAAGTGAATACAATATAAGAGTGCTTTCTGCAATTAAAGCAACTGAAAAACCATTATACATGCTGAAATTAAGATAATTATATTTTCCGTATAATTTCTGTTCAGCTGTAAGTATTTCTGCTTTCATCAAAAGCACCTCATTATAATAATATGTATATTATTATAATACAGCTAAGAGTAAAATTTTCTGTAGAATTTAGCTAACGATGATAATTTTTTCTGATATAATTATTTTAAAATTATTAACAACTAAATTAAATCATTAGCTTTATGGATGACAAAACTATTGGGAAAAAACCAAAATTTATAACTGTAGGAGTTACATTTCTTTATGTATCCATATTATCAATATTAATTGATATTATTATTGCCTCTGCATATTATTATAATAAAATCAGCAAACATCCGCATATAAACAATGGGAATAACAACATTATAATTGTATTGATTATTTTTGTACTGATATATCTCAGTATATTGTTTTTTCTTACTTATAAAATATCAAAAGGCAAAAATTGGGCAAGGGTTACTTTTTTAATTATATTCATTACTATTATTATAACCAATATACCTTCGCGCTTTCAGAATATTAACATTATTGGAAATTGTCTGCAGCTGATAGGTTTTATATTACTATATTGTAATTCTTCCAATAAATGGTTTCAAACACAAAGAACGGCCTTAAAAAAGACCGTTTAGCATTTTTAATATCGACAGTTTTTATAGCTGCATGAACAGTAAATATTTGTTAAAACATGCAGATTTCTAAGTACCAGTGTTAAATAGCTGTGATATCCATTATTTCATTACAACTGCCTACGCCGCTTCCTGTATAGTTTACAATATTTGTAACTTTACCATCAAACGGTGCTTTAACTGCACATTGATCTATATATGATTTATCCAATTTTACCTGAGCCTGATCTTCTATAACTATATACTTGGAAGTAAGTAAATCCTGATTAGAGATTACGCCGTCATTTGAACTTTGTCTAATTTGTATATTACGATTATAAATTTGAACATCGTTTAATAATTTACCATTATAAACATTCATCTGGGCAACATATGGTGTAGAATCTATTTTCAATACTATATCACCTTTTTTTACAGTGCTTCCTAAAGATGCTTCATATGATATAATACCGCCGTTAAGTGCAGCAATATCTATTTGTGCAACAGGGGTTGACCATTATCTGTCAGTGGAACTGAAGGAGGAGTTGCAGTTGAATCAGCTATAATACTTAAACTTCCAAATAGTAATCCTACACCTGCCACTGCACAGATAATTCTGTTTCTTAATTTCATTTCCATACTCCTTATTATTAATTATTTTTTTACCCCGCTTAATAAATCTTATATTTTTTGATAGTTATATAAATTATTAGTATTTGAACAATTGACAATTACTATCATTTTTATTAAACTTATATTTGACGTAATTGCTTGTTAATTAAACGATTAAAGTAAAAATTTTTACAATGAAAATTAATTATACAAAAATAAAAGAACTACTTCGCTCTAAAAAATTATCCATAACAGAACTGTGCAGCAAAATCGGTATTGTAAGGGCAACATACTGGAACTGGTACACAGGAAAAAGCTTTCCTTCTGAGACAAAAGTTAGATTAATAGCGAAGGAACTGAATGTAAATGTTAATGTTATCTCAGACTTTGAGCCGGATCAGGAATACTCCGATGTAGATCTTGCTAACAGCGTTGATTCATGGCTATTAATAGGCGGTAGAAATGAATATAAGAGAATACAGAAACAGAATAAACTAATTGCACTTATTAAAAATATGCAGCTTGAACTTAGGCAATCGTCAATTTTAACAAAAGTGCTTATGTCTTCAACAGAGGCAATGTTCTATATCAAAGATACTAAACTCAGATATATTATTGCAAATGACTCATTTTTAAGAAATGTTTCATTTAACACAGAAAGCAATATTTTAGGAATGGATGACAAATCTTTTTTCACAAAACAGGAAGCTGAGTTTAACAGTAAGCAGGATTTAGAAGTTTTACAGGCAAGAAAACCAATCAAAAATTTCGAAGGCTTTATTCCTGGCAGCCGTAAAAAAAAATGGGGATTAATTTCAAAATATCCTATTATTGATTCTATTGGAAAAAATGGAGGAGTAGTAGGAACATTTGTTGATATAACAAAGCGGAAAAAATTTGAAATATTTAGAGAAAGAATAGAATATGCACTGAGTTTTATGGATATAACAATATGGATTGGCAAAGAGATAAAAAAAGATAAAAACGGTTTTTTATATTTATCTAAAATGTTATATAAAATTGGCGGTTCTCTGGAAGCTTACTATGGTAAACCCCTAAAAGAAATAGACAAACTTTCCGATGCTGATATGGCAAAATACAGAATGAGTGTACCGGATGAGGCAAAAAAAACTTTCACTAAACAAATTAACGGACCTTACCCTATTATCAGACAGTTTACAGTTAAAAGTCCATACACAGGAATAACTTTTCATACAACTGAGCACATATACTATGATGAAAAAAAAGATATTTTTATTGGTATAATGAATAATACTAAAGTAAGAAATGGTAGACCTGAAAACGAAGCCGTTAAAAAAGCCAAAGAAAATATTGCTGAGAAATTACGTGCAAAAGGAGTAGATGAATCCATCATCAAATCAAGTTTAGAATAAGTGAGAATTTTAATGGTTAATGATAAATTGTTAATGCAAAATTTCTTTTTAAACATAAACTGAAATTGATGTAATTTAAGTTTTATTGCTATACCAAATCTAATCCCAAAATCAATCATTAACCGTTGATAATTACCAATTAATCCACTATATCTCCAAAAAGTGTCATAGATGTGGTTCTATTGATTTTTACTTTTACAATATCACCAGGATTTAAACCTTCCTTAGGATCAAAAATAGTAACTTTATTGGTAGTCGTTCTCCCTGTCCATGTGGATGAGTTTCTTTTACTAGGTCCTTCGATCAATATATCAACAGTTTCACCATTAAGCATTTCGTTATGCTCTGTAGTATGTATTTTTAAATCTCCTAGTAAAATTTGATTACGTTCATCTTTTACATTCTGCGAAATCTGATCTTCATATTTTGCAGCAGGAGTTCCTTCTCGTGCAGAATATTTAAAAATATAAGCATTATCAAAACCAACTTTGTTCATAGCTTTGCGAGTCAAATTAAAGTCTTCTTGTGTTTCTCCTGGAAAAGCGACAATTACATCAGTAGAAAAAGTAACATCAGGTACTTTTAATTTTAATTTATTGACTACATCCATATAAATATCCATATCGTATCTGCGGTTCATTTCCTTTAAAATTTTATCTGAACCTGACTGCATTGGGAGATGAATATTATTACAAACCTTAGAAAGACTGGCTATGGTATCAATCAGCTTATCATTAAAGAAATATGGATGAGGTGAAATAAACCTAATCCGTTCAAGTTTATCTATTTTATTTAATTCAATCAGTAAATCTGCAAATGGTGATTCAGTAGGACGCTCTTTAGCAGACTGATCAAGTCCAAAAGCTGATACATTTTGTCCAAGTAGCATTATTTCTTTAATGCCTTTTTTAGTTATTTTTTTTACTTCTTCTACTATATCAATTATATCACGACTTTTTTCTCTTCCGCGCACATAAGGTACAATACAATATGAACAAAACATATTGCATCCTCTCATCACCGAAACAAATTCTGTAATCTTATCCTTTGAGGAATGTTCACTTAATCTTGTTGATATTTCTGTATTAGTTTTAGTAAGTGAGATCTGTTCTCTTTTTTCAAGCTGTTTTTCAATAACATCAGGGAGCATTCCTAACTGATCAGTGCCGAGAACAAAGTCAATATGAGGCAGCTCTTTCAGCAGCTCTTCACCTTTTCTTTGAGCCATACAACCTAAAATACCAATAAAAATATCGGGTCTAACTCTTTTTAATTTCTTTAGTATTCCAACTTTTCCAACAGCTTTTCTCTCAGCCTGCTCTCTTACACTACATGTATTAAATAGCAATACATCAGCAATTTTTTCATCTTCTACCAATTCATGGCCTTTTTCTACAAGAACAGCAGAAAGAGCTTCTGAGTCTCTTTCGTTCATCTGACAACCATATGTTTTTATATAAATCTTCATATCTAATCAATTAACCTTCTGAATTATAAGTAAAAATCTTTTCTGAACTGATCAAAACGATCTTCTTCTAGGGCAGTTCTTATTTGTTTCATTAAATTAAGAAGATAATGTAAATTATGAATAGAAAGAAGGCGCATTCCTAAAATTTCATTTACATTCAATAGATGCCTTATATATGCTTTTGTGTAATTTTTACAAGCATAACAGTTACATTCAGAATCAATAGGAGTAAAATCCATTTTGAAGCGCCCTGCTTTTACAGGTATTATTTTTCCTTTTCCGACAAATGCACTTCCATGTCGGGCAATTCTGGTTGGAGTAACGCAGTCGAACATATCTATACCTCTGGCAACAGATTCAATTAACTGTTTAGGATCTCCTACTCCCATTAAATAACGAGGTTTATTTTCAGGCAGAATTGGGTTAACCCATTCAATACCTTTAAACATATCTTCTTCAGGTTCACCAACACTTAACCCTCCAATTGCATAGCCGTCGAAACCAATTTTAACCAACTCTTCAGCTGCTTTGATTCTTAAATCTTCGTACACTGAGCCCTGAACTATGCCAAATAAATTTTGATGATCCTGTAATTTTTGTTCTCTGCATATTTTTGCCCACTCAAGAGTTATACCAAGAGATTTTTCAGCCTCCTTATGTGTTGCAGGATAAGGAGTGCATTCATCAAATGCCATTACAATATCAGACCCAAGAGTTTTTTGAATTGCCATAGACTCTTTTGGTCCGAGGAAAAATCTTGAACCATCAATATGAGAAGAAAATTCTACACCGTTTTTTGTCATTTTTCTTAATCTTGTAAGACTGAAAACCTGATAGCCTCCACTATCGGTTAAAATAGGCCTGTCCCAATGCATAAATTTGTGAAGCCCGCCAGCTGCCTCCATAATTTCCATCCCTGGACGTAAGTAAAGATGATAAGTATTTCCTAAAATAATTTCAGCATTTAAATCTTTCAGTTCTTCAGGTGTCATTGCTTTTACAGTTGCACGTGTTCCAACAGGCATAAATATAGGAGTATTAATTTTGCCGTGTTCTGTTTCGATTATTCCTCTTCTAGCAAATGTTGTATTTGATTTTTTTAATATTGTAAATTTCATATTTATTATGTTCTGCTATATTTGTAATCTATAATTCGAACCAATAATGTACTTTCACTTCATCAACTTAACAATTTTATTTTAAATCTATTTAATAATTGACATGTGATTATAATTTGAAAATTACGATTAAATAGTTAATATTTTTGTTATACTTATAAATATTAAACAAGATATAATTTAAACAATTTAGGAACATTATGAACTATTTTCCGTTCTTTCCATATACACTTCTAGCATTTGGAATTGCTGCTTTAATCTGGCTAATCTGCATATTTAAATTTTTTAAGACAGACAATTTATATAAAATTGACAGAATCCCGAGAAATTTTATTTTCGGTTCAATATTTGCTGTGATAGACATAGCCTGGTGTGTTCCGCAGGCAATTCCAATATTCGGAGTAAAAGATGCAACTGGAATTATATTACTGGCTGTTGTATGTATTATTATAGGATGCGGGTTTTTAGATTATCTTTTTGCAAGAGCATTGGCAGGTTTTTTTATTCTTCTTGCACACTTTTTCCTATGGCAGTCATTTGCAGCAGATATTTCCTTTATGTGGTTATTTTCTATTCTATGTTATGCAATGGGAACTTTCGGAATTGTTATTGGTGCTGTGCCACACATATTTAGAGATTTACTGAGAAAAATTTGCAGGGATAATAAATTTAAAATGTATTTTTCCTTGCTGTTAGTTCTTTATGCTATTGTTAATATTTACTTAGGAATAGCTCTAATTGTTAGCGGTTAATAAATGAATGACATTAAGTTGCACAAGCCTTTGGATCATAAAATTCTTGATTTTTTCAATAAATGTAATATCCCTGATTTGGAAAAATTTATTAATGGATGTGATAAATTCAAGAGTATACTTAATCAGGAAAATAAGAAACATAACCTTACCAGAATCACAGATGATTTTGAATTTTGGAATAGGCATATAGCTGATTCACTAAGCATAACATTGTTTTTTAGCAGTGATATTTGCAGTTCAATAGATATTGCAGACGTTGGCTGTGGTGCAGGTTTTCCATCTATTGTACTTGCCATTGCTTTTCCCAAAGTCACTTTTACTGCAATAGACTCTATAAATAAAAAAGCTGATTTTGTTAGATATGCTGCTAAATATTTGAAATTAAAAAATATGAATATTATAACTGGTAGAGCAAGAGAGTTAAAATATAATAACAAATTTGATATTATTACAGCCAGAGCGGTAGCTGATCCGATTAAACTGTATAAAGAAATTAAAAAATGGCCGTCTGATAGTGGTAAAATCATATTATACCAAACTCCGATTGATATTCTAAAGAAACAAAATGATGTGGAAAAACTATCATCGAAACAAAATATTTTCTGGAAAACGACAGGAGAATTTAATTTGCCGGGCGGAGAGGAAAGACTTTTTTTGTTTTCTTCCAAAAAGAATAATTATGCTTCAAAACTTATCCAATAGTTTAAATAACAAATATAAGCCTGAGGAAGGTAGGGACAACTGGATTGATAGAGCTTGTCCTATACTTGCTGTTTTTATTGTTATTGCAATAATTGCTCCAACAATAATTGCTCTTTTATTTAAGGTTTATAATTATGAAATGTCCAACTTTTTAAAAATATGTATAAGTTTATTTACAACTCAAATATTTTTTATTGTTTCACCCTTGGTTATAGCATTAATAGTGTCTAGAAAAATAAAACTAAGACATAAACTGCTTCTGGTAAATTGGAACTTTCATTATTTAAATATTGCATTATTATATGAAATTGTATTGTTTCTTCCTCTGATGTCATTAACTGTACTGATTTATTTCATTGCATCTAAATTTGGATATACATATATTTCACCACTCGCTGAATTATTATCAGGTTCAGGTAATTATGGAATAGCTTTAGTTTTTTTATTTTCTGTATTTATTGCTCCTATTATTGAAGAAATTGTGTTCAGAAGAGTAATTTTCACTTTTGTAGAACGAATGTTTGGTATACTTCCGGCAGTCATTGCCACTTCGTTGATTTTTTCATTTTTACATGGAGGGATAATACAGATAATTCCATTATTTATTTTAGGAAGTATACTTCAATATTTATATATTAAATATAACTCTCTATATCCATCTATATTGCTGCACAGCTTCCACAATTTGATAATTATGAGTTTATTTGTACTTTATAAATAAACGCTTTTAGAATAACTTTTAATATATTCCAAAATATTGAGGTAGATATATGGATTTAGAAAAAACAAAAATTATTTATACTAAAACTGACGAAGCACCTGCACTGGCAACTTGTTCATTTTTTCCCATTATAAAATCTTTTCTTAAAACAGCAAATATTGATGTAGAACTTAGTGATATTTCACTGTCTGCACGGATTCTAGCAAATTTCCCCGAAAAATTAAAAGATACTCAAAAGCAAGCTGATGCTCTGACACAGTTGGGAAAATTAACCAAACAACCGGATGCTAATATTATCAAACTACCCAATATCAGTGCATCTGTTCCTCAGTTAAAAGCTGCTATTAAGGAGTTACAGAATCAAGGTTATAATATCCCGGATTATCCTGAGACCCCTGAGAACGAAACAGAGCATCAAATCAAAGACAATTATACTGTTGTTTTAGGAAGTGCTGTAAATCCTGTGCTTAGAGAAGGAAATTCTGACCGCAGAGTTGCTGATGCAGTAAAAAACTATGCAAAAAAACATCCCCACTCAATGGGAGCTTGGAGCAGAGATTCAAAAACACGAGTAGTTCATATGAATAATGGTGACTTTTATTCAAATGAAAAATCTGTCATTATTGATGAACCTTGTGATGTAAAAATTAATTTTATTGATAATAAGGGAGAAACATCTGTTCTAAAAGATGGGTTGTCTTTATTGGCAGGAGAAGTTATTGATGCATCATTAATGAGTAAATCTGCATTAAATAAGTTCTTTAGTGATACGATTATATCAGCAAATAATGAAAATATTTTATTGTCCCTGCACTTGAAAGCAACGATGATGAAAGTCTCTGATCCAATTATGTTTGGAGAAGCGGTTAAAATTTACTACTGTGATGTCTTCAAAAAATATGAATCTCTGTTTAATGAAATAGGGGTAAATCCAAATAACGGTTTGAGCGATGTTTATACTAAAATATCTTCTCTTCCAAATGATAAGCAATCTGAAATAAAAGCTGATATTAGCAATATTTACAAAACTCAGCCACGGCTTGCAATGGTAAATTCTGATAAAGGAATAACAAATCTGCATGTTCCAAGTGATGTTATTATAGACGCATCTATGCCTGCAGCAATTCGTTCTTCAGGTAAAATGTGGGGCGCGGATGGGCAACTTCACGATATGATAGCAATGATTCCTGACCGATGCTATGCAGGTATATATCAGGCAACAATTGATTTTTGTAAAGAAAATGGAGCATTTAATGTAAGCACAATGGGAACAGTGGCCAATGTAGGACTTATGGCCCAGAAAGCTGAGGAGTATGGTTCACATGATAAAACCTTCCAGATTTCGGGAGATGGCAAAGTCGTAGTGGTAAATAACCATGGCCTGGTTTTAATTGACCATAAAGTGGAAAAAGGAGATATCTGGAGAATGTGCCAGACAAAAGATGCCGCAATTCAAGATTGGGTAAAACTGGCAGTTAAGAGATCGCATTTGAGTCAAATGCCTGTAGTTTTCTGGCTGGATGAGAATAGAGGACATGATGCTAATTTAATTAAAAAAGTTGAATTATACCTGAAAGATCATAAGACCAGTAATTTAGATATTAAAATTATGTCTCCTGTAGAGGCAATTAAGTATACACTCAAAAGAGTTAAAGAAGGAAAAGATATTATTGCAGCAACAGGTAATGTTTTGCGTGATTACCTGACTGATCTGTTTCCAATTCTTGAATTAGGAACAAGCGCAAAGATGTTATCAATTGTTCCACTGTTATCAGGAGGTGGATTGTATGAAACCGGTGCTGGAGGCTCGGCTCCAAAACACGTGCAGCAATTTGAATCTGAAAATCATTTGAGATGGGATTCGTTGGGCGAATTTTTAGCCTTAGCTGCTTCAATTGAAGATTTAGGTGAAAAAACATGTGATGACAGAATAACACTTTTAGCTCAAGCTCTTAATAAGGCAAATGCTAAATTTTTAGAATCAAACAAATCACCATCACGTTTAGTTGGTGAACTTGATAACAGAGGAAGCCAATTTTACCTAGTGCTATATTGGGCTGAAGCCTTAGCTGCTCAAAATGAAGATAAAACAATTAAAGCTCATTTTAAAGCTATTTATAGATTATTTAAAGAAAATGAGAAGAAAATTTTGGAGGAGTTAAATTCAGTTCAAGGTAAAAAAATGGATATTGGCGGTTATTATCATCCTGATAGAATGAAAGCTGAAAAAGCTATGCGGCCGAGCAGTACTTTTAACAGTATAATTAATAAAATATAGCTATAGAGTATTAATTTATACTAGAGAATTAAGTTTATAAAATATTAGTTCTCTAGTAGTATATTATCTCAAAAATTAAAATTTTCCCATTTCTCGTTTTCCGGTTTTCCATCAACTAAAATTTCAATTTTTTTCTCAAATTCTTCTAATTTTTTAGTACAGAAATCAGATAATTTTTTTCCTTTTTCATAATTTTTCATCATTTGATCAAGAGGTAGCTGACTTGTTTCCATGTTTGTTACTATCTTTTCCAATTCTGCTAATGCCTCTTCAAAGGTTAGTTTCTTATCTTTTACCATGGCCATATGAATATTCCTTAAATTTGAAAAATCAAAATTATAATTTCAGTTAATTTTATTATAGGGTATACTAAATGTTCTAAATATTCTAGCGTCTTATTATTCTCTAAATATAAAAAGATTTTAAATTTTAGTAAAATATTCGAAATAACTATATTCGAAATAACTATATTCGGATTTATAATGATTTTAATATCATTTTAATTATTTTAATTATTTTTCATAATGTATAACAATATTGAGTACAGTTTTAGATTATTTTTAAAGGATATAAAACAATACCGACAACTAACAGGCAGTGAGACAAATAAACTTATTGCAGAATATCAAAAGATTTTAAATCAGAATTATTTAAATAAAGTAATTCTCGGTAACATAAAGTTTGTAATTTCTAGATCTAAAAGATTTCAAACACGATCTATTGGTTTTTCAGATTTAATTTATGCAGGGATACAGGGAATTACACGGGCAGCTAAAAAATTCGATGCATCAAGAGATGTTAAATTTATAACCTATGCTTCCTATTGGATAGATATGTACATGCGGAGAGAGATTATTTATAATACTTCAGTTGTAAAAATAAGTCCGAGATCCTGGGAAATGTCCAGTAAAATTTCTAAACTTAGAAGCAGCGGTTCAACAGACAGTCAAATTATCCAAAACTTAAAAATAAGAAGAAGAACTTTATCAAATTTGAGATCTTTAAAAAATGATTTAAGCCTTAATATTGAGAATAACGATGAAAACAGCGATAAGGAATACTGTAAATTTATTTTAGCAAATACAAATACTCCAGCTAGTATTTGTTTAGAAAATGATCTGAACAGCTTTTTAATTCAGGAATTAAATCTCCTAGGCGTAAGAAATAAAGATATTATTATGAGAAGATTCGGAGTAAGTACAAATAAGAGATTAACCTTAAGTCAACTTAGTAAACTGCATAACATTTCAGCAGAAAGAGTTCGTCAGGTAATAGATATTTCTATCAAGAAATTAAGGAAAAGATTCAAAGAAGAGCATATCATTTACAGATAAGATAATTATAAATGGCTAATGAGCTCCACAGAATATATGGAGCAATCATCAACCTATATTGTTAGTGATCTAATTAGTTGGGTATGTGCGATTTCCAAATATTGCAGTGCCTACGCGCACGATAGTTGCACCTTCTTTTATGGCTGAGTCATAGTCAGAAGACATCCCCATAGAAAGTTCAGGTAAATTTACGTTTAGCTCTTTTTCCAGTCTGTCTCTTGTCATTCGCATTTTGGAAAATACGTCAGAAAGTTCCTCTGGAGAGGCATCAAAAGGAGCCATTGTCATAAAACCTACAAAATCGATACTATCACACTCTTTAGCCAGTTTAGCACAACTATCCAACTTGTCTAAAGTTAAACCAAATTTACTTTCTTCACCTGAAATATTGACTTCTAGCAGAATTTTAGGCTTTCTATTTTTCTCTCCTGCAATATTATTAATTCTTTTAAGAAGTTTCTCTGAATCAACTGCATGTATATAATCTGCAAGTTCTACAGCTTTAGAGACTTTATTGCTCTGCAAATGCCCAATCAGATGCCATTCAATATCTTTAGGCAGTACTGGGACTTTAATTTCTAATTCCTGAACTTTGTTTTCACCAAACATTCTCTGCCCGTATTTATATGCTTCTGAAACATATTCAGAGGGAAATGTTTTACTGACAGCTAAGAGCTTTACAGAATTAGGTATACGATTAGATGATAAACAGATATCACTGATACTGCTTTTAAGCTTATTCAAATTTTGTTCTATCTCAAAATTCATTATTAGATCCTCACAATAAACAATATAATAAAATTTATACATTAACAAATCAGTTAAAATAGTATCAAAACGGTGTAATTTAAAATATTTATAGAATAAATATCAGCCAATATGAAAGTAATCAGCGTAAAAAATTATTTTATGTTAAATAAAATTTAAGTGAGTTTTTACTTTATTTTTTCCCATTTCGGCCTATTTTTAATATCATAGATAATGATGTTGTTATGTTAAAAAAAAATTTATTTTAACAAGAGAGAAATATATGTCACATTCAAAAATTATTATATGCATCCCGGCACGCTATGGCAGTACAAGATTTCCAGGTAAAGCATTAGCTGATCTTAAAGGTAAACCTGTAGTACAATGGACTTATGAAAAAGCCTGCCTCTCAATTGCAGATGAGGTTATTATTGCAACAGATAATGACGAAATATATAACACAGCACAAAGTTTTGGTGCAAAATGTGCAATGACATCTGAAGATCATCCATCAGGTTCCGACAGAATTTGGGAGGCTGTGCAGAATATACCATGTGATATCATTATAAATGTTCAGGGAGATGAACCGCTTATTGATGTTGATATAATAAATAAATTAATTGACCTGTTACGCTCTAATGAAAAAGTAGAAATGGGAACTGTAGTTGTAAAGACCGGAAGAGATATTATAGGACAAGACACAAATGTTGTTAAAGCTGTTTTATCAAAAGATAATTCTGTCCTGTATTTTAGCAGATCAGAAATTCCATTTGTGAGAGATGAGGATGACAATTCTCCACTTTACAAGCATTTAGGAATATACGGATACAGGAAACATATACTAAAAAAAATTATTTCACTTCCTCAAAGCTACCTGGAAAAAACAGAAAAACTGGAGCAGTTAAGAGCACTCGAAAATAATATTAAAATTTATGCCATTGTAGCGGATAAAGATTCTGGAATAGGAATTGATACACCCGAAGACCTCAAAAAGGCAGAAAAATTAATTACTGTTTAAATTTCTTTTTTTTCAGTTAAAATGATAATAATCTAAGGCAATAAATATATGTTTAAACTAAATAAAGATATAGAAATCGGCAATGGTAAGTTGCTGTTATTAGCTGGTCCATGTGTAGCTGAAAGTAAGGAACTATGTCTTGAAACTGCTGAATTTTTGAAAAAAACATGCAGTAAACTTGATATTAATTATGTTTTTAAAGCTTCATTTGATAAGGCAAACAGAAGTTCTGCAAATACATTTCGCGGAAATGGCTTAGAAGCCGGGTTGGATATTTTAAAAGAGGTTAAATCTAAACTAAAACTTCCTGTTGTAACGGATGTACATGAATCATGTCAAATTCCATTGATTTCTAAAGTCGTAGATATAATTCAAATCCCTGCATTTTTATGTCGTCAGACTGATTTGCTTCTTGCTGCAGGCAGATCAGGGAAAGTAATAAATATTAAAAAGGGACAGTTTATGGCTCCGGAAGATATGAAGGGAGCAGTTGAGAAAATATACAGCACGAAAAATAGTAAAGTGATGTTAACGGAGAGAGGAACGACTTTCGGTTATCATAATTTAGTTGTCGATATGCGTTCATTTCCGACTATGAAATCATTTGATGTCCCTGTTGTATTTGATGCGACACATTCAGTTCAGTTACCAGGAGGGCTTGGTAATTCGTCAGGCGGGCAAAGAGAGTTTGTAGAAACTTTAACTTTAGCGGCTGCAGCAGTTGGAATAGATGCCCTATTTATGGAAGTTCATCCTGATCCTGACAATGCTTTATCTGACGGTCCAAATTCTTTAAACTTTCAAATGGCCGAAACTTTGCTTCAAAAAGTTAGGAATTTATATGAATATCAAAGAAAAAACTTCAAAAATTAAAGCTATAATATTAGATGTTGATGGAGTTCTAACTGATGGAAAAGTAGGTTACTCTTCAAAAGAAGAAGAAATCAAGTTTTTTAATATTAAAGATGGTTTAGGTATAAGTTTAGCACTGAAATCAGGTTTAAAAGTAGGTGTTTTATCTGGAAGATCTTCATCTGCAAATAAAATTAGGGCCAAAGAATTGAAACTTTCATTTTTATATGAAGGCGAAAAAAATAAAGAAACAGCACTATTTAGATTATTAAAAGAACATAGCCTGCTTGCAGAAGAGTGTCTTTATATTGGCGATGATTTAATTGATATTCCTGTAATGAAAAAAGTTGGAATAGCAATTGCTGTAGGAGATGCAGTTGATGAATTGGACGAAGTGTCTGATTTTAGAACCAAAGCATTTGGTGGAAATGGAGCAGTCAGGGAAGCTATTGTATGGCTATTAAAGGAAACATGCAAATGGAACGACATAGTAAAAAGCTATATGTAAAGTTATTTTTTACATATATATTCTTATTCTTCGCATTAACAGTAAAAGCTGCTGATGAATCGGGAGTTATGGATGCCAATTTACTCACTTTTCACACTCCTCAATTTAACAAAAAAACTAACAAACTGGAAGCCATAATATCAGGAACTGATGCTGAAACGGTCGGCTCTGGTTACAGGCTTCACAATGTAGTTCTGCAGCTTATTGGTAAAGATGGCAAATCAATTGAGGCAGTAATTACAACGCCTATTGCTCTATACAATCAAGCGACCGGCTTCATAAGCGGAGATAAATGGATAAAACTTAAATCTCTTGAATATGAAGCTCAAGGGATTGGTTTTGATGCCAGTCAGGCAACAGATACACTGCATATCAGAAGTCATGTAAAACTAACAATTAAAAATACAGGTAAGAAATCATCTGCACTTGATATGGGGACAGATTCATCAAGCAATAATAAAAATAACTCAAAAAATAAAACATCCCCAATAACAACTGACTTAAAAACGACATCTAAAACTGCAACTGATTCTGAGGACTCTGAAAATACACTCAAAGATAAATCTGATATAAAAAACAATACGTCTCAAACTCCGGAGGATAAAACTAATGCATAAATCATTTTATCTAAAGTTTTTAATTATATTTTCACTTTTGCTCCCTTTTATATTTATTTCAAATGTTCATGCAGATGCTTTAGGAAGTCTTTTATCTTCAGGTAAATCAAAAGATTCTAAAAACAAAAAAAAAGGGCCTACAATCATCACTTCAAAAACCATGGATATTGACATGAAAAGCAACATTATAACTTTAACAGGAAATGTGTTTGTTGACGATCCTAAAGCAACGATAAACTCAGATCAAATGATTGTCTATATCGATAAAAAAACTCAAAAAGCTAAAACTATTGTTGCTATTGACAATGTGGTAATAGTTCAAAAACTTCCTGAAGCGGAGGTGAAGAAAAAAGGGGTAAGAAAATCTACGGCAGGAAGAGCTAATTACAACGTAGGGACTGGGGTTATAGTGCTTACAGAACATCCAGTTATATTTCAGGGCGGAAGTTATATTAAAGGGAAACAGATTACTATATGGCGAAACAGTGACAGAATGATAGTTGAAGGAGCTCAACAGACAGGTAAAACCAGTACTCTTGTGCTTAAGAATAACGTATTAGGCAATTCTGATTGAAATAGTTTTTAATATTTAATACTCATTTAGGAAATAAACCTTATGTCTGAAGTAAAGGATACTCAAGAAAACAATATATTGGTAGAAACTGAGGGATTGGTAAAAGCCTATAAAGGACGCCGCGTGGTAAACGGTGTATCAATGAATGTGCGTGAAGGTGAAGTAGTAGGCCTGCTTGGGCCGAACGGAGCCGGGAAAACAACAAGTTTTTATATGGTTATGGGGCTTATCAGACAGGATAGCGGAACTGTTACTTTTAAAAATGCAGATATTTCAAATTATCCAATGTATAGGCGTGCCAGGTTGGGGATGGGGTATCTTGCTCAGGATGCTTCTATTTTTAGAAAATTGACGGTTGAACAAAACATAATGGCAATATTAGAAACTTTAGATTTAACATCTTCTGAAAGAAAACAGAGACTTAAATTTTTGTTAGATGAACTAGAAATAGCCTACCTGGCAAAACAGCCGGCAATGACATTGAGTGGCGGCGAAAGAAGAAGGTTGGAAATAACAAGAGCATTAGTAACAAATCCATCTCTTATACTTTTAGACGAACCATTCAGCGGAGTGGACCCTATAGCTGTTTATGATGTACAGCAAGTTATTTTAAAACTTAGAGACAAGGGACTTGCTATTTTGATAACTGACCATAATGTGAGAGAAACCCTTTCTGTTGTTAACAGAGCTTACATAATGTGTGAAGGGCAGATTTTATTGCACGGCAGCAGTGATTACTTGGTTAAAGATCCAAAAGCACGTGAAATATATTTAGGTCCGAAATTCGCTATGTAAAGTGTATTTTAATTGTTTTATTTATTACTATTGCTATAGTATACTGTCAAATAAAAAAAGGAGTCAATAATGAGTATTATCGTAAGTGTTCGAAACGGGAATATTTCTGAAACATTAAAAACTTATGCTGAAGATAAAATTACTTCTTTAATCGAAAATTTTCCTAAGATCACAAGTGCAAGAGTAATTTTAGATGCACAAAAATCAAGATATGAAGCTGAAGTAATAATCAGAGGTAAAAACTTTAATGTAGAAGCAAGTGATGAATCTTTTGATATGTATGATTCTATAGATTCAATTGCAGATAAAGCTAATACTCAGCTTAGAAAGCATTATGATAAAGTTCAAAATCATTATAAACCTTCAAAGCATCCGATAACAGATAAAGAAGAAGCTGAAGACCTTGAAGAAATACAGGAATATGTAGAATAGCTATTTCATTAGCTTTGTTTTAAATATTATGCCTCTTAGGTCAATTTACTTAAGAGGCTTTTTGCTTATGTACAGAAAATTAGAATTTTACAATGGAAGAGAACTATTTTGATAAACGAAACAAGTGGCTTATATCTGAAGATATAAGCTTTCTAAAATACTGTAAAGTTGAAAATTATAAATCTACAGGACCAGGGGGACAGAAGAAAAATAAAAAATCTTCAGCAGTAAGACTCACTCACCTCCCCACAGGTTTAACAGTAATTTCTGATAATTACAGAGAGCAGGCTGTCAATAAAAAAATTGCTGTAAGAAAACTAAAAATTAAAATTGCTATTAATATCCTTGGCCCTGAGATTGAATTAGATAGAACTGTTGTCAGTTCTGCCAACGACGAATATCCTTTATGGATTGCCAGAGTTTTTGATATTTTAAAAGAAAACAGGTATGATATTAGAGAAGCTGCCAGAATTTTAAAACTAACTGTTTCCAAGCTGGTAAAACAAATTTATAAAGATAAAAAAATATGGGACGCCATTAATAGCAACAGAGTTCTTAACAACACTTATCCGCTTAATCCTCCTAAATAATGATTATAGTATTATCATTATTCTGATTTTGGATGAAATTAAGTTTTTTTACATATCATTTGAGCAAATTTACATACTGTTTAATTTGAACATTGACTTTGAAAATATATTTCAATATAATTGTAATTACTATTTTATGTTTTAATAATAATTCCATATAAAGAATGAATGAAAACTCAAAAAATTGAAATTTTATTAATATCAAAAGATTTAGAATACAAGGAACATTTAACTAAAGTTCTTGCTTCTTCAAAAACTCTTGATTTCTCTATTATTATTTTTGATAATATAGAAAAGATATTTGAGAATATTAGTAATAAACCATGTGACGTTATTTTTTTAGATTTAGATTTAATTAAGCACAATCCAATGCGGATGCTTAAGATTGCATCTTCCAACATACCGGAACTACCTATTATAATTGTCAGTCATGAAGAAGATGCTGAACTTGCAGTCAGTTCTGTTAGATATGGAGCCTCAGATTATTTGTTGAAGGCACAAAATAATGCTCATATACTATCCATCGCTATAAGATATACAATTGAAAGAAGAAAAACTGAAAAATTTCAGAAAGAACAATTACACTTCTTGCAAAGTGTAATGGATAATATACCTAGTCCACTGTTTTTAAAGGGAACAGATTTAACTTTCGGGGCATGTAATACAGCTTTTGAAAGACTTGTCGGTATGCCTAAAAATGATATTATTGGGAAAACAGTATTCGACATTTTTGATGAACATAACAGTGAAATATTAAGAGAAAAAGAGATCTATCTTATATCTCACGGAGGGACAGAGGTTTATGAGTTAACCATACATAAAACAAAAAATAAACATATAAATATGGTTTTTCATGAAACTACCCATAAAAGAGCAGATAATTCCCTTGCAGGTTTAATTGGCGTAGGAACTGATGTATCACAATTAAAGAAAGCTGAACATTCTTTGATCTTAGCTAAAAACAACCTACAAAAAAAAGTAGAAGAAAGAACTAAAGCTCTTGAAAATTCGAACTATTTTCTTAAAAAACAAATCATTCAAAGGAAAAATATTTATGACCAACTTCAAAGAGAAAGAAAGGTCTTTTTTAATGGACCTGTAATCGTATTTAGATATAAAATAGCTGAAGAAGACCTGCTTGAATTTGTATCGCCTAATATACTGAGATTTGGATATACTCATCAGGAACTGATTGAAAAACATTTTACTTTTTATGATATTATAGATGAATATGACACTAAAAAAGTAATTTATAAAATTTATAAAAATATTAAAAACAATATAGATAATTTTGAACTTAATTTTTCTATTGTTTCCAAAGGTGATAAGGTAAAGACAAAAGTTCATGCCTATATCGCAGCTATAAGAAACAGTGACAACCATCCAATACACATTGATGGATATATTATTGATTCCTCGTATTGGATCGATGCAAATAACAGTCAATAATGATTATGATCTTTCCACGCTGATTAATTATTACCCTAATCTTGCTTTTTATAAACAACCAAATAGATTAAATAAATTTATTATATATAAGAGAAATTTACTTATGGCTAAAAAAAATCATAATATAGATGAACTTGTAAGCATTATAAGACACCTAAGAGCTCCTGATGGCTGTCCATGGGACAGGAAACAGACACATGAATCTTTAAAAACTCTGTTTATTGAGGAAGCTGCAGAACTGCTGGATGCAATCGATGCTGAAGATAGTGAGAATATTAAAGAAGAGTTAGGTGACTTATTGATGCATATAGTTTTCCATTCTCAAATTGCAAATGAAAACGGTAGGTTTTCTTTTGAAGATGTAGTAAATGAAGTATCTGAAAAAATGCTTAGAAGACATCCTCATATTTTTGGAAATAATCAGAAACTTAATAATCCTGATCAAGTTGTAAAATTATGGGAAGAAATAAAATCAGAAGAAAAAAAGAAAAAAAACATTCCACAGCCAACCTCTATTTTAGACGGCATTCCAAATAACTTACCTGCACTCGTAAGAGCAGAGCAAATACAAGAAAAAGCTGCAGGAATAGGCTTTGACTGGGAAAATGAACAAGGTATACTAATTAAGCTTGATGAAGAGATAGACGAGCTTAAAAAAGCTTATGCTACCAATAATAATGAAGAAATAGAAGAGGAAATTGGTGATTTATTATTTACGTTGGTAAATTTATCACGTTTTAGAAATAGAGGGTCTTCAACGACCTTGCTTAATAAAACAATTGATAAATTTAAATCACGATTTAATTACATTGAAACACAGGTAAGAAAAGATAATAAATATCTTTCGGACTTGGAAATTGCTGAATTAGAATATCATTGGCAAAATTCAAAATCAAAAACCACTTAGATAGAGGACATAATTATATATGTTAAATTCAGACTTTATAAATATTTATGATACAACACTCAGAGATGGATCACAGGCAGAAGGTGTTTCATTTTCAATGCATGATAAAATTAGAATTGCTGAAAATCTTGATAAATTCGGTGTTTTATATATCGAAGGAGGCTGGCCAGGATCTAATCCAAGAGATATTGCTTTTTTTGAAGCAGCCAAAAAAATTAATTTTATTAATTCAAAACTTGCTGCTTTTGGAAGTACTAGAAGAAACAATAATAAAGTTGAAGAAGATGACAATATATTAAAGCTGCTTGAATCAGAAGCACCCGTAGTAACCATTTTTGGAAAGTCATGGCTACTGCATGTCAACGATGTATTAAGAATATCACCAGATGACAATTTGAAAATTATTGCAGATTCATGCTCTTTTCTGCATGATAAAGGCAGAGAGATTATTTTTGATGCAGAACATTTTTTTGATGGTTATAAAGATAACTCTGAGTATGCTAAGGCTGCTTTAAAAACAGCTGTAAGTAATGGTGCAACAACAGTTGTATTATGTGATACAAACGGTGGGTGTCTAACTTCTGAAATTAATACAATATGCAAAGACGTAGTTAATTCACTTTCAAAAGATATTATTGTCGGTATTCATTGTCATAATGATTCTGATTTAGCAGTTGCAAACTCTTTAACTGCTGTTGAAGCAGGGATTAGGCATATCCAGGGAACAATAAACGGCTATGGTGAAAGGTGCGGGAATGCAAATTTATGCTCTATACTGCCTAATCTTGAGCTGAAAATGCATAAAAAAGTTTTGCCGGACGGTAATTTAACAAAATTAAAAGAACTGAGTAGATTCGTTGATGAAATAACAAATTTAAAAAACAATCACAGACAACCTTATGTTGGTGACAGTTCATTTGCTCATAAAGGGGGAATGCATGTCAATGCTGTTGATAAAAATCCGGTGACCTTTGAGCACGTAACTCCTGAATTAGTGGGGAACAAGCGTAGAATTTTAGTTTCTGATCTGTCAGGAAAAAGTAATATATTAATGAAAATAGCTGAACATAACTTAGAAACCATATCCAAAGATGAACTGAAAGATGTTTTAGAAAATTTGAAGAAAATGGAAAATGAAGGTTATGAATTTGAAACAGCTGATGCTTCATTCAGCATTATGCTGGATAAAGCAATGAATAGGCATACTCCATTTTTTAGTTTAGATGGTTATAGTGTGATTATTGAGCAAAGAGGGCATGATAAACCATGTATTGCTGAAGCTACTGTCAAAGTTAATGTCAAAGGTGAACATGAACTTACAGCAGCTGAAGGAGAAGGCCCGATTAATGCTTTGGACAAAGCTTTAAGAAAAGCATTAAGACGTTTTTATCCTGAAATAAAAGATGTCAAATTGAATGACTATAAAGTCAGAATACTTGAGGGTAATGATGGAACAGCGTCAAAAACAAGAGTTTTAATTGAATCCGGTAATGGAAAAGAAACTTGGGAGACTGTTGGAGTAAGTGAAAATATAATAGAAGCATCATGGGAAGCCTTGGTCGATTCTGTAGAGTATATTTTACAGAAAGAATAATAAAACTGCTTTTTAGCATTTTTTAATGCATGTAGCTTATAGATTTTATTATAAATTATCTTATCATTAAGAGTAAGATATTTTATAATAAAATCCATTAATATGTATTAATGTACGCATACGCTAAAAAGTCTCTCTTTATTTATCTTTGTGCAGGTATACTGGCCTATGGGATTCCAGTGCCTAAAGCTAGAGCAATGGACCCGGTTACCATTGCTATTTTAGCTCCAATATTATTACCTTATGCGATTAAAATTGCAAAATATACAGCGAAAGGACTTATTCGAACTATTCCAGGATGGTATAAAGCCGGTATAGAGTTATTAAATTTTTTCAGGCTTCCACTTGGCTTTTTACAAGTTACTCTTGGATTTCCCTTTGGATTACTTGGATATGGAATTGACAATATAATTCAAGGCGCAGTAGCTCCATTTATGTTTTTTTGGGAATTCCTTTGTATGCCTTTATATTTCTTCGGATTTAAGAATTAAAAAATATGAATAATAATTTTGATGACAAATGGTTCAAAATCCATAAAAAATCTAAGAGAAAAAAATATAATAAATTAGAATCTATATTGTCAGAATGGTATGGAAAGGGCGTAGCAAAAAACGAAATTACTGCTTATCTTCCTAAGCCTATTCCAATCCAGGACTCACTAAAAAAAATTATGTCTGAAGCTTCTATTCCTGAGCAGGGCAAACTGGTAAGATTGCAAAAAGAATGGATCGCTCTAGTTGGTGAACAGGTAGGGAAAGTGTCAAAACCAGTTTCTATAAAAAATGGTTATTTGAGTATAGAAGTTAATAATAGTATTTGGCTTATGGAGCTTAAAAATTACTACAGTTCTTTAATTGAAGAAAAAATTCGTTCATTTTGTGGAAAAAAATTCTTTAGAAAACTATTGTTCATTCCATCAGGTAAATAAGAAGGGATAATATTACTTTATGAACGAGACTGAAATAGTCCATATAGATGACCAATTATGGACACCTGTACGAACAAAGGTTAAAAGAGAGAAGAAACTGGCAGAATATTGTAAGGCAAATAATATTGTTTACTATCTGCCTTTGAGATTAAGCATAAAAAGATACAATAAAAAAAATGTCACATTTAATGTGCCAATGTTTCCTGGGTATATTTTTTGTAATATTTCAGCAGAAATATATAAAACATTAGTAAAGTCACATCATGTTTTGTTTCGTGTTGGTATGGATATAGCAACAGAGTCACAGTTAATAAGTGAACTTAATGCTTTGAAAATTCTTGAAAGCATATCTACAGAGAAAGAACTGGCAATAAAACCGGAAATTGTTACTGGTCAAAAAATAACAGTTACTACAGGACCTCTTAGTGGGGTGGAAGGTATAGTAAAGATACGAAATGGCAAAGAATTGGTTACTATTAATATAGAAATATTAGGACAGTCTGTAACAGTTGAGTCTGATATAGGCGATGTTGAACTTACTAAAGATTAATAATTTTATACCATGGCTTTACTTGAAGTAAATAATATAAAAAAGTATTACCCAATCAAAAAATCAATATTCAGTAAAAATGAATTTATAAAGGCTGTTGATTCAGTTTCCTTTAAAATAAAAAAAGGGGAAACACTTGGGTTAGTGGGAGAAAGCGGTTGTGGAAAATCTACAATTGCAAAATTAATAGTAAAGCTAGAACAGCCGACTGAAGGTAGAATAAAAATAGCAAATAAAGATATTACTGATATAACAAATAAGCAGCGTAAGGAAATATGTAAAAAATATCAGATGATCTTTCAGGATCCTTATAGTTCATTAAATCCAAAGAAAAAAATCTTTTCAATATTAGATGAAGTTTTATTGCTGTTTACAAAGCTGAACAAAGAGGAAAGATATGAAAAAATTATAAGCCTAGTAGAGATGGTAGGGTTGAGTCAGCAGCATTTGAGCAAATTTCCACATCAGTTTAGTGGCGGACAAAAACAAAGAATAGCAATAGCTAGAGCATTGGCAATTGAACCTGAATTAATAATAGCGGACGAACCTGTTTCTGCGTTAGATGTAAGTATACAGGCTCAAATTATTAATTTATTGATTGAAATTCAAAATAAAACAAATATGTCTTATTTGTTTATATCACATGATTTAGCTGTTATTGAAAATATATGTGACAGAATTATGGTTATGTTTCTAGGCAAAATAATAGAAGTTGCTGATAGTGAAACGTTAATAAATAACCCCAAACATCCATATACAAAAACACTGCTGTCGGCAGTTCCGACAGTTGAGTTTTCAAAGAAATTAAATAAAAAGATAATTTGTAATGATTTAAATAATAAAATTAATTTTGATAATGGTTGCAGATTTTATCCTAGATGTAACTCTGCTAATGAAATTTGCAGAAGCGAAATACCGGAATTAAAGCAGGTAAATGGAACAGAACACTATTGCGCCTGCTTTATAAATAACGAGAATTAATAAAATGAATATAATTGCAGGAATTGCTAAAAATGTAAAACTCGACGTTCCCAGTGGTTTAACAGTAAGACCAACTAGCGTTAGGGCCAGAAGATCTCTTTTTGACAGACTGAATAATTTAAATGGTTTCACTGTTGTAGATCTTTGTGCAGGGGCAGGTGGATTTGGTCTAGAAGCAGCCAGTAGAGGTGCAGGAGATGTATATTTTATAGAAATATTACGCAGCAACTGCAAAATCATTTCTAAAAATATTAATAAAATTATTAAAGCCGGGGTAAAATCCAGCATGACAATCTTAAATAAAGATACGAAAAAAGTCTGCGGAATGTTAGCTAATTTAAGCCAAAATATTGACTTGATTTTTTTAGACCCTCCATATGCAGATTCATGTGATATAGCAGATTCATTATTTAAGGCCAAAGATTTTTCTCTATGGGCAAAAAATTCCTTAGTAATTTTTGAAACATCTTCGGATATTTCTAAAAAACCTGCATTTGAGGAATATGAAATGTGGATAGCTGTAGACAGGCTTAAGGTTGGTCAATCAATTTTCTATATATTAAAATCTGTAATTTAATTTTTTATAAAAATAA
>DASCNA010000027.1:0-26711 GCA_036011305.1 Victivallales bacterium
CAAAACTTTTTTTTGATGACAGCTTTACTGCATCAACTTCGCTATTTAACTCTTTTATTCTGTTTTCATATCCATCCAGCTTAGCTGTATCAACTGCTGGTGCTGAACTCTTTTTTCTGAAAAATATTAATTTTATAATAAAAATAATTATCAAAATAACCACTATTAAAATGATACCGCTCATAAAACCATTTTTAAAACCCGGTAAATTTGATCCAATATTACTGAGAAACTGACTAAAATTCATATTTCAAAATTCCTAACTTTTTCCTTTAACAACAAATTAATTAAAAATACTATTTAAAAAATTAATGGAAATGATCTACCATCTTTACATTACACAAAAATAATTTCCAAATCCAAAACATATAATATAACGTATTAAAACTCTATTATAAAACTTTTATACTCAAATTTATTCTATTTATGCAGTTTTTATGAGAATAGCAAGGGAATATCAGACCTATTAATCAAACATTTTTTATATATAATACTTGTTTTTATATCTACTTAATATATCTTTTAGATGTATCTTGAATTTATATTGATTTAAAATAGGCTTTATTATGGCTAGAGAAAATAGAACAAAATATGTAATACTAGGAGTACTGTCAACAGAACCAATGTCAGGTTATGAAATAAAGCAAACGGTTAACCATGACCTTGGTTTTTTTTGGTTCGAAAGTGACGGACAGATTTACCCTACACTGAAATCTCTTTTAGAAGATGGATTAATTACTCTGAATGAAACAATAAATAATACTTCAAAAAGAGATAAGAAGATATATTCAATAAGCGAAACAGGAAAATCAGAACTACAGAAATGGTTAAACACTCATGAAGAATCTTTTCACGTCAGAAATGAATTCTTATTAAAAATTTTCTATGGAAATAATATAGATAAAGAGACAAATTTATCGAGAATTTACAATCAAAAATTTAAATTCCAACAGAAACTTTCAGTACTTGAATCAATAAATAAAAGGATTCTATCAGAAAATAAAAACTTTTCCATTGACGAACCGGGCTTCTACTGGCTGGCAACACTGGATTACGGCATTTGTTCACTAAAAGCCTTAATAGAGTGGTGCAGCAATACAATTAAAAGAATTCAAAAAGCATGAAATATTATCATGAAAGAAATAATTTTATTTTTTATTAGTTTTATTCCATGGCTATTGTTTCTATTTATCTCAGGACATTCATTATACAGTTTAGAATTGGCTATTTTAATTTGTCTTAGTTCCTCATTAATATTTAATTACCGAGAGCTTAGAAAATTTTATATACTCCAATGGGGAACATTTGTTTTTTTTATTACGGTTTTTATTGCAATTAATTTACTAAAAATAGTATGGTTTGCTGAATATATGTCAATATTATCAAATAGCTTCTTGGCAGGAATTGTTTGGTTTACAATCTTGATAGGTAAACCTTTTACATTACAATATGCCAGGGCTGATTTACCTAAAGAAAAATGGAACGATATAAAACTCATAAAAGGCTCCCTGTTTATAGCAAAAGTCTGGGGTATTCTCTTCTTATTTTCTCTTTTAGCTTCAATATTAAAAATTTCTTTACCAAATATATTACCTCAATGGATATATACAGATATTACACTTGTAAACATCGTTTTAGGCATAGTGTTTACAAAAGTATATAAACATTATAAACGTAAAAAAAAGGAACTACAAAGGTGAAAGTATTAGCTATAAATTCAAGTTCGAGATGTAACAAAACAAGTAAAACATATTTAATGCTTACTCATTTAGTAAAAGGAATGTCTAATGCCGGAGCAAATGTAGAAATAATCAATTTAAGAGATAAAAAAATAAAAAACTGTATCGGATGTTTTAACTGCTGGGTAAAAACAAATGGAACATGCACATTGAACGATGACATGACAAATGAGTTATTCTTCAAATGGAAAAGTTCTGACATTGTAGTATACTCCACACCTCTGTTTTATCATCATATGAATGCTGTAATGAGCACTTTTCAAGAAAGGCTTCTGCCTAATTCATTACCATTTTTTCAGAGAAACGAAAGTAAGACAACACATCCATCAAGACAGCAAAGTCCCAAAGCAGTATGGCTTTCAGTCTGCGGCTTTCCTGAAATATCAGAATTTGAAGTTTTTTCATCGTACATAAAAAGAACTTATCACAAAAACCTTATTGCTGAAATTTACCGTTCTGCTGCAGAAACAATGATTGAAAATAAATATAAACATAGATTGAATGAAATATTACTTGCTACAGAAAAAGCAGGAAAAGAAATTGTTGAACATCAAAAAATATCGAAAAACACATTATCAATACTCACAGCTCCTATTGATGATACTGATTTCATTCATGAATCTGTAAATTCTGGATGGGAAAAAGAAATAGAGAATAATTGTTAATTATTAATGGTAAATGGTTAATTTAAAATAGGAGTTCAAAATGTTATCAATATTACAGGGAACACCGTTCTGGGTTTATTTAATCTTTATTTTGCTAATAAAAAGAGGAATTAGTGCATGTAAAGAAAATACAATAAGCATTAAAAAAGTATTTATTGCACCGATTGTAGTATTCATTCTTTCACTGCATAAAATAAACATTCCCTACCTTTATATAATATTTTTTATATGCGGCCTGGTTATCGGTTATCTGATATACAAAAAAATGAGTATTATTTACAACAAAGACACAAAAAAAATAATTATGCCTGGATCTATCATTCCACTGATATTAATGATTGGCGTATTCGTTAAAAGTTATTCAATCGGCTACTTAGAGGCAACTTCCCCTGCAATGCTTCATACACCGCATATTATGATACTTACTGATATTGTTTCAGGTCTTTTTTCCGGTATTTTTATAGGAAGAGCTACTGTAATATTTATAAAAACTTTCTATTCTAAAAAAAATATAGGACAAAATACAGTTTAATACTTAAAATTGTATCTGAATAGACACTATTTATTAAAGCTGATTAACATCATTGTTATATCATCTGCCTGTGGTTCTGATTTAGTAAATTTTGATAAATCATCCTTCATGAGATCAATTATTTTTTTATCATCCAGACCTTTAGACAGGCAGTTGTAAAACTCCATAATACTATCTTTTGTATACTGCTTTTTATCGGGATTAATTGCCTCTGTTACTCCATCTGAATAGAGATAAAGTTTCTCATCTTTTGCCAGTGTTATTTCTTCAGTAGTATAATCACCTTTGTCCGCTTTAAGAACACCTACTACAGTTTCCTTTCTCAAAGGTAAAAATCTACTTTTATCTTTACCTACAATAAAGGGTGCAGTATGACCGGCATTACAAAATTTAACTACTCCTGATTCTAAGTTTATACTACCGCACATAACGGAGGCGAACATACAGGTTTCGTTTTCTTCAAGAACAAAACTATTCACATTTTCTATTATTTCATGGGGCAGAATATTTCTCTTTGCTTCAACTTTAATCAGGGTCATCACAATTGCCATAAACATTGCAGCAGGAATACCCTTACCAGAAACATCCCCCAGACAGAAAAACATTGTACTGTCATCTAATACAAAATAATCATAAAAATCTCCACCCAGTCGCTTGGCCGGATTTGTAAACGCTGTAAAATTTACTCCGGGAATTGAATCTTTATATTTGTCCTGTTTAGGCAGCATTGAAGTCTGGATATGCTGAGATATTTTAAGCTCCATATCGATAGTCTGCTTTAGTGCATTCAATCTAAGAACTTCTGCTGTTCGTTCTTCAACCATTTCTTCAAGCAGTTCATTGGAATTTTCAAGTTTCTTCTGAAAAAGATATAGCTTCAGGTGAGTTTTGACTCTCTCCAGCACTTCCTCTACATGAAACGGCTTAGAAATATAGTCAATTCCGCCTGATTCGAAGGCTTTGACTTTATCAATTGTTTCATGCATTGCACTTATAAAAATAACAGGTATCTCTCTAGTTGTGATATCAGATTTTAATATTTTACAGACTTCATAACCATCCATTTCCGGCATATTAATATCTAATAATATCAAATCCGGCAAAGATGCCTTTACTGCTGTTAATGCCGCTTTGCCATTCGGGACAGGCCTAACTTTATAATCTGTTTCTTTTAATATATTGACAAGTAGTCTTAAATTTTCGGGAGTATCATCTACGATTAAAATATTCTTTCCCTTAAGATCCACCTTTGTTAAATTATAATCAGTCATTTTAAAAATCCTTGTCTATATTAAGCAAAGATAAAAGTAAATCGTAATCAAAATTTTCAGCTCCATGCTTTAATTCTTCATAAAATTTTCTGTCAATGACAGCCACCTTATCTATAAGCTCTTCAATCATATCAATATCTGCATTTATCACAGAATTTTTGAATTCCTCCTGGAAGTTCTCCGGTAATTTATTCAAAATTTTAGTGTAATCAGCTTCCACTCTTATATTTTTCTCTAACTGAACACTGTCTTCAGTATAGTCATACTTAACTCCAAGGTGTTTCTTTATTACTTCAAGTAATTGATCAATATTAAACGGTTTTCTGATAAAACTATTACACCCTGCTGCTATTACCTTAGCCTGTTCTTCCTTAAATACACTTGCTGTAATAGCAATGATAGGAACATTACTGTTCCCGCTTTTAGATTCTCTAATTTCTTTTGTCGCTTCATACCCGTCCATAACAGGCATTCTTAAATCCATAAGAATTATATCAGGTTTAAATTCCTTCCAAAATTGAACTCCGATTAAACCGTTTTCTGCTACTTTAACTTTAAATCCTGTTTCAGTTAATAATCTGCGAAGCAATATAATATTTAATTTCTCATCTTCAACTATCAAAACTTTGTATTCCGGTTCTCCATCCTTCAATGTTGTTATACGTTTTGTATTTCTATTATAAATTATTCCTGACTGCTCTGATTCCTCAACAATTAAATTGAAATGAAATACTGTTCCGTATTTTTCTTTACTTTTAACTTTTATTTCTCCTCCCATCATATTTGCATATTTTTGACTGATAACCAAACCTAGCCCGGATCCCATTCCGGATTTTAGACCAGCATCTGTCTGACCGAAAAGAGTAAACAGTTTATTCTTATCATAAGCAGAAATACCAAGTCCTGAGTCAACAATTGAAAATTTTAATTTTATTTTATCCTTTTTAGATAAAGGTACCTGCTCAACTTTTAAACGGACAAAACCCTCTTTAGTAAACTTGATGGAGTTGCCTATAAGGTTTACTAAAATCTGCCTTAATTTACCTTCATCTGTTTTAATATACTGGTGTATGTTTTTATCAATTTTAAATTCAAAAAGTATATTTTTTTCTTCTGCTTTCGTTCTAAGCATAGAATATAAATCATTGAGCATAGAGACAAGATCAAATGTTTTAAGTGTCAAACTTAAACTTCCTGTCTCAATTTTAGACATTTCAAGAATCTGGTCTATGAGATAAAGCAAATGTTCTCCGCTTCTGTTAATTATTTCAAGGCTCTGCAAATGTGATTTTTCAATACCAGTATCTCTGCACATCAATTGAGTAAACCCTAAAATAGCATTCATAGGAGTTCTTATTTCATGAGACATATTAGCTAAGAACACACTTTTTGACTTACTGGCAGCCTCTGCTACTTCTTTAGCATTATTCAATTCATTCTGAATTCTCTTAAATTCTGAAATGTCGTTAACAATAGTTTGCAGGAAGAAGGAGTTACTGAGTTTTACTCTATTAATACTTACCTGTGAATCAAAAAAACTTCCATCCAGTTTATTATGACGCCACTCGAAAGTCTGAGGTTCTCCATTAAGGGCAAGTTTAATTTTTTCTTTAATTACTTTCTCTGATATAGAACCGTCAGGCTGCTTAGCAGGAGAAAATGTTTTAATAGATTTACCTATAATCTGATCCCGTCTGCATTTAAATATTGTCAATGAATGGTTATTACAATCATAATATTTATCTTCCTTCATCAAAAAAATTGCGGCATTAGCATACTCAAATAAGGCTTTATAATTTTTTTCCTGTTCTCTAAGTGCCAGATCAATTTTTTTCCTCTCATTTATTTCCACTGTAAGTTTCTTATTGGCATCTTCTAAATTTACAGTTCGCGTTCTGACCAAATCTTCTAAATGATCACGGTATTTTTTAATTTTTTCCTCTGCTTTTTCCCTTTCAGCAAGTTCTTTCATTAAATCCAGTGTTCGTAATTTTACCTGCTTTTTCAAAGCCATATTCCATGATAAAATTATTATAAAAATAAAAATAATTACGATGGAAGTACCTAAAATGGAAAGCCAGAACTCTTTTCCGTATTCTACTTTTTTAGAATAGCCGAACGAAGTCCATCTATTAACTATTTTAGCTTTCTCTTCCTGGGTAATTTGCTTCAAACCTTTATTGATAATGGAAACTAATATCGGCCAGTCATTGCGGACTCCTATGCATACTCTATCTAAATATTCAGTTTTACCTGCAACTTTAAGATTAGTTATTTCTTCAGCTTCAATACAAAATGTGGCCTCTGAAATATCAAGAATCATTGCTTCAACCTGTCCCATAGATAATTTTGACAGACCGTCATACACATTTGAAACATACTCTAAATTTATTGTAGGATAATTCTGTTTTATATAATCTGCTACGGCATAACCTTTAACTATTGCAACATTCATATTGCCAAGAGAACTGAGTGTCAAATCCCCTGAATAATTTTTCCGTGTAAGAATAACCGGTGTTAATTCCAGGTAGGGATCTGAAAAATCAATATACTTAAACCTTTCAGGTGTGGCTGATATTGCCCCCATGACATCAACTTTTTTTTCTTTAATAGCATTAAGTGTTTGTCCCAAATCGCTGTAGACTACAATTTCGAATTTTACACCAAGTTTTTTTTCTAAAATATCGATATATCCTGATGCAATACCGCTGTATTCTTTAATCCTGTTAATAAATTCTATGGGTGGGCTATAAGGTCTCGGCGCTAAAGTAATTACAGGATGCTGTTCCAGCCATTCTCTTTCTTTTGCAGAAAGAAAAGAAAGATCCAAACCTGAATCAGTATTGCTTGCTTCATTAAGAGCAATTTTCTTTAATTTACTTATATTGAAATAAGCTAAGATATCATTTTTGACATCAGATTTTAAAACAATCAAAACTACTGCTGCAATCAGAGCAAGTATGATTATTAAACAAATCCCTCTATTAGTTTTAGTGAGAGCCATAATATTTTATATCTGTGTAATTATTCTACAATTTTATATTTTTATAGGAAATTATAGTCTATTTCTCAGCGAGTTGCATGCAGCTATAGTTTCAAAATATAATCTCATAATTTATTACTTAATTCTAAAATAGTATATTTACACTGACTGCTCTTACTGTTAATATAAAAATTATAGTAAAATATCAACTCAACCGGCATGTTAAACTCATTATGTTTTATAACAAAAATCTTTTTTTTCTAGGACACACGTTCTTTATTGTTTTTTTAATTTTTATCTGTTCTTCCTGCTCAACTGTTAAAAATATCAGAACACACAGACAAAATATTATTGAAACATTTAAGCAAGGAAATATTAAAGAAACCGAAAAATATGTTAAGAAAAATGATAATCGTAAAATTCATCTAAATGAAGAATTAATATGGAGCCTTGAAGAAGGAAACATTTATTTTTACTTAGATGACTATAGGAAAAGCCTTTCTGCTTTTGATAATGCTGAAAAAATGATTAAAAACCACCAAAACAATGCCATATCAGAAGAGGAAAAATATGATACTAAAAGCAAAAAAATCTATCCTTATAACGTTACGGTAAATGATGAAATAATGATGAAAGTTTATCAAGCCCTGGATTATTTTGCTTTGAATGACAGTGATGCCGGGATAAAAAAAATTCAAGCTGCTTCTGAAATTCAATCTAATGCCTTAGAAAAGTTCAAAAAAATTCTGACAGAAGAAAACCTCAGCATCAAAGAACAGAATAAAGTAAATAAAGCTATCGTAACTTTTAACAGTCTTCTCAGTAATAAAGATATCAAGAAAACTTATGACAACGCGTTCCAAAAAATCAATTTCACTTATTCTGATTTTGCCAATCCTTTAATTAATTATTTATCTGCTATCGGATATTTATATAAAAATGAATTGAAACAGGCATATTCTGAATTGAATAAAATATACTCAGTCAATGAGGAAAATATTTATATTAACAGAGATCTCTTAACTCTGGCCAATAAGCTTAAGACTGCACCTCCTGATAATCTGTCTGAGCTAACGCCTTATGACTACAGTTTAACCAGTAATATAGTTTTCGTTATTTTTGCAAGAGGGTTCGCACCCTCGTTAATTGAGAAGAAAACTGAGTTAGCGCTACCTGTAATTAGTTATACAAGATTTTTATATCCTGAACTGAATTTTCATAAATGCAGTATTAAATCACTGACAATTCATACTTCTGATAAAAAAAATATTAAAACTGAAACAATAGCAGATTTAGATTCAATTATTGCCTATGAATATAGAAAAAAATTCCCAATACTCGTTACAATAAAAGCCGTTTTGGCCATAACTAAAGAAAAAAATGTCAACCTTGAAAATAATATGGACGACTACGGTCGCGGGAATATATACGGATTCGTTAATATGGCAATGATCGGACTCAGCAAATATGCACTTGATGAAGCAGACATAAGATGCTGGGAAACTCTCCCAAAAGAGTTTCAGATAGCTCAACTAAAAATGCCTGCAGACGGTGTTTTATTTATCAAACCAACAGCTGAAAGCATTGAAACAAAAAATAACATGATCGAACTAAATCCAAAAAACAGGATCACCATTTTATATGTAAGAGCAGTATCACCAGATAATCTGACAATTAAAAAATTAAAATTAAATTGATAATCAGCTTAAAGTCAGAATATAAACCTGATCATTTCTTCTAACCCTTCGTTCAACAGGAATACTCACTATATCTCCTTTACCGGCCTCATTTACTTTTTTATCTTCCAGTCTTATTTCTTTAACTGTTAATTTTTCTGTACCAGTAGTGCTGCCAATAATAAGGATTTCATCTCCAACTGAAATGTTTCCTTCTTTTAGTGTAATTTCTGCAATATTGATTTTAGAAAAAAAATTGGTAATTATCCCAATTCTAGTTTTCTTTTTTGCAGCCTTGTTGTCAGGCTGGTCACTCCACATATCAAGAGCCTTCCCCATATAATACCCACCATGCCAGAAGCCTCGGTTAAAAACACTGCTCAGTTCCTTTTCCCAGTTATCTATATTTTCTTTTGTATACTGATTCTTACTTATAGAATCAACTGCTTCTCTGTATACTTTTGTTACTGTATGAACATAATCAGGAGCACGTCCTCTGCCTTCTAATTTCAAAATAGAAACACCTGCTTCAAGTATTCGATCTAAATATCTAATTAAACAGATATCCTTTGGAGACATTACATATTTATTATCAATAACTAGCTCTGATCCATCCGTCTCATCTATAACACGGTATGATCTTCTGCAGTTCTGGTAACATGCCCCTCTGTTTGCAGATGTATTATACTGTGCCAAGCTCATGTAACATTTTCCTGATACAGAGACACATAAAGCACCGTGTGTAAAAACTTCTATTCTGACAGGGTTACCGTTTGGACCAAGAATTGGATTTCCATTTACTCCATTTACAGTATCAGCAATATCTTTTATCTGTTTCAAACTCAACTCTCTTGCCATAACCATGACATTAGCATATTGGGCGAAAAATCTTACAGAACCAATATTGGAAATATTTGCCTGCACTGATATATGAACGCTTAGCCCCATAGAATGAGCCTTCATTATAACAGCCATATCGCTGGCTATTACAGCTGTTACTCCAGCATATTTTGCCGAGTAAAGAATTTTTTCAGACTCAATCAGCTCATCATCATAAATTACAGTATTCAAAGCTAAATAACTGTTTACATTGTTCTTATTACAAATTTGAACAACTTTTTCTATATCTTTGATAGAAAAATTATATGATGATCTGGAACGCATATTCAAATTCCCGGCCCCAAAATATACTGAATCAGCTCCGGCATTTATTGCTGAATATAAAGATTCGAAAGAACCTGCAGGTGATAATACTTCTACTTTTGATGTCATAATACTTTATAGGTCTTTGAGTTTTACCATATAACGGTGTAAATTAAGAATCATATTTTTGTTTTTATATTAAAGTTACTCATTTTTCAAATGTATTAACTCTAATATAGATATACTAATTCGATATTTAGTTTTTTTCAAAAATTCTAGATAAAATTTGAAGATTTAACATATAATGATACTTTATTGGTATTATTTGATTTTTTATATAATATTTCTTAGATTTTCTGTATAGATAATTATACTAAACACAGGAATCTTAAATTAAAAATTTTAACAGATGAAATAAATGCTTTTGTAATAACTATCTTGGAGAAAAAATATTAAAGTATGAAAAAATTATTTCTAGGAGTTGATATAGGTTCAACTACAATAAAAGCTGTGCTGCTGACTTATAAAATGAATGTTTTGAGCAGTCTTTATAAAAGAACAAAACCTGCTAAAGGCAAACCTATATCATGCAGCAGCAGTTGTCACACATGCGGAGCCTGTAATATGGGAGCTCTTAAAAATATCATTGATAAATTCCTCAATGACCAGGGCTTAACACAGAAAGACATAACATGTACAGTAGTAACAGGCAGTCAGATTGTAGAAGATACCAATGATTTTATTAAGTACAATTTTAAAGTAAGTGAAGTAACTGCTCATGTAGCAGGTGCTCAGCAGTATTATCCTAATGTCAAAGCAATTCTTGATGTCGGTGGTCAGGATAGTAAAGCTATGATTTATAATGAAGACATGAAGATGTGGACTTCAAAAATGAGTGGTATCTGTGCTGCCGGAACAGGAGCTTTTCTTGACAGCGTAGCACTGAAACTAGCAGTACCGGTAGAAGATATGGGACGCATATCAGATTATTCATCAAAGCTTGAGTTTTCTTCCGTCTGTGCAGTCCTGAGTGCAACTTCTATAAATAAATTTAAAAACAGATATCCTCTGGGCCAAATATTGGGAGGTGCATGTAAAGCACAGGCTAGAACTATAATGTCAGGTGTTGGAGATCTTTTCTTTAATTATGAAGGTGACATCATATTCCAGGGAGGAGTTGCGGCAAACAAAGCTGTCAGGCATTATCTTAAGGAAATAACCGGAGCTAATAACATTATAGTTCCTGAATATCACAGTGTTATGGGTGCGTTGGGCGCAGCATGTATTGCACGCAACTTTACTGACATGAAAAATGATTTAGCTGATAACACTGTAGAATACGGAAACGGTCAATTTAAATCTATTGCACTTAGGACTAAATATACAAAGAAAGATTTTTTCAGTCGGAAAAATGAAAAACCGGTGTGGAGAAATCTGTTTTTCCCGCCAGAAATCCTGAATGCATTCGATGCAAAAATATTAACTCTTGAAACATATGCAGCTCTATTTGCCAGAAATAGAAATAAAATTAAGAATGCTTTTGACACCGCTGCGTATAAAGGCTTTACAGGAGCAGAAACATGTTCTTTTCTGAGAACTCTTGAAGGAATAGATTTACCAGAACCAGCTTTTGTTCTTTCTACATCACAACCATGTTTACAAGGAGAAAGGATATTCAGAGATTTGATTAGAGGGTTCAAAAAAGAAGAACTTTTCTATTCTCTTAACACGCCAACGACTACTGATGATAATGCTATAGAACATTTGGCTGACGATTTGGAAAAATCTGTTAGCTTACTTGAAAAAGCTCTTGGTAGAAAAATGGATCTGAATCGACTCCAAGAGGCTTGTGAATTATCTAATCAGGCAAGAGAATTATCTATCAAATGCAACGAACTCCGTCTTACATCACCACCACTGATTAGAGGCAGTTTAGGTGTTTATTTCGCAGTAATATTCTCTCAGCTATGGGGAAAACAGGAGTTGGTGGATATTCAAAAACAGTTTTATGAAGACCTTCTAGCAAGAAAAAATGAAATTGAAGGAAAAATATCCATAGAAGATACACATAGAATTTTATGGCTGCATTTACCTCCTTTTTATGACAGCAGACTTCTTGACTATATTGAACTTACCTGTAATACACCTATTGTTTTTGAAGAAGTAAACGGAATTGAGTGGGAACCGTTGATAATTAATGATCCTTATAGATCTCTGGCCAGAAAACTTTTAACTTCAGGCTTTCTTGATCCAAAATTCAGAGTAGATGGAATAAAAAAACGCTCTGTGCAGGGGAAATTTAATGGATGTATTTTATATAATCACATGTTCGGCAGATGCTCAATGGCTGACGCTTCATTAACTAAACATTTGAGAGAAGAGTTAAATGACGCACGTATTCCACTATTAGTACTTGATGGGGACTGCATGGACCCGACAATTGACCCATGCAGCACATACACTAAAATAAATGCATTTTCTGAAGCTCTAAATACAAAAAAATTTGGGAATATATTTGCCCCATTTAAAAAATAGTTTTTAAAATTATATATCCATGAGTAATCAGTTATTGATCAATTGCTGATTACTTTCTGCTGAATATTATATCTACAGGAAAAGGTTTAATTATTGAACTTACTAAACAGATTTATTCAAATATTCAGAAACATTAAATGATAAAATTTAAAACTTATTTTTATATATAAGTTTTACCAGGTATTTGATTCTTTTCGGGCATACGCAATCTTGAATCTACTTTATTCCGTATTCGTTTAATTTACGATGCAGTGTTCTTCGGCTTATTCCCAGTTTTTCCGCTGCCTGTGTTTTATTACCGTTAGTTTCATCAAGTGATTGAATTATAAGTCTTTTTTCATTACTCTCAATATTCAAGTTATCCAGAGGTGAAAATTTATCTGCCAGTTCAGGAGATACACTTTCTCTGATATTATAAGGGATATTTGCTGTCTGCAGTGTTTTTTCTCTGCAGAGTATGACCATTCTTTCAATGCAGTTTCTTAACTCTCTGATATTTCCTGGCCAAGAGTATGAACTTAGTATTTTTAATGCATCTTCAGAAATACTTGAAACATCTTTTGCATTTTCCTGAGCAAAACTTAAAATAAAACTATTAATTAAAAGTGGTATATCTTCTTTTCTCTCCCGCAGAGGAGGTAACTCTATTGTTAAAACATTAAGTCTGAAATACAGGTCTTCACGAAATTCGCCTTTATTTACCATCTCCTGAAGATTTTTATTTGTAGCGGCAACTATTCTTGAATCAACATTTATCGGCTCAGTTCCCCCTACTCTTTCAAAATTTTTAGTTTCTAAAACCCGCAATAACTTTACCTGTACAATCGGGTCAATTTCTCCTATTTCATCTAAAAATATTGTCCCTTCATCTGCTAGTTCAAAGCGGCCTAATCTTCTTTCACTTGCGCCTGTAAAAGCACCTTTTTCATGCCCAAACAATTCACTTTCGAGCAAGTTGGCAGGTAAAGCGGCGCAATGAACAGGAATAAATGCTCCTTTTCTTCCGCTCAATGAGTGAATGGCCTGTGCAATGAGCTCCTTCCCGGTTCCGCTTTCTCCTGTAATCAGAACAGTAGCCTTTGCCGGAGAAACCTGCCTAAGCAGGTCAAATACTTCGTTCATTTTATGAGATTTGCCAATAATATTTTCAATCCCGTATTTCTTGTCGAGCTGTTTTTTTAATCTTGTGTTCTCTTCTTTTAGAGATCTTGATTCTAATGCTCTATCTAAAATAATTTCCAACCTGTCAATATTAATAGGCTTGGAAACAAAATCATAAGCTCCATTTTTTATAGCATCAACAGCAGATTCAATAGAACCGTAAGCTGTAATCAAAATACATGGAGGAACCGGATCTTTTTTTAACGTTTCAGTTAAAACATCCATTCCTGTCGCTCCAGGCATTTGAATATCAGTTAAAACCAGATCAAAATTATTTTTTTTCAAAATATTAATTCCGCGTAAGCCATCTTCTGCTACGGTAATATCATATTTTGCTCTCAAAAGTTTTGAAATTCCGCTTCGCGTATTTCTATCATCTTCTACTAAAAGAATCTTTCTTTTTTTAGTTTCTTTGCCAGCCATAATCTATAATTCACCCTGCTCTTCATAAGATTCTAATAACTTAACTCTATGTGTTCTCAAAGGAAATGATATTATAAAAATAGTGCCTTTTCCAGGTTCACTTTCAACTGCCAGTTCAGCTCCATGTTCTCTGATGATTCTCTCTACAATCATAAGACCTAATCCTGTACCTTTATTTTTCTTTGTATAGTAAGGTTCAAAAACATTTGTCATATCATTAGCGGATATTCCACAGCCGGTATCTGCTATTGATAATTTTATACAGTCTTTTTCTTTATCTAAAACTGATTCAATATGTATAATACCCCCAGTCGGCATTGCCTGCATAGCATTCTTTAACAAATTGAAAAAAGCCTGTTTTAACTGACTTGAATCTGCATAAATATAAGGTAATACTTTGGGAAAACTGGAGACAATTTCAATATTATGTTCTTCAAATTCATTACACATAAATTTAACTGTTTCATTCATCAGTTCTATTAAGTCAAGTTCTACCAAATCTGGCTTTCTCGGTCTGATTGCAGTTAGAAACTGAGTAATAATAAGATCAAGCCGTTTAACTTCGCTTTTAGTAATCGCTACTATTTCTTTAGCTTCATCATCAAGTTTATCTTTAAAATTCCGCTCAAGAAGCTGAAGATGGATATTAAGACTGTTAAGCGGATTTCCTATTTCATGAGCAACTCCGGCTGCAAGCATAGACATCATCTGTATCTTTTCAGATTCAAAGTTCTCTAATTCTGTACGCTTTTTCTCTGTTACATCCCGTAAAATAATTGTTGCCAGTTCCTGATCTTCTTCATGCGGAACTATATAAAAGTTCAGTACGCGTTTTGTCGGATAGTAAACTTTAACATCCTGGCTTGATATCCTATACCACTCCTCTTCATCTTCCTGCAGTATTCTGCTCCAGTCTATCTCCCTCAGAAAAGTAGATATTCTCTGTTCTTTTATATTATCCGGCACTCCAAGCATATCAACAGCACATCTATTGGCATAATGAATATTAAGGTTCCTGTCAATGACAACAATTCCCTCTTTGATTGCATTAAAGATAGTTTCAAGAAAGCCGTTCTGTTTAACCAGTCTCAGAATAAAAGCCTGCATATTATTTGGATCGAGATGATCCAATCTTGAAATTAAACTTTCTAAAAATGACTCTTTCATAAAATAAACATTTTGTTGATATTATTATTTAATTAGTACTATATTTAATTTATTATTTATTAAGCAAATTTACCAGTTCATTTAAAAAACAACTATTTTCATTAATTATATGCAGCAAAACCAAAAAAAAGAGGCATCAAATGCCTCTTGATACTTTAAACTATATAAAGTTATTTTATCTTTGACGGTGTAGATTTTTTAACGTCCAATTGCTCTTGAACAGGTTGAGACTGAATTGGGGAGATACCTGTATTAACAAAAATCTGCTGCTGAATTTTACTAAAGGCATTAACATAGGCCTGAGCGTCTAAAACAGGTTTGTCGTTTTGAACCTTCTGTGCTCCCTTGCCCTCATAATAGATAGAGTTATTTACAAAATTAATCCTTATACTTGATTTGACTTTTCTATAGTTCGTAATAAAAGCTGTTGATGTATTATATGTAGTTATACCCCAAAAACTTGTTTTTTTAGGGCTCTGAGCAGTAATAAAGCCTGTATTGAAGTTAGCGCTTGAAATAGTATATCCAAGATTTTGAAATACTGTCATAGTTGCATCAAATGCTGCACGTTTATCAATATTAAACACTTTTGTTTGCATCAATTGTATCTGCAGCGGAGTCATCTGAGGTTCCCTGGGACCTACACAGCCTGTTAATGACACAAACAGAGCAGCCATGAAAATATATATCACAAATCGAGATTTCATTAAATATCCTTAAATTAATTATTGTTGTTAATAACGGCGATGCCTGTTCTCAGTTTAATTAGCACATCAGATAAATAACCGAATTATAGTTATAAACCTAGAAACTGGTAGATAAAGATTTAAAGTTTGAAACAGTTTTACCCTTGAAGGTAATTATTATTGTCATAGTCTTCTGAGAGCGCATAAAACCATTATCTCCATAATTGCCTCCGGCCAGTAAAACAGTCCAGTAATTACTGTTATTAGCATCTCTTGTTACGGTGGCATTTGTCTGATAAGTCCACACTGAATCGCCTTCTGCATCCTGCGTTACAATATTAGGAGCTCCGAATGCCTCTAAAACCTGCTGCTGTGTAGTTTCACCTTTCTTTAAGGTTAAAGATACATTTCCTGACGTATATGGTGTTTTGGGATAGCCCATTTCAGTGTTGCAGGCTGTTAGCATTAACAAAAATGACACACAAAATATACTGTATACAGCAGTTTTTATTTTCATAATTTATTGACCTTTTTAATTTTATTATATAATAAATATAATTAATTGTACAGATTTCATAACTGTTAAAACAGCATATAATTATTTATAAATAGGCAATACTGAAAATTGTATTTATCAGAACTATTATATACATTAATCATAAATATATAATAGCTTACACAATTTTTGGATATCGTTTTAAATAAACATATATAGGGATTTTATACAATGGGAGATACAATTATACAGGGACAAATTAAAAAATCAAATAAAGAATGGACTTTTACTTTTTTTGGAACAGCTATCGGTTCTGGTATTCTTTTTATCCCCTTACAGTCAGGAATATCTGGAATTTATGTAAGTGTTATCACAATGGTTCTGGCTTTTTCAGTTACCTATTTTGCACAGAAATATTACTGTACGATAATAGCAAAATGTCAGTTTGCAAACAGTTATAACAAGGCAATAGAAGAATACTGGGGTTATAGTTTTTCATCATTTATTTCTATTATTTTTGCCATACAGCTTTTTGTCAGCATACTTATTTATTCTACCGGCCTGAACACAAACTTGGGCGAATTTTTATTTGCATATAACATTACAGGATCAAATTTAAGTTCAATGCCTATTTTCCCGTTGTTAATATTATGTGTATTAACCGGTTTTTTAGTCTGCTCAGAAACATTTCTTATTAAATTTCTGGACAAACTTACAACAGTATTAATTCTGCTTTTAGTTATTATCGTCCTGCTTTTCATTCCTTTCTGGAATGTAAAACATTTCTTTTCTTTTGACGGAAATATGCATAATGCAATAAGAAATGCGTTGATGTCATTCCCTTTATATATGGGGGCTATCAATTTTTATCCTGCAATGTCCCCTATGATAATGTATTATAGAAAAAAATATCCTCAGTTATCACATGAAGAGCAGGTAAAAAATGCATTCAAACTTAATAAACAGGCTATATATCTTTTAGGTATTTTTACTGGCATATTTTGTCTCTCTTCTGCCATGACATTAACACCCGATAGCATAAATTATGCCATGACAAAAAATCTATCCGCTCTCGCTGTTGTAGGCTATCACCTGCAACCCGGCATAATACTCACAATTATTAAACTCTTAAGTTACTTTGTAATATTCTTTGCGCTAACTACTTCGTTCTACGGTTTGATGCTGGGAGCAATAGAAATTGTATCTCACCAGATAAGATTTCCTCACTCATGGAGTTTTAAGGTGCGAAAAAAAGTTACATCTATTATGATTATGCTCCTGCTCTGGATTTTCACTATTATTAACCTGAATATTATAGGAATGCTTGGAATGTTTACCAGTCCATGTACAGGTCTGACTCTATTCGTAATACCAACATTAATAATCTTTACCAATAAAAGGTTAAAAGAGTATAGAAAAATTTCCACAGTGATAATCTTTCTGTTCGGACTCTTCATTATGGTATCTTTTTTTATCGGATTTCTTATGTAATTAAAACTGTTTCATAAAGTTTTAAAAAAGTAATTTCAAACAGCATCTGAGTACCATTAATAAGTCAATTGAGCAGATAAATGGGTTTACAATTATCATAAACACTATATTTTAAATCAATAAATTTATTTCAGCCCTTGAAAGGATATCATGTTAAGAGATTTAATAAAGACTTGCAGAAGTTATAGACGATTCAGTCAGGAGAAAAGAATCGATGAACATACTATGATAGGTTTAGTTGACTTAGCAAGATTAACTGCTAGCGGACAAAATAAACAACCGCTTAAATTTATTATAATAAAAAAAAATAATGAAAACAATCAGGTTTTTTCGTGCCTAAAATGGGCAGGAGCTTTAAAAGATTGGGAAGGACCGGCTGTCAATGAACGTCCTACAGGCTACATCATAATTGTCGGAGATAAAACAATAAAACAAAGTTTTGGAATAGATCACGGCATAGCAGCACAAAGTATAATGCTTGGTGCCGCCGAAGCCGGTTTTGGCGGCTGTATGATTGGATCAATCCTAAAAACTGAACTTAATAATATTTTAAAATTGAATAAAAATTATGAAATACTATTAGTACTTGCTTTAGGTTCACCTGCCGAAACAGTGGTTATAGAAGAAATAAAAGATAATAATACTGATTACTGGAGAGATGAAAAGAGTATTCATCACGTTCCTAAAAGATCACTTGAAGAAATTATAATAAAATAACAGGTATACCATAATGTCATCCAAAATATATAACTTAAATATATCAGAAATTGAACCTTTGTTAACTCCTTTTGACCTAAAAAACGAACTTCCGCTATCTGAATCAGGCAGCAATAAAATTTTATATTACAGAGATAAAATTGAATCGATTCTCAATCATGAATCAAAAAAATTTATGGTTATTACAGGTCCGTGTTCTATACATAATGCTTCTGAAGCCCTGGAATATGCTGAAAGGTTAAATAAATTAAACAATAAACTCTCAGATAAACTCATGATTATTATGCGGGTCTATTTTGAAAAACCGAGAACAACCATAGGCTGGAAAGGTTTAATTTACGATCCGTTTTTAGATTCAACATATAACATGACAGAAGGGTTAAGGACAGCCAGAAAACTTTTGCTGGATATAGACAAAATAGGACTTCCTACAGCAACTGAAATTCTTGATCCTGTTACAGTACAATATTTTTCAGATTTAATAAGCTGGGCCGCTATTGGTGCCAGAACAGCAGAATCTCAACCGCACAGACAGCTTGTAAGCGGTCTGTCAATGCCTGCAGGATTCAAAAATTCCACAAACGGAAATATTAATACTGCTATTGAAGCCATTCAAACAGCAATGCATGAACATGCATTTATAGGTCTGCTTGAAGATGGAAGAAGCGGGATATTTCATACAAAGGGAAATATATACTCCCATATAGTCTTAAGAGGAAGTCAGCAATCTCCAAATTACTCATCGGAACATGTAGCATATACAAGAGAGTTAATGCATAAACTGAATATTACACCAAATATCATTATTGACTGCAGTCACTCTAATTCTAATAAAACAGCCTCTAAACAGGCATTGGTACTTGATGATGTCATCAAACAGAAAAACAATGGAGAAGATAGTATTGTCGGCGTAATGATTGAAAGTAATCTATGTCCCGGAAAACAGAAAATCAACAGCAGAGATAACCTCAAGTACGGAATTTCAATCACAGATGAATGTATCGGCTGGGAGGAAACTGAAGAACTTTTATCGAAGCTTCATGAAAGTATTTAGACTTAATATTATTTTCTTATAAACAAAACGGCTGTTTCTATCATTTAAGATAATAACAGCCGTTTAAATTTCATCCTAAAATTTAAAAAGCATAATGCATTGATCCATTCCAGTCCCCAAAGAACCAATAATTACATTTTGTTCTGCTTTCAATAAATTTTTCGTAAATGCCCAATGTAAAGCTAATATAGGACTGGTTGGTCATGTATAGCCATATTTATCTCCAATATAAATATTTTTTTCTAAAGGTATTCCTTCTAATTCTAATCCCTGCTCAACTCCTTTTTTAGTAAATTGAGACATAAAGCAAAGATCAACATCATCATTTTTAATTTCGCATTTTAATAACAACTGTCCAAGAGTATGACCATAATCTTTTCCCAACCAGTCAATACTGAATGAATCCCATGTAAAGTTTCTATCTTTTACAGGGATGGCAATATTACTATTTGATAAAGCTTTAGATAACCCGCAGTTAGGAAATTTAATATGACTTACATATGCACCTCTGCAATAATTCACACTATCGATATAACCGCGTTTAATATATTCCTCCTCTTTTTCCAGAATCAATGCAACTCCGCAATCTCCGAGAAGAGAGTAGGCCAAAGTATCATTTTTGTCTACAACAGAACTAATATTCTGTGCGATAACAATTAATACTTTACTTATATCATCACTGGACAACAAATATTTACTGGCAACGTTAATAGCAGTAACACCACCAAGACAAGTGTCATTCATATCAAACACAACATTTGCATTACTAGCTTTTAGAAGAACACGAAGTTCCATTGCTGTAGTAGGATTTAAATATTCAGGCTGAGCGGAAACAAAAATTATCATATCAATATCATTCCTACTAATTCCAGCTCTATCAAGCGCCATTAAAGCCGCTTCATGCCCCATAGAAAGGGAAGTTTCACCATTCTCACAAAAATAACGAACTTCCTTATCCATTGATTTAAGCAATCCGTCTACTTTCTTATTCTGTTTAGCAAAATGCTCAATTATCTCTTCATTTTTTACTCTGTGTGTTGGTATATAAGCACCGGTTGATTTTATATTAATATTTGTATATCCCATAATTTATCCTTTGAAATAAATAGTTATCAAAATATAAAAATTAAACTTATAGATTTTATATATCCTTATAACTTGCAGTTTTGCAGTATTTTGTTAATCCTGTTATCTTTAGTATTTTCATCAGATCATCATTAACATTTATAAAAGATAAATTAAAAGAACTCATATCTTTAGCAACCTTACCGCATAATCTTATAAAATTAGATGAAATATACTCAACATCCTCCATGTCAAAAACAACTGATTCAGCATCTTTTACCTGCTCTAGCAGTTCAGCTTCTATCTTATCTGATGTCTGTGTATCCAAACGGCCTTTTAACACACAGTTGGCTATACCATTATTAATTTCACATTTCACTAACACTCTTACTTTCTCCAAATTAAAAATTTATCATATTCAATAGTATTTTAATATATAGAGTTTTATTGCATTACTCAAACTATGTATTTGTTATTTATTCACAAAAAGACATAATTGAGAATAATTACTCTGAGATATAAAAAGTATGATTTCGACATAGAAAAGCATAGCATCTAAATAATTTTTTGTGTATAATTCTGTAAATAATGAAAAATATTTTAAAACTCAAAATTAAATCAAAAGGAAACTAATGAAAAAAATTTTATTAGCAGCAATGTTCCTAATATTCTCTCTTCAACTCTTCAGTGCAGATGCTGATGCTAAACCAATGGTGGAAATGCAGACCAGTATGGGTAATATCACAATCCAGCTATACCCTAAAAAAGCTCCAAAAACTGTCGCTAACTTCCTAGGTTATGTAAAATCCGGCTTCTATAACGATACTATATTTCACAGAGTTATAGAAGATTTTATGATACAGGGTGGTGGTTATACCGCAAAATATGTTAAAAAACCAACAAAAGCTCCTATAGTCAATGAAGCTGATAATGGTCTAAAAAACACTATAGGAACTATTGCTATGGCACGTACGTCAAACCCTAATTCGGCAACAGCTCAGTTTTTTATCAACACTGCTGATAATAGTTTTCTGAATTATAAAGCTCCTACCCGTGAAGGCTGGGGATATGCAGTTTTCGGCAAAGTAGTAAGTGGAATGAATGTTGTAGAAAAAATTGATCAGGTTAAAACAGGTGAAGTCGGCCCATTCTACCAAAATGCACCGAAAACTCCGGTTATCATAGAAAAGATGAGTGTTATGAAATAAATTTATCCCACTTAAAAATTTTAGATTTCAGATTTGCAAAATATATCTGAAATCTAAAATGAATTATTAAAGTTCAGTCAGATTAATAGATTAATAGATTAATAGATTAAGTTTAAACCGCTTCAAAAATAAACTCGCTGTCCTTAGTATCAACCGCTATTTTATTCAGATTCTTTCCGTCAACCAAGGCATTAAGACATACTGTACTTATATCGGGGAGCAGATTCTGAGTAATTACAGCATCCACCATCCTGGCACCTGTTTCTCCGTTCCTGCATCTATCAAGAATCACTTCTTTAACGCTGTCACTATATTCAAAATTTATATTTTTACTGTCTGAAAGACGTTTTTGTACTCTATTCATCTGCAATTCAATTATCTGGTTCAGCATGTCATAGTCTGCAGGATAATACGGAACCACTGTCAATCTTCCAAGAAGAGCTGCAGGAAATGCCTTAAGCAGACTGGCTCTTATAGCCTCTTCAAGAACGGCCGGATCCGGAGTATCTTCCGACTGCTCACATAAATCATGAATTATATCGCTGCCGACATTTGAGGTAAGTAAGATGATTGTATTTTTGAAATCTATTTTACGACCTTCTCCGTCTTCCATCACGCCTTTATCAAAAACCTGATAAAATATTTCATGTACATCAGGATGAGCCTTTTCCATTTCATCAAGCAGAACTATGCTGTAGGGGCGTCTTCTGACTGCTTCAGTCAAAACACCTCCTTCTCCGTATCCCACATATCCGGGAGGTGCTCCTTTAAGGGTGGAAACAGTATGTGCTTCCTGAAATTCACTCATGTTGATAGTTATAAGGTTATCTTCACTTCCGTAAAGAGCTTCAGACAGTGCAAGCGCTGTTTCTGTTTTTCCTACACCGCTGGGTCCAGACAGCATAAATACTCCAACAGGCCTGTTCGGATTATCCACACCTGCCCTTGAGGTCCTTATTCTTTTAGAAATCGCATCAAGAGCATGATTCTGCCCGATTATTCTTTTCTTCAGAGTATCTGAAAGATTAAGTACAGATTTTATTTCATTTTTTACCATTTTACCGACAGGAATACCTGTCCATTCAGCAACTACTGATCCAACTGATTCAGAATCAACATTAGGAAGTATCAACGGATTTTCTCCCTGTAATAATTTCAATTTTTCCTGATAAGAAATAAGTTCGTTCTTTAAATCATTAATATCAATATCTTCGGCATCTTCACAATTTTTAGCAGAATCTGCATCATCCAAATCCAAATCCAGTTCAGATATCTCCTGTCCTTCATCATCAACAGAAATACCGAAATTTCTCAATCTGTCTCTGGTATTAAGTATCTGCGTAACAAGTTCTGACTCTTCATCCCATCTTTTCTGCTGTATGTCCAAATCTTTCTTTTTATCTGATAAATTTTCATTAATCAGATTTATTCTTTCAGAATGATCAAATCCTATGATCTCTTCCTTGGTGAGAGTTGCCAGCTCTTTTTCCAGGTTGAATATTTCACTCTTTAAACTGTCAATATAAGCAGGCACTGAATCCAGATTAACGGCAATCCTGGCGCATGTTGTATCAAGCAGGCTCACGGCCTTGTCAGGAAGTTGTCTGTCAGGAATATATCTATGAGACAGTTTTACTGCGGCTTCAAGAGCCTCATCCAAAATAAGCACCCTGTGATGCTCTTCCATCATGGAAGCAACACCTCTCAGCATGAGAAGTGCTCTGTCTTCATTTGGTTCATCTACTTTCACTACCTGAAAACGTCGAGTAAGAGCCGGATCTTTTTCAATATATTTTTTATATTCGCTCCATGTGGTTGCTGCGATGGTTCTGAGCGTACCTCTTGCCAATGCCGGTTTCAGCAGATTAGCGGCATCGCCTGTTCCTGCAGATCCCCCTGCCCCGATCAGTGTATGAGCTTCATCAATAAACAGAATAATTGGTGTTAGTGATGCCTGAACTTCTTCGATTACATTTTTCAATCTGTTTTCAAACTCACCTTTTACGCTGGCGCCTGCCTGAAGAAGTCCAATATCAAGAACTCTTAGAGTTACGCCTCCAAGAGGTTTTGGTACATTTCCATCGGCTATTTTCTGAGCAAAACCTTCTACAACTGCAGTTTTACCTACTCCAGCCTCACCGGTAAGAATAGGATTATTCTGTCTTCTTCGCATCAGAATATCAATGATCTGTCTTATTTCATCATCTCTGCCTGTAATAGGATCAAGTTCACCTTTTTTAGCTCTATCAGTTAAGTCTATAGAATAAAGTTCAAGGCTCTTCTGTCTTCTGTTCAGATCATCCTGGTCTTCATTGCGAGCTTCAATCTCTTTACTGTCATCTATTCTGCTTTCCTGAGATTCCTTAAGTATAGTGAAAAAATCTTCAGCAAACTTCTCTGTATTAATTTTTAAAAACTGCCTGGATATCCCAGTTAAGCCTGTAGAAAGATGTCTTGTAACAAGGATTGCATATAAAATATGCCCTGTTCTTATTGCATAATCATTAAACTTTAAAGTAGCTAACAACCAGGCCTGCTCAATTACAGAGTCAAAATATGGTGAAATACCTGATATACCTGTAGCTCCTGACGGAAGTTTTTCTAAGTTGCTGACTATATCGTCACTGACCGCACTTAAATCAATATTAAAATGTTTAATTATTTCATGAATGTCTGAATTCTGCTGACTGATTACCTGATGCAGCCAATGTACAAATTCTACATTAGGATTGCCTCTTAACTTACAGAATACCGTTGCTTTATCTAATGATTTATATGAAAAATCATTCAGCTTTTTAAATAAATCTTTTCTACTAATCTCTGCCATCATTCAATCTTTCAAATTATCGCACTATATGCTGGTTTCAAGTTTTAGTTTTCAGGGTTAGCTGGCTGACTGTCCTGAATAGTATAATAAAAATACTTTTCCTCTATGCCTTACTGTCTCTCCAATTCTTTAATACTTATATCTTCATCCATTAAATCCAAAATTGAAATAATTGTTTTTATATGTAAGGAGTGCTACTGCAACTTTCTTCCCGTTATAATCTCCTATCACTGTAACTTTGCTGTTCAGCATAACTTCAGGTGACTTTCCAGCAATACAGTCAATTTCATTTTTCCCGTTTCTCAGTACAATCAGATAATTACCGTATTTATCATATTTCAGTTCAATAACAGTTCCGTTTACCTTCACGGTCCTGTTTACATACTTACTTCCTGACTTGTCCAATTGGGCTATTGTAACATCAGTCAAATTTTTATACATACCATCTGACTGATTTGTATACTGAACAGTATTGTCAAATGAGTTACCTGAACCGGCAAACAGTGAGAACGACATGCCTATTAATGTTACTGCTATGATTCTCTTTAAAATTTTCTTCATAATAAAATCCCCACCTTATTATATATTTTCTGATATTTTATATTTAATTCATCATACTTAAATTATCTTCATAACTGCTTATAAACTGATTAAGATTATTTAGAGCTTTCTTCATCGCATTATGCATCATAGACGGATATCCCTTGAAACTGTCATTCCAGTAAATCCACTGCACACCGCTGTCTCTTTCATCTACCAGATAGGACCATAAAATCTTATCTGTTTTGGCATCTTTTACAAGAAACCTGATTTTTAGCTCATTATTTGTTACACCGTCGGGAAGACCTATTGCCCACAGTACAGGACTTGCAATAGAAGTACCGTAGGTCAGGACTTTCTCCCCATAATTTGTGGAGTATATAATGCCTGTAAAAATATAATCGGCATTTTTAAAATCAGTGTATTTATCAGCATAATACACATGTTTGAACATCCCTGACTTTTTCAGACTTGTTTCTGCAGCTTGAGCAAGATCAATTGTCGGTTTAAAGTCAAAAGAAGATGTTCCAATCAGATATGATCCATCTTCTGGATGAGCAAAATCGCCCCAGCCGAAAGGCATCAAGGGAATACACCCTGTCCAAACCAGATTATCATTGAGAACTATCGGTCTTTCGTCAATAAAATTCTTCACAACTACTACTGAATTATACGGTGCAGGTACTATCTTTTTTAAATTACCTGTATAATTAAATGTCTCTACACAGCCGGAAAGCATAAGCATACAGCAAACCGTCCCAATCAAAATCAGATATTTTTTCATTTTCTTCTCTATGAACCTTTGTATTTTATATGTTTTTATTTTATATATTCATTCTCTTTTTTAACACGACTTCCGTCGTGAACTCTGACACTAGCTTTCAATACTACTTCGTTGCGCTAAAGTTCGCGACGATAGCCGTGTTTTTCAAAATCTCAGATCTGAAATCTGAAATTTCCTAATATTTCGTTTCCGGATTCTCTATTATTAAATCTTCTCTATCTTCTCTGTTTTCTTCAGAAAGCATCCAGCCTGTATACCCCATCAGCGTACCCTGTCCGCATGGTTTGACCGCATCCGCACTTAATACCAGTTGAAGATCCCATTCAAAATGCGATCTGTTAAATTTTTTCACCCATTCCACCAGGTGCTTAAACGCTTCTTTACCAGGAAGAAATTCAACATATTTCTCATAGTGTCAAATGCAACCTAAATTCCATAGTTGGTATTAAAGAAAATTCCATAGCTCGGATAAAAATTTATACCTCCGTTTTATTGTTTTTAATATTCTTAGTACGATAGCTTTGTCCGTTAATTTTAAATATACTTGA
>DASCNA010000028.1:0-11632 GCA_036011305.1 Victivallales bacterium
ATAATAATAATAATAATAATAATTATGACTTTTTTTATTAAATTTCCTGATTTTAATATCAAAAATGTAGATAATTTACATGGAGATAATGTAGTTAGTGAAAAATTCTCAAAATGGACATTAGATATTTATCTTGTAGGAATACTGATGTTTTTTTATGTTTTATCATATATGGGTTTTACCTACTGGGTAGTTGATTATGTTACAGTGAATTTTCACCTGAATATTATGATTGCTACCTTCGGTTTAAGTTTGTTTTGGATTTTTTATGCAATTGGTGTTTTTATATCAAGTTTTGCTGTAAAAAAAATACTGCTTTCAAAATATATGCTTTTTTCAGGAATTATAGCAATAATAGCATATATACTTATTTTAAATTCTCATAACTATTTAATGTTTTATATATCTATATCTTTACTTGGGTACGGATGTTCAACTATTTTTTCTTCAACTATTTCTTATGGTACTCTTATGATTAAAAAACCATCGCCAATTCTTGTAGGTTTTTTCATCGCCATATCTTCGATTGGAATTATTATTACAGAACAGTTCTCAAGTTTCTTACAGGCAGAATTAGGGCTTAAAGCTGTAATTTGGACTAGTGTTGGGTATATGGTATTAGCTATGATTGTTCTGTGTTTGATAATGATAAGGCGTAGAGGCATTGTTGTTAATAAATTTCTTGATAGATAGCGGTTATACTATATAAATCCTTATAGATTATTCTATTTCTTTAAAGATATTTTAGGGTAAAATATTTTCCATTATGTTAAATATGCTAAAATGTTTAGCGTGTTTATTCCGGGTATTTTATTTGCTGATATTTATTGAATAATTTATTATGTTAATTTATATCTTCGAATTTATATAAGAAGATCGTCTTTTCTTATTTAATTTAATTGAGGATTATTACATGCGAAAACATCATGAATTGTATATGAATTATAGAAGCGAACTGGCACAGGAATTGTGGAATACTTTTTTTATAAATATTCGAAACATTAATCAGAATATAATAAGGAAGTGTTTTGAGCAAAAATATTCTGTTGACTCTACAACAGAAGTACTAAGGAAAAAATATAACCTCAGAGATGTGCATGATATTTTGTTGTAACTATTATATGCAAAATTAAGGTGCCTTTGATATAGTACTGGGACCTATGTGGATAGTGAAGCTTAAACAAAAGGGGGATTAGAATATTCTAATCCCCCTTTTGTAGTATATACATATATTTCCTTTATTATTTATATCTATTTACTGTAATCAATTAGTGATTATTGTATTTTTGTGTATAATATGCTAATGATAATATCATTTGATAATACCAATGAAAATATATTTTCTCAATATTTAACGGTGCAGTTATGAAAAATTTTTTATCAACAAAAGAAATAACAGAGATTACGAATAAATCCTATCCTACAATTAATCGCTGGGTAAATAAAGTAAAGAAAGACAAAGATTTAAATAAATATACAATAGTAGAAAAAGAGTTAAATAAGAATATTGTTAAAGTAGATATTGAGTTGGTAAAGAAGAATTTTGTGTTGAACGAAAAATATAAAAATAATCAGGTTAATAATCAAAAAGATAATACCACTGTACGATATGATGCTCAAAATGATAATGATTTAGCAAATGTCAATGGTAACGAATCAAATCAAAAAGATAATATCACATATAATTTACTGGAACGTAATAGAGAATCAAATGTCTTACTTAAGTCAAACAGTGATACCATTAAAGAACTTCAGGATACAGTAAAAAAGCTTCTAGAACCTTCTCCATTTTATAGATTAACAACATTCTGGCTATCTGTTGGTTTTATTATTTTATTTATAGCCGTATGTGGAATTGGATATTTGTATTTAACAGAGACAAAAGCTGAATATAATAACAACTGCGCAACTCTTGTTGATCAGGTTAAGGATATTAAAGCCCATAATCAGGTTTTAATTTTATCTTATGAAAAAAAGATTTTGGAATTGAAAAATGATAATAAGGTATCCATTTCAAAAATGGAAAACAGTCATAATGATTATAAACAATCTAACCAAGTACTAATAAAACAGTATTTAGATATTATTTCAGAGCTGAAAAAAGAAAGTAGAGATTTAAAAAATATTCTAAGTGGAAATAATAAGAGGAAAACGGTAAAAGAATAGTGAAAAACTGTTCAGGTATAGAGCTATTTAATATTTTAACTGTATTAGCTTATTTTTCTCAAAATCAATTTAGTCGTCTGAATATAATTCTTCGCCGTTGCTGTCGGTTATTGTTGTTGTTATTGGGATAGCACCTTTATTTCGGGATGTCCACTCTTCTTCGGTACTGAGAGTTTGCATTCTGCCCTCAATATCATATGAATCAAGTAATTCTTCCCATCTTTCTTCTGATAATAGTTTTTTACTTTCCTCATCCATATTTCTAAGAATATCATCATTAATAATTAATTTTCTGGTAACAGTTACTTTATGGAATTCCTGTTGTGTTATTGTAATAGGAGGTTTCATTTTCATTGTCTCTCCGCTTATTGTTATAAGGATGATAGAATGGGTAGGTTAAAAAATCTTAGTCACTACTTTTACGAAAAGAATTTATCTTCGTATTTATGATATAAAAAATCTATCATTTGCTTATCATATCGATGTATTTGTAATAGCAAACCTTTAAGAAGTATTTCTAAAAGTTCATAACGTCTACATAATGATATGTTTCCATTAGCTGTTTCAGTTTCAAGTTCTTCTATCAACTTTTTCAACTTATTATGTTCAGATTTATGTGCATCATGTTCTGTGTAAGAATTATCTTTCATAAACTTTTCTTCAGTTTCATAATGCTTGAACATTATTTTTTTTAACTCTTGGATTTTTTTAAGAAATAAAACATCTTCTTCGGATGAAGAAGTCAATATATTAGATATATCTTTTAAGATTTTTTTATGCTGTTTATCAAGTCCTTCTACCCCGAGTTTAACATGTGAAATTTTAAAGTCTTCGTCTTTTGACATTTTTAAGGTTAACCTCAGTTAATATTTTTTAGAAAAACAATCTGATTAAATTCTAATATATTATTTTTTAAAAATCAATAATACGAATTAAGATATTTAAGTATAAAATAAAAAAGAAAGTGTATCAGTAATAAAGTGTGAATTTTATTGGGAAAATATTTTATGATGCTAATTATTTACTGAATGAGTAATAGTAGTTTCTGAGAATTAAATTAAAGAGATTCTAGGTAGCTGTTAACAATTTTTTCAATCTCTTTAGGTGGAATAGCACTTCCTGTCAGTCGTGGTGAACCTCCGATTATATCTCCGCCGCCCCATGAGTTTGATGAAGAAAGAGGTATATTCTCAATATTATTTAAGGCTTTATAAAGTTTTTTGATAGGAAATTTGTCAAATTGTGACATTTTGCCAATTGAATAAGTAAAAGAATTATTTTTATTTTTGTATACGGATATATAGGCTCGGATTCCGGTGTGATCCAGACCAGTTCTAGCTGCTGCTCCTATTTCTTTGATTAATGTCCAATTTTTTCCTCCACCAAGTTTTTCAAAACGCAGATCCAGTGGTATTAAACCGTTTTTTCCCTCACAATATTTATCAATTTTACTGCTGATAGATAATATTGTATTTGCAATTTCAACATTATTCATTGCAAATAATTTAAATGAAATTCTGGCTTTTGTATATGGTTCAAAAATCCATTCAAGTTCCTGCATCAGCTTGGAGTTAGGATCAAAAGGATACGCACCTGCAGTTGTGTCAAGAATATCCTCAGAGAAAACAAGTCTGTTAATTAAAGGGGTAATTTTACGGCCTGAAATTTTATTATGATTTTGTAATAGCCAGACAGATAATGAAACATCCTGGTCAGAGTCATTTACAAAAATATTTAGTTTGGGAGATCCGTTTTCCCTGAATGATTCCATTAATCCCTGGCGCAGTGCCATATATACTTGAGCACATGTACTTCTTGTTGCCATTCTATCTACTTCTTCATGGTGATTAAAATTTACTATACATTTTCCTGCATTAAAACGTGTCATTCCGTATACAAAACCATCCAAAGCAACTGAATAGCGAGGTGCATATTTTATAAATTCATTCCATTTAATTTCTTCTCTAGGGAAGACGTATAAGTTTATTCCTTCTTCCAGTTGTACTGTGGGAGATGATTTGTCCAGAATAGAGCTTAGCATATTATCAGAATTTTTATTTGGCATTTTTTTAAATTCCTGTTTAAATTGAGGTAAAATTATTTCTGTATTGTAACTGATTCTTAATATGGCTGAAATATTTTAAATTTTTGATATAATATTCGTTACCACTTATTTAGAATAACTTGAAATTAGTAATTATAACAATTATATAAAAATATTGTCGTTTTAAAATAAAACGATATATTTTTATATGAAATACATTCATTAATAATTAATGTATAGTATAATAAACTTTAATTCTTTTAAATATATATGGAGGGTTTAAATGGGCATTAATATATTAGAACTTAGAGCTCTGAGGGGGCCAAATCGTTATAGCAGACGTAAAACAATGTTTATGCTTTTGGATATTGGGGAGTTTGAAAGTAAGCCCTCTGATGAAATACCAGGGTTCACAGAGGGGTTGCTAAAAATACTTCCATCTCTGAAAGAACACCACTGCTCATTAGGAAAACCTGGAGGTTTTGTAGAAAGATTAGAAAAGGGGACTTGGATAGGCCATATAATTGAACATGTAGCTATTGAATTGCAATGTCTTTCCGGAATGGCGGTAAAATTTGGTAAAGCTTTTACAAGTGAAGATGAAGGCGTTTACGCTATAGTTTTTCATTATCAGGTAGAATCAGCAGGTCTATATGCGGCTGAAGAAGCTATTTGGCTTGTTGAGTCTGTTATTTATAATGAAGATTATGATCTGGATAAAACAATCCAGACTTTAAAGGAGCTTAGAGAAGATGATAAAATGGGGCCATCTACTCAAAGTATAGTTGATGAAGCAGTTTCCCGTGGAATCCCATATGTAAGACTTAATACAAACAGTTTTGTTCAGCTTGGCTATGGTAAATACCAGAAGCACATACAGGCAAGTATGACTTCTGAAACATCTGCCATTGGTGTTGAAATAGCTGATGAAAAGGCATGGACTAAAGAAATATTAAAAAATGCATGTATTCCTGTGCCTGATGGAGAAGTTGTATTTTCGTGGGATGAAGCGCAGGAAATTGCTGAAGATATAGGTTATCCTGTTGTTGTAAAACCTGAAATAGGAAATCATGGACGGGGCATTACTGTTAATATTAACGATGTAAGAGCATTGGGGAAAGCTTTTGATTCAGCTAAAGCAATCTGCAAAACTGTTATAGTTGAACAATTTCTTGAAGGAGATGATTACAGAATGCTTGTAATTGATGGCAATCTTATAGCAGCAGCCCATCGCGTCCCCCCACATGTAGTGGGAGATGGGAAATCTACTATACAGGAGCTGATTGATGATGTAAATCAGGATTCAAGACGTGGTTTTGGGCATGAAAATGTACTAACCAAAATCACAGTGGATGAAATGACTCTGCGTCTTCTGAAGAGAAAAAAATTTAAATTAAATGATATTCTAAGAAATGATGAAACATTATATTTGAAATCTACAGCTAATCTGAGCCAGGGAGGTACTGCTGTAGATGTTACAGATATTGTTCATCCAGAAATAAGATTAATGGCAATTAGAACTGCCAATATAGTCGGTATGGATATTATTGGAATAGATTTTCTTGCTGAAGATATTACAAAACCTATCAGTGAGCAAAGATGCGGAATTGTTGAAGTGAATGCTGCTCCTGGGTTAAGAATGCATCTTCAGCCTAGTGAAGGCAAACCGAGAAATGTTGCAAAACCTATAATTGATATGCTGTTTCCCGAAGAAAGACCATCTTCTATGCCCATTTTAGCTGTTACAGGCACAAATGGTAAAACTACAGTGAGTAAGCTTCTTACCCATGTGCTGAAGTATAACGGTAATAAAGTCGGCTTAGCCACTACTACAGGGGTGGAAATTGATGGGATTCCTATAGCCAGCGGAGATTTTAGCGGACCTATGGGACATCAGCTTGTTCTCGGAGATGCTACAGTAGACCATGCAGTATTGGAAACAGCACGGGGTGCTATTATTCGCCGCGGACTTGCGTATGAAAGGTGTGATGTTGGTATATTTCTAAATGTTGGAGCAGATCATATAGGAACTGATCTCGTATATTCTGTAGAAGATTTAGCTTTGGTAAAATCCATTGTTGTTGAAGTTGTTAAAGATAACGGGACTTCGGTGCTAAATGCAGAAAATGAATATGTGATGGCACATTTGCATAGAGCAAAAGGAAAGGTATTTTTATTTTCTTTAGATCCAGAGAATGATAATTTGAAGAAGCATATTGAAGGAGGAGGTTTTGGAGTTACAGTTGTTGACAATAACATTATAATAAGAACTAAAGAACTTGATAAACATGTTGCCTCTGTAAACGAAATACCTATAACTTTTGGCGGTGCTGCTGATTTTAATGTTGCTAATACACTTGCTGTAATAGCAGGTTTGTATGGACTAGGTTTAAAAAGAGAACAGATCAAAAATGGTATAACTACATTCTATCCTTCAGCAAAGCAAAACCCTGGACGAATGAATATTTTCGGATTTAATAAATCTAAAGTTATCTTAGATTATGGACATAACAAGCATGCAATTGATGCTCTGGCCAAAATGCTTCCAAAATTGAGTGACGGGAGGAAAATTGCCGTATCTTTTGGAACGGGAAGCAGAACTGACGAGGCACTGATTGAATTTGGAGAAACAATTTCTAAAGCCTATGATCATGTGATTTTAGCCGATCCTGATAGACGTGACAGAAAAGTAGGCGAAACTTGTGAAATTGTTAAAAAAGGAATGCTTGATAAAGGGTTTAATGGAGATTGTATAGAAATAATAAATGATTTTAATGATGCTGTCGGGCATGCTTTGGATATAGTAGAAGAAGGAGAAATTGTTATTGTACAGATTGATGCTGATGTGGATTCTCTGATAGATCAGATGTTGGCGAAAAAAGAGGGTGAATTCTTTTCATATTCAGGTATTTAGGAAGAATTAACAGGATTTGTCATTAGCTCCCAGAGTTTATCGGGAGCTAATTTTTTTATATTTCTATTACAAATTTTTATAAGCAGGCTGTTGTAATTTATTGAGTATTTCGAATTGCTGAATATAAATGAAAATATAATAAATATTCACTTTAAAAAGCTTTGTTTTGGATAAATATTTAAAGTAACAAAAAAAGTTATATTACAAATTTTTATAATAATAATTTATTTATATTTTAGCTATTAGTTCTAGATAAATTATTTTAGTAGCATATGAAGTTATGATGGAGGAAAAAAGAAGTGACAGCAAAAAAAATTGGAAACGGGACACTGGTCGCAATTGGAGGCAAAGAAGATAAAAGAGACGGGCTTGAGATATTAAGACGTGTTATAGATGAAGGTAAAGGCCGGGATACACATATTGAGGTTGTTACCACCGCCAGCAGGGAACCTAAGCCATTGGCTAGACTTTATGAAGATACCTTTAAAAGAATAGGTGTTAACAGATATGAAGTTATAAATATAGCAAGTCGTGAAGAAGCTAATAGTGAAGCTTTATCTAGACGTATGTCTGAAGCTGATATTATTTTCTTTACCGGTGGGGATCAATTACGACTGACCAGTATCCTTGGCGGTTCAAGGTTTTTGAAGACACTTAGAGAATGCTATGAGAATGGTACTATGATTGCCGGAACCAGTGCCGGAGCTGCAGCAATTTCCGACACTATGATTTATGGAGGAGAGAGCAGATACGGGTTGGTAAAAAGTAAAGTATCAATGAGTCCTGGTTTTGGTTTCATTAAACATGTTGTTTTTGATACTCACTTTATTGGAAGAGGCAGAATTATCAGATTATTTCAGGTTGTTGCCTCTAATCCAGCAAACGTAGGTGTAGGACTCAGTGAAGACACGGCAATCATTATGCGCGATGAATATATAATGGAGGTCATCGGTAATGGAATTGTAATTATTGTTGATGGTTCTCATTTAAGAAATTCCAATATCTCTCATATAGGTAAAGGTGATCTGATAGCAGCTGAAAATTTTCATGTACATTCACTTATTGCAGGTTATAAATATGATCTTAAAACAAAAAGAGTCATAGTTCCAACTCAGCATGAGTAGGTTTTAATATAGAATATGTTTTTATAAACAATACAGCGATAAGTCAATATAGATTTTATCGCTGTTTTTTAGTAAGTTACTTTTCTGACTGTTGCCTAGGCAATTTTCTTAGATATATATACATCTCTTTTAGGATAAGGTATTTCAATGTCATTATCTCTGAGAGCTTTATTAAGTGAATAATTAACTTTGCTTTCAAATTCCCAGCGTTCAAGTTTGTTTGTTACATTAATTGCAAAGTATAATTCAAATTTTAGAAAATATTCACTATGCTCTTTAAATAATACAAATGGGATTGGTTTTTTGAGTACACCTTCAACATTAGAGGCAGCTTGCCTCATGATATCAGAAGCTTTTTCAATATCAGAATTATAACCTATTCCTATGTATACACTTGATAAAATTGTATTATCCTTTTTTGTCCAATTGGTTATATTTTCGTTTAGTGCAACACTATTTGGAATTATAATATCAATATTTTCTTCTGTATGAATAGTAATACTTCTGAAGCTGATATCCCAAATTCTGCCTATTTGATTGTTAATTTCTACAACATCACCCATTTTAAAAGGTTTCTCTACCATGATTACAAGACCGCTCCATAAGTTTGTAATATAGCTCTGAAGTCCAAGTCCAATGCCGATACCGATACCACCTGCCAGAAATTTAACTGTTGTTAATGGGATGCCGAGCATGCTTACTGCAAAATAAAGAGAAATTATTATAAGCAATATGTATATTGTTTTAGTTATTAAAACATGATCATGCTTTGATATTGCCGGTACAAATTTATAGATTTTTTTTGAAAGAATCCGATTTATTATTTTTGAAACAATGATACCTATCAGTAAAATAATTATTGCTTCAAAAACATGACCAGCTGTAAGTGTGAATGTTTTGGCTGAATATAGTTGAAAATTCCAAACTTCGTTAAACATTAAGACTCCGCAAATTAAATGTTTTTACATGAAAAATATATTAAATAAAAAGCCGGTTAAATACCGGCTTTTAGATTAACTCTTTTTATCTATTTTAACAATTATTGTTTTACAGAATCATAAACTTTTCCAACCATAGCTTCTGAAGGAGCAAGAGTCTTTTCTCCAGTGTCCCATTTAGCAGGGCACACTTCATTAGGATTTTCTCTAACGTATACAGCGGCTTTTACTTTTCTTAAAAGTTCATCAGCATTTCTGCCGACATTATAAAAACTTACTTCAGATGAAACTAAGTTTCCTTCAGGATTAATAATAAATGTACCTCTTAATGCTAAGCCGGTAGCTTCATCGTATACTCCAAAGAGTTTTGATACTTTGCCTGTCGGGTCAGCACCCATAGGGTATTTCACATCCTTAAGCAGGAGTTCTGATTCTTTCCATGCGAGATGTACAAATTCTGTATCAGTAGAAATAGAAACAATTTCTGCACCTTGTTTTTCAATTTCTTTATATTTAGAAGCTACATCTGCAAGTTCAGTAGGGCATACAAATGTGAAATCTGCAGGATAGAAATAAAGAATTGTCCATCTGCCTGCTTTTTTAGATTCTTCTATAGAAAATTTACTGAATTGATTACTTTTAGGATCAAAAGTATTAATTTCAAAATCTGGAACATCCATTCCAACTCTAACTATTTTTTCGTCACACATTATTTAACTCCTAAATTATATTTTATATAACACTAAAATAGTATCATTACAATTAAGTTCAAGTTTAAATTATTATAATTTCACAAATATATTTATAGATTACTAATTCTTAGCTGTATGAAAATGATATTTAATTAAAAAATAACAGATCATAAGCACTTAAGAGAATTATGCAATAGAATATAGAAAATTTAGTGAATATAAATTATGGATGATTAATTATTTTTAACGGATTGTTGTTTTTCTAATTCTCCTGTTCCAATAATAACCTGAACAGTATCACCGGGCATTAACTCATATCTCTCCTGGTTAAAGGTGACTGTATCACCATTTTTTAAAGGTTTTGATGGTAATTCAGTCAAGATCAAATCATGAAGCTCAAGTTTGCCGGAATCCTTTAGGGAACGACACATTGTGAAGCCTTCCATTATACGCTGGAGATTAGCTGGTTTAACGTAAACTTTTTCAACTTTAAATAAACGGTTAATACCTTGATTAGGTTGTAATGATTTTTGGTTTACAGCACGCCATACATAGTATTTCTTATTATCTTTTATTAATGAAGTTTCCGGAACTGCTAAAATTTTAGAATTTAAATCATTTGTATAAAATTTTACCACATGCATACAGTTATTAACCCTCTGTATATTTTTATTAGAGTTACTGTCATATTCCTTCATTTGATTGCTGGTTCTAAAAATTATTCCGTCTTTACAAAGTAATGAATATCCATAAAAAACACCCTGTGATGTATTGGTGAGTTCGTTTATTATTTTTACAGGTGTATCAATTTTAATCTGGTTTGCTTCATCTCTTGACATTTTTACTTTAATTCCAATGGGATTGAGTTGCGATATTTTTATAGTAGCAGGATTAGCTGTTGCCGGTCCACTTGAATACATTACTTCATCTACTATTCCTTCAAAAGGTGCTACTTGGGTACAGTAGGCTAAAGCTAGTTGTGTTTCCAGTAGTGCTGCTACATTTGAATCTAGTTTACTTAATGAATCATAATATGTAGCTCGTGCAGCTTGAAAAGCCTGCATAGATGCAACTTTAGATACACTAGAAGTTAGACTACGGTATCTTTCAAGGTTTTCTTTATCAGTAAGTAAATCAGCTTTTGCAGAATTTACAGCACTTTTTGCAGCTAGAACTCTGTCTTCCCAATACTCCTGCTTCAATTTTATTAATACTGTTCCCTGTTTAATTATTTTACCATCAGTATCTGTTATCTGAGGGGTAATTATTTTTCCTAATCTTGCCACCTGTTCTACTGACCCATAATAACTGTAGTCTGTCCCTGATGCTATTGTATTTGTCTGAAGTGTAACAACAGTGCCGTGGTATTCTTTAGCCGCCTTCATTGACAGCGTGAATGATAAAAGTATAAAAATAGAAGTAATTATTAACGGTTTGAAGTGTGGACTAATCATACATACCTCGTATTTGAAAATGTTTTTAATTTACTAATAATTTTATATAAATTGCATGATAGTTGCAAGATAAGAAGTTTGAATTAAAGGACTTAATTTATCTTATACTTTTTAAAATTTGCTAGATTCAAGTTCGAAGTGCAACCCTAAATTTGCTTAAGAAGGTGTCAAATGCAACCTAAATTCCATAGTTGGTATTAAAGAAAATTCCATAGCTCGGATAAAAATTTATACCTCCGTTTTATTGTTTTTAATATTCTTAGTACGATAGCTTTGTCCGTTAATTTTAAATATACTTGA
>DASCNA010000029.1:0-6011 GCA_036011305.1 Victivallales bacterium
ATTTTATATATAATATTTATAAAATAAATATCACTGATAATATCTAGGATCACACATGAAACTATCAAGCGTTAACTTAAATTTGCTTGCAGTATTAGATGCACTACTTTCCGTTCAGAATGTATCAAAAGCTGCAAAAAAAATTGGTCTAAGTCAACCTCAGGTAAGTAATATATTAAAAGAACTCAGGATAATTTTTAACGATGAGTTATTGTCACGAGGTCCAAAAAATCAAATGTTTCTCACTCAAAAGGCCCATGATTTAATAGAACCTGTGCGTGAAGCTGTAGAAAAGTGTAAAGATATCTTTATTATAAGCAAGCCCTTCGATCCGTATAAAGCAGAACTAAATTTTACCATAGGAATGAATGATTATGCATCCGCTCTGCTTCTTCCAGATATCGTTGAACTGACTCAAAGCCAATCACCAGCTAGCTGTATTACTGTTGTTCCTTTAAACAGTATAAGTGAATATCAGATTATTTACTCCAATGATATAGATTTGATTATCGGTCATTATAACATTCAGTCGAATAACATTATATCAGAACATCTGTTTGATAGTGAATTATGCTGTATTGTTTCAGAGAATCATCCGATATTGATAAAAAAGCAAATATCTGGTAAGGATTTAATAAAATATCCATTTGTACAGGCTCAACTTGCAAATGATTACTGGCTTGAGTTTGGAAATTTAATAGATAATGAGTTTGGAGAAAAAAGGAAAATTATAGCAACAGTACCGCACATTCTTGTGGCAATAAGTATGTTATCCAATAGTGAATATATATGCATAACGCATAAAAGGCTTGCTAGTAAATTTTCTCAGCAATTTAAAATAAAAACTTTCGATCTCCCTTTTAAAATACCGGTTCCAGCCTATTCTATGTTTTGGAAAAAGGTAGATAATTTAAATAAAGAAAATATATTTCTCAGAGATTTAATTAAAAAAACTGTTGGAGGTTATATTAATTGATTATGAATAAAATATCAAAAAGCAGTATCAAAGAAGTTTTCGAAGAAATGGAATGGTTTAGAGGTTATTTTTCCAATCATACTAAAAGACTCATACAGTTTACAATTGAAAAATATTCTGAACAATTAAAAACTGAATGCAAGAACAGTAAAGAAAAAATTGACTTTATTTATAAAAAATTGGATAATGAACTCTAGGCTATAAAAAAATAAGTCCTACAGGTCAAATAAGACATATAGGACTTATAAAATATTTTATAATTATTTTTTATCTGTGTTCACTGCATCATTTAAACCTAAAACCATCAGGTCCGCAACTTTTTTGGAGAATTGCAGCGGATTCGCTATAGGGCTGCCCTCTGCAAGCAGAGCCTGATCATATAAAAGTTCTGAAAATTCTCCAAGCTTACCGCTCTCAGGATCAATTTCATATAGTTTTTTCATTGAACTTACAATAGGGTGATCAGGATTAAGCTCAAGTATGCGTTTTGTTTTAGGCATATCCTGATTCATAGATTTCATGATTCTTTCCATATACGGACTTTGATCATAAGCATCTCCTACCAGACAGCATGCACTGTCAGTTAACCTTTTTGAAAATCTAACTTCTTTTATATTTTCATCAAGCTTTCTCTGAACATATTCAAGCAGTGAGCTAAATTCTTTTTTAGCTTTTTCTTCTTTCTCTTTTTTGACTTTCTTTTCTTCCTCTGTGTCAAAGTCAATCTCACCTTTACCAACGGCTTTTAAAGTTTTTTCGCCGTATTTCATCATCCCCATAACAACAAATTCATCAATAGGATCTGTCATATAAAGCACATCATAACCTTTTGAACGGAATATTTCCAAATGAGGTGAGTTCTCAAGTACAGATCTATTTTCACCGATAATATAATAAATCTCTTTCTGATCGGAAGGCATATTGTCAACATATTCTTTTAGTGAAACAAGTTTGCCTACATCATTTTTCATTGTTTCAAAAAGAAGAAGTTCCTGCAGTTTTTCTTTATTGGAATAATCAGAATGTACACCTTCTTTTATAAATCTTCCTAGTTCTTTAAAGAAGCCTTCATATTTATCAGGTGTTTTTTCTTTGACTTTAGTTAAAGTAGATATGATTTTACGGACCAGGTTCTTCTGTATTTTTTCTATTGCAGGATTATCCTGTAATGTCTCTCTTGAAACATTCAGAGGAAGGTCACTTGAATCAACAACACCATCGATAAATCTAAAATACTCTGGTAGCAAATTAGGGCATTCATCTGTAATGAAGATTCTTCTGATGTATAAATGAAGATTTTTTTTCTTCATATCAGGAGTCATGAACATATTATATGGACTTTTTGCTGGAATATAAAGAAGTGCTTTAAATTCACTTGTCCCCTCTGCTGAATAATGAATATGTTTCAGAGGTTCATCACCTGTATGACTCAAATGCTGAAAGAACTGATTATATTCTTCTTTTTTTATTTCCCTGGCAGGACGCAGCCAAATTGCTTTCTGAGAATTCAATGTTTCATCTTTTTCAACATCAATATATTCAATGTCTTTAGAATCATCTTTTGATTTCTCATCTTCTTTCTGCGGTTTTGGCTCCTTTACCATATCCTTCATTTTTATCGGATATTCAATAAAATCAGAATATTTCTTTATAATCTCTTTTATTTTCCATGAATCCAAATATTGATGAGCATCTTTTTTCAAATGAAGAGTAATAACTGTTCCCTGATCCGCCTTATCTGAATCTTCTACAATATATTCCCCTTCTCCTCTTGAAGTCCATTTTACTGCAGATTCTTCACTTCCGGCTTTTTTAGTTTCGATAATAATATCATCAGAAACCATAAATGCAGAGTAGAAACCTACACCAAACTGGCCAATCAGTTCAGGAGCATCGCTGTCTTTTTTCTTTTCCATAGCTTCAAGGAAAGCTTTGGTTCCTGACTGGGCGATAGTTCCGACATTTTTAACAATGTCTTCCTTATCCATACCAATACCGTTATCAATTATTTTCAGAGTCTTATTTTCCTTGTCAGCATCAATTCTAATATGCCAATCTTCGGCAAGCTCTTTATCTGTTAAAGAAAGAAAGCGTGCTTTATCAAGAGCATCAGCAGCATTAGCTACAAGTTCCCTTAGGAAAATATCTTTATTCGAATAAAGAGAATGAATCATTAAGTCTAAAACTTTTTGTGTCTGTGCTTCAAACTTTTTTACTTCTTTGGTCATAAACTTACTCCAACTTAATTATTGTTATATGATTTAAAAGATAATTAATTAAAAAAACATAAGTAAATATAATAAAACTATCTTTCAAAAAATCAATTAATTTGTAAATTATCTGAAAAAGTAAAATACTAATTTTAAATAAAAACTATAGTTTAAATGCACAAATACATAATAACAGGTGCTCCAGGCACAGGTAAAACCAGCATAATTAATGAGCTGAAAAATCGAAAATATAAAATATTTGAAGAAGTTCCAAGAAGATTGATAACAGAAAATATCCCTGAAAAACACGGGATTAATCCTTTCATTAATCTTAAAGATTTCGCAAAGCTTGTATTCGATGAGATGTATAAACAATATACAGTATCTGAACAAGAGAATAATATTTGCTTCTTCGACAGAGGGCTGCCTGATGTTTTTGCATATTTATTAGAATCAAATATTGATATACCAAATAATTACTATGCAAATTATAATAAATGTAATTACAACAAAACAGTTTTTATATGTCCACCATGGCAATCTATCTATATTTCAGATAGTATAAGACCATATAATTTTGCTGAAATTATTAACTTAGGTAACAAAATAACAGAAACTTATGACTCATTCGGTTACAACACATTAACACTACCTCTAACTTCTATAAAAAAAAGAGCTGATATTATTATAAATCATATACAAAATAAATAATTTTCTGTATAAAATATAATTATAGATTAATTTGACATTACAGATAGCATTAGAAAAAGGGACATTTAATGATTGTCGACGCATTAACTAACATCTACAGATATAAAGATTTACATCCTAACTTTGAAGAAGCTTTTAATTTTATTAAAATACATGACCTAATCAAACTTCCTGTTGGCAAATATGAAATCATAAAAAATAAGGCATTTCTTATTTTGGAAAAAAATGCGGCAAAATCAAAAGAAGATGCTTATCTTGAATCACATTTAAAATATATAGATATTCAGGTAATTCTTCAAGGGACAGATGAAATGGGTTGGACATCTATAAATCAATGCAACTCACCAATAGAAGATTACAACATAAAAAAAGATATTCAGTTTTTCTATGATAAGCCTAGGTTTTTTATCCCTGTTCCAGAAGAACATTTTGCTATTTTTTTCCCTGATGATGCACACATGCCGTTAATAGGTAAAGGTATTATACATAAGGCCATAGCAAAAATAGCTGTATAATTTATATTTATTTTTCGTTCCTTAATTTAGATAAATTTTATCTATCATTATAATTTTCGTGTTGTCAACATCTGTTTAGAGAAATATATTAAGTTGTCTGCTGTATAGTATTATACAAGTCCTGGAGAACCGTAATGAAAGATGAAGTTATATTTGATGCTGTTATAAATTCCATTCCACAATGGTATTATTCAGAAACTGGTCCATATAAATATACTTTAAAATTAGGCCAGATGTATAAAACTTTTTATTCATTAACACCATTATCTCCAAAACTGAATACTTTATATAATTATGCAAATGAAATGCTTCCTAAATGGAAGAGAATGATGTCAGGTTCTTCCCTCCCTATGTATATAGATTTTATTCAGAGTTTCTTAGCTTTAAAATGGATTAGCCTGTTTAACTCATCAATTAACAGCAGTGAACTATCCATGTATTTAAGAAACTGTTCTTTCAGAAGCTATGAAAACAATTCAATTAAAATTAACCTAATTATATCAAAAGGTATAGGAAGCATTAATATTACTAATCCGGAATTTCATAAACTTATTGACCCATTGGCAAGCTCAAATCAAGTATTTATGAGAATTGACTGTAATTTAAACTTTCTAAGCTATGAAGAAATACCCTGGTCATCCATTAAAGAAACAGAATATTATAAATTCAATCCTGAATTCCTGCAGCCATATGCATCTGTCCTTCAAGAAGGAGAAATATCTGTTCATCTGACTGAGAAGAATGATATTATTGTGATGAACCATGACGGAGTTATAGCATCTAAACGAAAAGGCTACTGGTACTTTTATGATGTCCATAACTTCACTGAAGCTGCTATTAATATAATAGGAGACCAAAGAGCATGCATGCTGTTAGAAACACTTCTAGATTTAAGCTATAACAGAAAAGGTGCATTAATCGTACATGATCCGGATCATAAAGTTATAAAACAGGTTGTTAACAAAAATTCCATACTGACAGAAGAATATGGCACACCTGACAAATTTAGAAAAATGCTGCTTCCTTTCTTCAGACCTGTTCCGAGGTACCATCCAAGTATTATCATACCCATCAGAAGAAAAAGATTAATTCTTGAACTGACAGAATTAGATGGTGCTTTGATTATGGATAATAATAGAATTTTATCATTCGGATCCATGATAAAACCTCATCCTCATGTTGCCGAGCATAAAGGTGCAAGGTCAACTGCTGCAGAATCTGCTTACAGATGGGGCGGAACTTCATTTAATGTAAGCTCTGACGGTGAGATCAAAATATACTTTGACAGCTACGGAACAACAAGCAGCGCAGAAGCACAGCTTAGAATGATGTAAATATTATCTCTAAAGTCTAAAACTATATTTTGAATTTATCCCCTCATCATATGAAGCATAATAATTCTTATTAGTGAATTACAATTTTTTATTTATTCCATTCACAGATAAGTATTATGAAAAGTAGATTTGGTATTTTGTGTATACAAAAAAAGGACATCGAGAAACTGTTAATCCGATAATTCCATTCTCAGGAACCGCTTTTCATTTAAGTTTCGCAGCTCGAACCAACTAAATCCTGAATCAGCTGTTTATTTTGTTCAAC
>DASCNA010000030.1:0-2498 GCA_036011305.1 Victivallales bacterium
TATATTTTGATAAATTATAGATTCGGATGAATTTTTCATTAATTTTATGATTCCAATTAGCTTATTGTTGAAGTTATAGATTGAAAGTAAAATATATCTACTATTTGATTTGTCTATTGCAATGTTTTTCTTTTTAGCCTCCGGCTGCCCTTCCCTATTCGAAAAAATAGAATCAGGTTTGATATTGAAAACTTGTTCTTTGAGATCTTATTTTTATATAAATTTTCCGCGTATGCGTGTTTTTAATGCTTTTTAATATCTTTTTAAATACTTTTTAGCCGACATAAGTTCTTTTAAATAAGGATGATACATGTACTAATGTGTACTAATCTATGAAATATAAGTACTTTTTTATGTAACTATAGGTACCAAATTATGCTTTATGTGTACTTATTTATGAAATATAGATACCTTGCTCTAATAGGTATCTATTTAAGGTGTATGTGTACTCTTTTATGAAATATAAGTACTTTATTATTAAAGGTACTTGTATTGTTGAGTATGTGTACTAGTCTATTGTATATGAATACCAAACTTAAATAGGGATACATAAGCAATATGTCAAATTTAATCAAGTATCATAATAATTTTGTACAAGCTATATATTCAACAGATTTAATAGCTAAAAAATTATTGGTAGGAATATCGCATAAAATACAAAATATAGATAAATTTGGTGTTGAAGTTGAGTTTAATTTAAAAGAAATAGCCGAACTTACGGGTATAAAAAGAGGTTCCTTAGGGCAAATTGAAAAGGCTGTAAATAACTTAATGCAAACCATTATTACAGCTAAAAATCCAAATGATAATGAAGAGTGGATTAAGTTTCAATTAATGGGAGATAGTAAATATGTTAAAGGTAAATTAACAACTAAGATATCACCTTATATGCAACCGTTTCTTATGGAGCTAAAAAAGAGATTCACTACTTATCATATAGAAAACATTAAACCACTGAGGTCAAATTATTCTATACGCATTTATGAAATGTTATGTCAATTTAAAAATACAGGTATTTTTAATATAAAGGTCAGCGATTTTAGAAAAAAATTAGATATTGAAGATAAATATAAGTTATTTAGTAATTTTAGGAAAAAAGTATTAGAGCAAGCTAAAAAAGAATTAAAGGCAAATTGTGATCTATTTTTTGAATATAAAATAGAGAAAATAGGTACAGTCGCTCATATGATAAAATTTAAAATATTTAGACAACAAATCCTAAAAAGCTCTAAATTGACACAAGAAGACTATAGAGAAATATATAATTCAGAAAGATTAGAGGCATTAAGTTTATTAGTAGAGAATCCAACAGAAAAGGACATTGAAGAGTTTAGAAAAAATTATGAAGGTAAACCTGAATTTTTTGATGGTGATAACCCAAAACCAATGGCATTAGAATATTTCATGACAGAACGATTAAATTTCCCTTCATTTGAAGAATGGAAAAAGAATCAAAAAGAATAATCTCCCCTCCCCTTTTTTTGTCATCTACATGTCTAAGATATAGTCTATTAAATTCTCTTGACATGTTCATGACGTTCATATATAATTATTTGCTATTGAAATAACACGTTCGATGACTATTATGTCATATTCATTCAGGAGGTATTCAATGAATGGCTGGATTTCATTTAAAGAAGCATTAGAACTTACAGGAAAATCTGAAAGCACGTTGAGAAGGTATGTTAAAGATTATAGAAGTGACCTCAATTGCATTAAAGATGAAAAGAAAAAAAATGGTAAAGATATTCTACTCATTCATAAGGATTCATTACTCTCTCATTATGGTATTTATGACACTGTCAATGACAGAGAAGGTGACACTGTTAAAACGGAAGCAAATGACACTGTCAATGAACGTAAAGAATTTTCCAATGACATTAATATGGCACTTGTGGCATTGAAAAACATCACCAAGATGATATTTCATCACTGCTTAAAAATCAAAAAACACCAATTTTAAGACACTCAACATTTTATACTTCTATTGTTGCCATACTAGTAATTACCGGAATACTTGGGGCAGGGTATTTATACTTTGAAAAACTGGAAATAGAGCAGCTTGAAAAAGATAATATTATAATAGCTTCTCATAAAAAAGAATTGAATTCACAATCATTATTATTTCAAAAAGATAAAGAATATCTTATTGAAAAATATAATAATGAAAAACAGAGGGCAGGGGAACTTAAAGAACAGATAAACACTTTAAAAAATAGAGAGACAGCACTTATCATGGAGAACAAGCTACTTATAAAACAATCTACCGATACTCAGAGGACAAAGTAATATATTGAATAAGGCAGAAGAATTGAAAATTACTATAAAGTCAGAATTAAATTTTATTATCTCATTGTTCCAAAATCTATAGTTTTTGATGCATTTATTAAAATCCTTAAAAATGCTGTAAAATGAGAGGGTTTAGTGCTTCAAAACTAATACCAAGACCTTAAATGTTTCATAGGTTAAATAATTATGATTGTGGTACAATTGTAATG
>DASCNA010000031.1:0-6715 GCA_036011305.1 Victivallales bacterium
AACATCTCAGTGTCAGTTCATCATCAATATTCATTTCATTCCAGCAAACCTGATCAATCATCACCATGGGACGGACAGGTTCAAGTCCATTTAATTTACTCCATAGTTTTTTTTTCTCTCTCTGTACAGATAATGATGCTATCTCTGCCACTCTCCCTGCTAAATTCCGAACAATATCCACGTCTTTCTTGGTCAGTTTACTCATAATATATCCCCCCTTTTTGATATCCAAATACATTTATTGTACTAATAAACAATCCATTTTATTGTTTTAAATTTGGGCTAAAATTTTAAAAAAGCAAACTCCTCAGCTAAAATTCATTATCTAACTTTCAAAAAATATTCAAAGTATAAATATTTAATAAAAGTTAAATCATGGCTTGATTATTTTATTAGGCAGCCCTAACTTATTCGCTTTTATAAATAATCAACTGTAATTAGGTCCGCAAAATGGAAACATTAACCGTCTGGATGATAATCTTATTCATTACCGCTTCTCTGTTTAAAAAATTTCTAAATAAGATTACTGAAAAAAACAATGCCTGTTTAGGATGTTCATCAAAATATAGTTGTCTATGAGTTAACAGCTATCATCTGAGTTACATTTTCGTTGGCTCATGCCAATTTTAATATAATATGGAGAAGTATAATGTTTGAAGTAAAAAAAACGTATAAAGTTGAAGGGTTTTCAAAAAACTGTCCTTCAGCATTTATGCATAATCTTCTGTCAATGGGTTTTATTCCAGGAAGTACATTTGAGGTAAAGAAAATAGCGCCTCTGATGGATCCCTGTCAGATAGAAATAAAAGGATTTTTTGTCTCTTTAAGGAAATCTGAACTTAATCTTATGGAGGTAAAAGAGTTATGAAGTACGCAATCGTAGGCAATCCAAACTGCGGAAAAACTACCATTTTCAATAAGTTAACCGGATCAAATCAAAAAGTCGGCAACTGGCCAGGGGTTACTGTTGATAAAAAATCAGGTTCATTCAACTATCATGGCAGTAGTATAGAATTAATTGACTTACCTGGCATATACTCTTTATCAACTTCTGATAATAACTCTATAGATGCCAAAATAGCATGCCAGTATATTTTGGAAGAAAAACCCGATGCTGTAATTAACGTTATAGATGCATCAAACCTGGAAAGAAGCTTATATCTGACCATCCAGTTAATTGAAATGGATGTGCCTGTAATATTAGCACTTAACATGGTTGATGTAGCAAAAAGCAAAGGAGTTAAATTTGATTATTCAAAACTATCTCAACTTCTGCGTTTCAAAGTAATTCCAATGGTAGGACGCAAAGGTATTGGTATAAAAGAACTGAAAGAATACTTAGGTACCTCCCGCTGCATATCCAAATCCGGTTTTAATTTAATTCCAAAATATAAAAATATTATTGGAAATATAAAAAATAAACTTGATACATATAAGGAAACTTTTATGTACAGTAATCTCTGGCTGGCAGTGAAATTACTGGAAAACGATATATTTGTGAAAGAACTTATACCAGAAAAAATCTACAGAGAAATTAATTTAGAGTTTAATTTAAGCAGTAATACTGACAGCAGTATTGCTATTTCATCCAAAAGATATGAAGTAATATCTGAAATTGTTGACTACTGCACAGTATCTAAAATTATTAAAAAACACAGACTTACAGAAATATTGGATTCTCTTTGCATGAACAAGTACTTAGGTATACCTATCTTTCTTCTGATTATGTATATCATGTTCGAATTTACAATAACGATCGGTTCAGCTATACAGCCTTTATTTGATGATTCTTCAAGAGCAATATTAATAAACTGGGTAAATCACTTTGGCTATGCCGTCGGTATTCCTACCTGGATAACAGCAATATTTTCTCAGGGAGTCGGTGTAGGGATTAATACTGTTCTAACTTTTCTTCCTCAAATTGCCTGCCTGTTTCTTTTTCTGTCAATTCTTGAAGATTCGGGATATATGGCAAGAGCCGCCTTTGTTATGGATCGTTTTATGAAATCTATCGGTCTGCCCGGAAAAGCATTTGTTCCTTTAATTGTCGGTTTTGGATGTAATGTTCCTTCAGTCATGGCAACCAGAACACTGGATACTAAGAGAGATAGAATACTTACTACATTAATGTCTCCGTTTATATGCTGCGGGGCAAGATTGGCTATTTTTGCTATTTTTGCAGGTGCTTTCTTTCCAAGCGGAGGTGGAACTGTAGTTTTCCTGATATATATAATCGGTATTATATGTGCTGTTTTTACCGGATTGATTGTAAAAAACACACTGCTCAGAGGAGATAATTCTCCTTTCATAATGGAAATCCCGGTTTACCATTTACCAAACTTAAGATCAATTTTAATGCAGACATGGGATCGCTCAAAAAGATTCCTCTATAAAGCTGGAAAAATTATAATTCCTGCATGTATTTTAATTGGTGCACTGAATGTAATTCAGCCAAATGGTCAGGTTGATATAACCGGCTCTAAAAATTCACTTCTATCTGAAATAGGAAAATCGGTAACTCCGGTTCTTGCTCCAATGGGCGTAAAAGACAGCAACTGGCCTGCCACAGTTGGTTTGCTCACAGGAATTATGGCAAAAGAAGTTGTTGTTGGAACTCTCAACACACTTTACACTCAGGAAAAACCGGGTGAAGCAAATCCTGTATCACAGGATTTCAGCCTCAGCGGTGAACTCAGAGGAGCATGGTATGCAACTGTGGATAACTTTAAAAATATGAGCATATCTTCATTTGTAAATCCATTTGCAGCAAATGAAGCAGATGCCTCAATGAATAACGGGTCAATGGGAACGATGGTTACCAGTTTCGGTTCTGTAGCAGCCGCTTTTGCCTACATGCTCTTTGTTCTTCTTTATGTTCCGTGCATAGCAACAGTAGCAGTAGCGGCAAAGGAAATAGGAAAAGGCTGGGCATGGTTCTCTGTTATCTGGGGTTTTGCATTAGCTTACTGTGTAGGAGTTATATCCTATCAGATTTCTCTGATTGGAATTAACACATTTTCATCTATCTGCTGGATATTGGGAATGCTTCTGTTCATTGGAGTATTAATTACTATAATGAGATTATACTCAGGGAAAAACAGTCCTAAATCCAGATTAAAATCACCTGCTGAATGTTTTAATCACTAAACTTGATCTGCATTAAATAGTATCCTATATTTAATGCAGATTTTTTATTCAAAAAATATTTACATAAACAACAAATAAGTATAAAATAATTTTATGTCGTTTAAAACCAAACTAGAACTGAATCAATCCTATATTTATTTAATTTCTATAGCTGCTGGAGCATTATTAGGTATTCATTACAAAGACCTGTCCAGCTGTTTCAGTATTCTTGTATGGCCTTTTTTGGCTTTGGTTTTATATACTACATTCTTACAGGTTCCATTAAGAAATCTGCTGTCGGGTTTTAAAAATTATAAATTTTTCTTAGCGTTAACAGTAGTAAATTTTATTGCCATTCCTTTACTTGTTTTTATATTTACACTTCTGTTTAAAGTAAATAGTATAATATTATTCGCTATATGCTTAGTACTTTTGACTCCCTGTGTGGATTATGTTGTAATATTCACCCGCCTTGGAAAAGGAGATCACTCTCTGCTGCTTTCAGCTACACCTCTTTTATTAGTTCTGCAGATATTACTGCTACCTATTTACTTATTTCTTTTTCTAGGTGATGGTTTTGTTTCTAATTTTACACCAAAACCATTTATTATAGCATTTGCAGTATTTATACTTCTACCGCTTTCATTAGCTTTTATTACTGATAAATGGGGAAGTATTAGTAAAATCGGCAGAAAATTCTCTCAAAAAATAGATTGGCTGACAATACCGTCTTTATGTTTTACACTGTTATTTATTGTCGCATCTCAAATTTCTAAGCTGGGATCCAGTTATAATTATATTATTAAAGCTATCCCAATATACTTAGCATATTTTATTCTTGCACCTGTAACAGGATTAATTATAGCAAAACTATTCAGGCTTTCGAAAGAACAAAAAATAGCTGTAGCTTTCAGTGCAGGAACTCGTAATTCCTTAGTTATAATGCCAATAGCTCTATCACTTCCTAGCCCGTATGTAGCAGTACCTGCAATTATTATAACTCAAACTATAATGGAACTCTTAGCTGAGTTTGTTTATATAAAAATTTTACCAAAATAAATTTTATAATGGATTCTGTCTCTTCTTTCTGGCATATTCCTGCAAATCAACAACAGTATCTGTTTCGTCTACAATTTCACCAATCAATACCTCCAGAGCATCTTCCAGAGTAACAACTCCTAAAATACCTCCATATTCATCCACAACAAAAGCTAAATGCCTTCTAGTCTTTTGAAAATTTACCAGAAGTTTATCTACAGAAGTAACGGCAGACACAAATTGAACTTCATGAATAAAATCAGAAATACACTGCTTGCCTTTACCATCAATTAATGCAGTCAGCAGTTCATCCTTGAATACTATTCCAAGTACTTCATCTGTAGTTGTACGAATGACTGCAATTCTGCTATGTTGTGAATTCTTAATTTTGTCTTTTATATCTTCAAGAATGTCTTTAGCTCTAACATAAGTCATAACCACTCTTGGTGTCATTATATTAGAAGCTTTTATATCATTTAGTTCAAATATTTTCTGAATCATATCAGATTCTCCAGGCTCTATTGCTCCCTCTTTTTTCCCAATTTTAGCCATTATTTTGATTTCAGATTCATCTGTACTGAATTGTGTTTGAGATTTTGTAAATAGAACAGTTATTTTTTCAATACACCAGGCTACTGGTGTCATTAAACGCGTTAGAATAAGCAACGGTTTAGCTATAAATAAAGAAATAGGTTCACAGTGACTTTCACCCAGTGTTTTAGGTATAATCTCTCCAAATATTATGATAAAAAAGGTAAGCATACCCGAAAAAAGCCCTAACCATTCACTTCCAAAAACAATGGTTGCCACTTGAGCAACAAACATACTTCCGACAATATTGACAATATTATTAAAAATAACTATCGTTGTCAAAGGCCTGTTAATCTTTTCTCTAATTGACAGAAGAGCAAGCGCTGATGAATTTTTCGTCTGAGCTAATTTTTTTACTTTCAATAAAGAAACTGAAAGCAAAGCAGCCTCAACTCCCGAACATAAAGCAGATAAAAGTATTACAAGACAGCCGGATATTATCAGTTCTTTCATTTAAATTTTACCTAAAATTTCTGTATAATTTTTGTTATCAATTAGTTTTGTTATTATGAAGATGTTATTTAAAATATATGTTCTTATAAATAAAATGTTTCAAAAAATAAAATATTCAATCTTTAAAAATACCTTATTTCAATTTAGGCCAAACTATCGTCTGCTATATGCCATTCCAATGATTCGATTACACTTATTTCTACAATATTATCAGCCTTTTTAATTAAAGAACTGCATTCTCTACTTAAATTTAGCAAATGCAGTTTTTTATCAAGTTTTGCAAAATGTTCTGCAACATTGTTTAAAGCCTCAAGTCCTGAATGATCGCAGACACGTGAATTTTCAAAATCAATAATTACATTTTTCGGATCATTTTGATAGTCAAATAAATTTTTAAAAGAAGTTATAGATCCGAAAAAAAGAGTCCCTTCAAGTTTGTAAATTTTACTTTTATTATTGTTTTGAAAAGACGTTGTTGCACGCATTATTTTCCCATTTTTCCACGCATATACAAGAGCTGAAATAACTATACCAACAAGAACTGCCACTGCCAAATCAACCAAAACGGTAACTGCTGATACTATTATAATCACAAAAGCATCTGATTTTGGTATTTTTCTCAGGATACGAAAACTTGTCCATTCAAATGTAGCAATTACCACCATAAACATAACTCCGACCAATGCTGCCAGCGGAATCATCTCAATCAGAGGGGCAAACCATATTAACAATCCTAAAAGACAGACTGCCGCAGTTATACCTGAAAGACGGGATCTACCGCCTCCACGAATATTGATCATACTCTGTCCAATCATAGCACACCCCCCCATACCGCCAAAAAAACCATTTATTAAATTTCCGATTCCCTGTCCTATGCACTCTTTATTTCCACGACCGCGTGTTTCTGTCAATTCATCTATAAGAGTAAGGGTCATTAATGACTCAGTCAGCCCGACAATTGCAGCAAGAAATGCATATGGCAGAATTACCTTTAATGCTTCAAAAGTAAATGGTATATTCGGTATTTGAAATGTAGGCAGGGATGCTGCAATTGTATTTATTTCAGGATTCATATTTTGTACAAAATCAATTACTGTACGAACTTCAAATCCATATTTTCTGAGAAAAATAGAAATAATTGTTACAACTATAATTGCTGCTAAAGTTCCAGGAACTGCTTTTGTAAATTTTGGCAGAACAAAGCTGATTACCATTGTAAGTAAAATCAGCGCTATCATAATGATTAAAGGTCTATTTGCTATTAGGTGAGAATTTTCCCCCACTCCGACATAAAATTGGGTAAACTGTGCTTTGCAAATAACAATTGCAAGCCCGTTAACAAACCCAAGCATTACAGGGTGCGGCATTAAACGGATAAATTTGCCAAAACGCAGTAATCCAAAAAGCATTTGTATAATACCCATAATTATTACTGCTGCAAAAAGATACCCCAGTGCTGAATCTGCTCCTGCAATTTTTCCCTGTGCAATAACAAGGGGTGCAAAAA
>DASCNA010000032.1:0-14344 GCA_036011305.1 Victivallales bacterium
GTTGAACAAAATAAACAGCTGATTCAGGATTTAGTTGGTTCGAGCTGCGAAACTTAAATGAAAAGCGGTTCCTGAGAATGGAATTATCGGATTAACAGTTTCTCGATGTCCTTTTTTTGTATACACAAAATACCAAATCCACTTTTCATAATACTTATCTGTGAATGGAATAAATAAAACCAATATATTTCAAGCAAGACTCGTGTATTGCAGAATAAAGATATTTGAAAAATACAGATAGATGAATATAAGTTTAACTGTATAAATGAAGTATATAATTAATAGTTACGTCTTCTTTTTTTAATTGAATCACTTACGCGTTTAGCTATCTGGTTATGGCAGATCAAGCAAACTGGATAACTGTTGTCTTCTTCTTCATTAACTTTAATTTCATATTTTGGAAAAGAATCTGTCCCACAGATTTCACAATTGAAATTAATCTCTTCTACTTTGACAATATCGATCTTGGAGATCTTATCAATATTCATAATTTATCCTCTACGTTATTTCCTAGTACGCGAACTTATAGTATAGCAGTATTTTTAGAATATTCAAATCTAGTTGATTTTTTAAGATACGCTTTATTAAGATGATAGGAATTTTTATACCAAATTAAGGATGTTTTATAATATAACGGGAAAACTGTTTTACGTGAATTTTATGAGTAAATATTTTTGAAACTTACAAATCAAAATAAATGCTTGATATACTATTTTACACATTTAAATTAAATATAGTTAATTTGTTCAAAATTATAAAATCTATATGCGGAGAAAAGAAATATGTCTTTAAGTGAACTCGCAGGAAAGCCGGCTCCTAAATCTATATTGACAAATATTCCTAAATTGATCAGTGCTTATTATTCAATTAAACCAGACCCTGAAAATGTAGATCAGAATGTTTCATTTGGCACTTCTGGGCATAGAGGTTCTTCTTTTAACGGAACTTTTAATGAAGACCATATTTTAGCCACTACTCAGGCAATATGTTATTATAGAAAAAAAACCGGAATAGAAGGGCCTTTGTTTATTGGTATTGATACACATGCTTTATCAGAACCTGCATTCATAACAGCATTAGAGGTTCTTGCTGCTAATGAAATAGTTACTATGATACAGGGAGATGGCGGATATACACCTACCCCTTCAGTTTCACATGCGATACTTGCCTACAATAGAAACAGAGAAAGTGGTTTTGCTGATGGTATTGTAGTAACATCTTCACATAACCCTCCTGATAATGGCGGTTTTAAATACAATCCAACAAATGGTGGACCTGCAGATACAAATATTACACAATGGGTTGCAGATAAAGCTAATGAACTTCTAAAGAACGGCAATAAAGAAGTAAAAAGAATCCCATATGAAAAGGCATTAAAAGTTTCAACTACTCACAAAATTGATTTTCTAATGCCTTATGTAGAGGATTTGAAAAATATTCTTGATATGGATGCTATAAAATCTGCTAACTTAAAACTTTGTGCTGATGCATTAGGTGGATCAGGATTAGGTTATTGGGAACCTATCGCTGAACATTACGGATTGAATATTGAGTTGAGAAACTCCTATCCTGATCCCACATTCAGCTTCATGAATGTTGACAGGGATGGAAAAATCCGTATGGATTGTTCATCTCCTTATGCAATGGAAGGTTTGATTGATTTAAAAAATAAATATGATGTTGCTTTTGCTAATGATCCTGATTTTGACAGGCATGGTATTGTAACTAGAAGTGCAGGTTTAATGAATCCTAACCACTATCTTGCAGTTGCTATTTCATATCTTTTTCAGAATAGAGAAGGATGGCGGAAAGATGCTGCGATAGGTAAAACTTTAGTAAGTAGCTCAATGATTGATAGGGTTGCTGCAGATATTGGAAGAAAGCTTGCTGAGGTACCTGTTGGTTTTAAATGGTTTGTAGACGGATTAATCGACGGTTCATTTGGCTTTGGAGGCGAAGAGAGTGCCGGAGCATCATTCTTAAGAAAAAATGGAAAAGTATGGACGACTGATAAAGACGGTATGATTCTTGCTCTATTAGCTGCAGAAATCACTGCAAAAACAGAAAAAGACCCAGGAGAACACTACAAAGAGTTAACAGAGAAGTTTGGCGCACCTGTTTATGAACGTATTGATGCACCTGCTAATAAACAGCAGAAGAATATTCTTAAAAAATTATCTCCTGATCAGATTTCTGTTTCAGATGTGGCCGGGGAAAAAATAATTGCTACTTTAACCAAAGCTCCCGGTAATAATGCTGAAATAGGCGGTTTGAAAGTTGTTGCTGAGAATGGCTGGTTCGCTGCACGCCCTTCCGGTACTGAAGATGTCTATAAAATTTATGCTGAAAGCTTCAAAGGAGAAGGCCACCTGAAGAAAATTCAGGCAGAAGCTCAGGAAATTGTCAGTGATACGTTTAAAGCTGCAGGAGTATAGAGTCTACTATTACATGATGCATTCCGGATTATTCATTCGGGATGCATTTTTTTAACTTACTACAGCGAGAGAAGTTTTCTTTTTTCTTTTTGCAGGTTAGTTATTTTTGCAAACATTTCTTTTTTTTGAGCAGTGTCTTTTACACTTTTTAATTTTAGAAAAAGAGAATCAGTCAAATTTTTATTATGCTGTAATTTTATTGAACGGATACAGTCATTTACAGCTTTATTTTTATTAAAATTTTTAGAGTAGTCAGGATCAGATGTCAATGCCCTTGATAATTCACTGTCGGGATACTCATTCAGCAGATTTGATAATTCATTAGTAATATTCTCCCATTCTCCATTAACTGTTAGAGAGATCGTTAAGTTAAGTGCTTTCCCAATAATAGAATTACTTATTAATTCCACAGGCAGTTCTTCGTCAAGTTTTCTGCCGACAGTACCGTCTATAATTGAAAGCTCCAGAAGAGTTCTTTCCGCTTCAGATATTATCGGGTTAATTTTTTCATCAAAAATAGCAGTATTATTCGTGTTTTCTTTAAGGTGGTTGCAGTTATTCTTATTGTATATTTTTTTCAGCTCTGTAAGAACAAGTTTTTCCTGTATGTTTAACTTGTCTGCTAAAATGGATGCATACGAAGTCCTAATAATATTACTTTTAATTTTTGATAATTTGTCAATAATATTTTTTGCTATTTCATTTTTCACGTAAGGAGAAGTTAAATCTTTATCTTTACTTGCCAATGTTAGTAAAAAATCTAAAAAATCTAAAGAGTTATTTATAAATCCAACAAGAGTCTCTTTGCCGAATTTGTTAAAAATGGAATCTGGATCCTGTTTGTCGGGAAGTTTTACAATTTTTATATCGAACTCGTGTTCCAAAAGAATATCTATGGCTTTTAATGTAGCATTTATGCCTGCAGTGTCAGCATCAAAACAAATATAAATTTTATCTGTATATCTTTTTAATATTTGTGCTTGTTCATCAGTGAATGCTGTTCCCTGAGGAGCAACTGTATTGTCAAAACCTGTTCTATGAAATGCAATTGTATCTATTTGGCCTTCACATAAAACAACATATCCTTTTTCCTTTATGCCGTTTTTTGCTAGAGGGAGTGCGTATAAAATTCTACTTTTTTTAAATATTTTTGTTTCCGGACTGTTTATATATTTCCCGCCCTTTGGATTTTCTTCTATTGTTCTGGAACTGAATGCTACTATGTCGCCTCGATCATTCCATATAGGAAATATTATTCTGTTTCTGAATCGATCATAAATTCTAGTTGATTTTTCATTCTCAACTGCAAGGCCTGAATGAATGATATTATTTACAGTGTAATTTTTACTCTTTAGAAAGTTTATAGTGGAATCCCATGCATTAGGAGCAAATCCAATTTTGAATTTGTTTATTACATCTTTTGTAATATTTCTATCATATAAATATTTAAGTCCTTCTTTTCCTATTTCATTGAATAGTACTTCTGAATACCACTTTGATACAGTTTTGTGTAGAGAGTATAGCTTTTCCCTTTGATTAGCAGTTTTCTTATATTCTTCATTCTTAACTGGATCATAATTTTCCGGAATAAAAATTCCACATCTCGAAGCAAGTATTCTAGCAGCTTCCGGGAAATCTACACTTTCTTTTTCCATAATGAAAGTAAAAACATTTCCACCTTTGCCACAGCCGAAGCAGTGAAAAGTTTGTCTTTCGGGAGAAACAATAAACGAGGGAGTTTTTTCGTTATGAAAAGGACAGAGAGCTTTATATCTGTTCCCATTTTTTTTAAGAGGAATATAGTTTGAAATAATATCATGAATATCGCATCTCGATCTAATATCATTAATTATTTCTTCAGGTATATAATGGCTCATAATAGATGTTATTTTAATTTTAAACTTACGATTTTAAATTATAAATGCCAAATATGATATCACTATTATATAATTATGAAATCAGTAGTTTGAGATCTAACTTTATTAAGAGTTTTTAGCCAATTCTTTTAAGCGATTACTGAACTCTTTTCTCTTTGTATCATAGATGGAATTATCCAGGGACAATGAAATAAATTTTCTATAAAAATATTTAGCTTTTTTGGGTTGATTCAGATATTTGTCACAAAATATTCCGAGATTTGCTATTATGAAAGGATTTTCTGGAGATATTTTATAAGCTTTGATCAAATATTTAATTGCTTCACTGTAATTCTTAGTTTCTGCATAGTATACACCCATATTGTTATAAAGCTCAGGCTTATTTTTAAACTGGGCTGTTTTTGATATTTTTAGAAATAATTTTTCTGTGTTTTGGGCATGAAGTTTTGCAGAACACTGTGCAAATAATATTAAAGTATTTATATCACTGGGTTTTAAATTATAAGCATTTGCCAAATGGTCATAAGCTCCTTCATAGTCCTTCTTTGTATAAAGTAGTTTTCCTAAAGAGAGTTGTGCAAGAAAATTTTTGGGCTGGGTTGCAACTATTTTCTTCAGGTTCTTAATTGCTTCGTCTTTATTTCCCGTATTTTCTAGGGCTATAGAATACATTACTTGTGCATCTATGTTGTTTGGATCAGTTTTAGTTGCAAGTTTAGCATAGCTTAGTGCTTCTTCCCAATTACCATTATTGAGGGCAATATTGACAGATTTATTTAATACTGCATCGGAGTTCTTAATATTTTTACCGCACCCTGAAAGGAGAGATAGAATTGCGATGCCTAAGCATATTATTCCGGTTATATAAAATCTTTTAGATAAAAAGATCGAATCTTGCATAATGAATTATTCCTCAGTCATTTTATTATTTTATAGGTAATGTTTAATATATTTGAGTCACTATATATGTCTATGTAAAATAGGTTTTTTATTGCAGTAAATGTTTGCCTGACCAACTGCCTGATGCTTTTATTATGCCATTATGTATTATTGATGCCTGTTTTTCAATACCTTCTGTGCTTTGTTCAACTCATTTATATAATATTATATATTTTCTTTTTAGTTTATAAAAATAAAATACTACTTGTTTTTTTAAAGATCATAGTTATATTTTATTTCTGTTTTTAACTTGTTGCGTCCCCATCGTCTAGAGGCCTAGGACACCGGGTTTTCATCCCGGCAACAGGGGTTCGAAACCCCTTGGGGATGCCATTTTTTGTTTCTTCTAGACATTTTTATTATAAAATTTTCCTGCAATATCATATTGACTTTAGTAAACTTTCCCGTTTTGACTGTATCTTCTCTTCCAATAATCGTTTTTTAAAAAAAAGTTTTAAAAAAAAGATAATATAATATTTACATGATTACCTTTCTACTTATAATTGGTGGTGAAATTTCGGTTTAAAAAAATTTTATATTCAATAATTTAAAAGGAGATCATGTGAAGAATGTATTATTAGTTCTTGTTGGATTGTGTGTTGTATTTTTAATTTCTGGATGCACAACATCAAGCGTTGATTGTGATTTCAATGGAATGACTACCACAAATGGAAAAGCAATTGCTCATGTAAACACCACAAGTGTTGCTATTACACTTTTCGGGGAAGTACCACTTGGCGGAGATCCTAACCTGAAACATACATTTAGTGCATTTATAACTGAAGCAAGGAGATTGAAAGCTACTAAAGTTAGAATAGTTAACAGTAGTATTGAAAAAGGCTGGGCTAATTTTATACCAATAACATGGATTTTTGTTCCTGTAGTTTCTACTGTATCAGGAGATATCTACCAATAACTTTTCATAACTGGTGTATTAATATAATAACCTCCATAAGCATTCATATGGAGGTTTTTCTTCTGAGTCTTTTTGTTTTTATAATATTGTTATTAATAGCTGAATATTATATAATTAGACTTATCAGAAGATAACGTTTGTACCATTGTGTAAATTAGTTTTATGAGAATCTCCAAACTATTAATCATTATAGTTTTATCAATATCTTATTTTAATACTCTTTGTCAGGCTGAAAAAATAAAAATATCAGCAGGGAAATTATGGCTTAGTGCTTATGATTCTTATGAAAAGGCTGAAAGCTATTATTCATCGGATAATTTAAGTAGTTCCTATGTATATTATGAAAAGGCTTTAAAAAAATTCAGTAATTTATCTAAAGAGTATTCTTCATGGAATAGGCAGCTTGTTGAATACAGAATAGAGCATTGCAAAGAGAGAGTAGATTTTCTGAAGTCTAAAATGGAAGGAATTACCGGGGAAAAATCCACTACAGAACTGATAAAAGATAATATTAAACTTCAAACAAGACTTGTTGATTATCAGGATCTACTGGTAAATGAACAGGGAAAACTAAAAAAAGCACTTAACAATCTCGATAAAACTAAACAGGAAATTTCTTCTAATGCTATAGCTACAGAAAAAATGAAAAATTTAATAAAAGAAAAAATCGAATTGGAGAGAAAGTACTCTTTTGTCAATAATCAGTCAGATGATATAAAAAATGATAACAAAATTGTTATTAACGAATTAAGGCAGAAAATATCTCTACATAAGATAAATTTAGGAAAAACATTAAAAGAAAAAGTACAACTACAAAAGAAAATTGATTCTCTGAAAAGAAATTATAAGGAGATAAGCCTGCAGAAAGCAGCTTTAGCTTATGAACGTGAAAAGAGTATTAAGAAAAATAAAGAAATGGGTAGTAATCTAGGAAAGTTTCATTCTAAAATTGCCAATCTGTCAAAAGAAATCCAGCAACTTAATTCAGAAAAATATTATTTAAGTAATAATTTAGATGTTATAAAATCTAGATTATCAAAAGAAAAGAAACTTTCTGGATCCTTGAGGGATAGTTTAAATAAAACTGATAATATCCCAGATGCTGTTATTAATTCACTGCAAAATGAAAACAGAAATTTAAGGGAGGAAGTAACTGGTTATCAATCCAAAATTGATAAACTGAACAATCTGAAAGAGGCCTACAGTATTGAGATGAGAGAGCTAAAAACATCTTATTTTAAAATTAACAGTTCATTATCAGAAATACAGACAAGGTATAGAGCCGTAGCGAATGAAGATAAGCTCCTGAGAAATAGAATTGCAGAAAAAGAAAAAATTGAATCAGAATTTTCTAATACAATAAATAAATTGTCTAATAAGTTATCTGCTGAGAAAGAAGAATACAGTTTACTGGTTAGTAAATATAAAAAACTGCAAAACAATGAATTTGCATTAAATGCAGCTTTGGATAAGAACAAAAAATTGACAGAGGTAAAGTCAAAACTGGAAGATCATATAAAAACTTTTAAGAATAAAATCAATGAAATACAAAATGAGAAAAATGCATTAAATACTGCACAAAATAAGTTGAAGGAAGAACAGAGGAATCTGTTAAAAGAAAATTTGCAAATCAGACATAACAGTAGATATGCCATTGATGTAAAAATGAAAGAGATTGCTGATGCAAATAGCAGAATTGATGGTTTAAAAGAAGATAAGCTTAGTCTGAATCAGAGAATAAGGAATCTCTTAAATCAATCCAGTCAAACAGAGTATAAATATAAAAATATTGAAGAAGAAAATAATAAGAATTACAATAAGCTTACAAAAGCTAATAATAAAATTGGCGAGTTAAAGGAAGAACACGCGCAGAAAGTTAATAAAATAAATGATTTACTTGAGAAAATCAGATCCAATGAAAGCTTAAAACTACAATACGTAGATAAATTTAAAAATGTAAATGATAAACTAGAAAAAACTAAATCACAGCTTTCTTCATTAAAGAATAATCAGAAAGTTCAGGTAAAAAAAATAAGTAATTTAACAAATCAGATTGAAAATAACAAAAAATATTCAGAAAAACTCAGGCTGTCAAATGGAGAAGATAAAAAAAGCCTTAAAGAGGCATTAAAAAAAATATCGTCATTTGAAAATCAAAATGACACTAAAACAACCCAGATAAATAAGTTGTTAAACTCTATTGATGAGTTATCAGAGAATTTAATTTCTTCCAGCACTGAAAAGAAAAATTTGAAACAGAAGCTTTCAGAATCTATAAATAAAAATAAAATATTTGATCAGGCAAAAAAGGAACAGCTCAAAAAATTTAAAAAATTAATAGCAGATCTGGAAAATAAGAAAAATGAAAACATAAAGTTGCAGAAAGAAAAAAATAATGATTTGATGCAGCTGGCGGATGCAAACAGAAAAATTGAGAATTTAAGTCAATTAAAGACAGAACAACTGAAGACAATGAGCTCTCTTTCTGATAAGTTGAAATCATTAAAAGAGAACAGTAGTTTTTCTAATTTGCTAAAGGATTCTCTGGAAAAACAAATAATAGAATCAAAAAACAAAATAACTGAACTTAAGACAAATGAGATTAAACAGAAAACTAAAATTGAAAAATTGTTAAAAAGACTGTCTGAGTATAAAGATGGTAACAACTTTATTAAAAATGAAAATCAATTAATTAACAAAAAACTGAAGAAGACAGGAAATAGAATCGCTGAACTGGAAAAAAATAAAAATAGTTATTTAGATAAGATTAAAAACCTAGTCGATAAACTTGAAAAATCCGAGAAGCAAAATGAGCATTATGGATCAATGAACTCATTAATACAGGAAAGATACATTACTTTAAATTCAAAGACCAATGATCTCGAAAAATTAAAATATGAACAGTCAAATAAGATAAACAACCTGATTTCTCAATTAGAGACAAAAGATAATTTTGGGACTAATTTGAGTAAGAAAAGAGATCGTCTTGCCCAGGAGCTCATTGCAAACAATCAAAAATTATTTGATTACGAAAAAGAAATATCTGAAAAGGATGATTTGGCAGATTCATTAAATCAGAAACTTGATATTTTTAAGCAGAACTTGAAAACTGTAGAAAACAAAAATAAAGAATATAAAAGCAGAGCTGAAGTTGCTGTCCATAAAATTAAGGCATTGGAAAAAGTATCGAAAACACAGAGAGATAATATTAAAGATTTAATGACAGAGATTAATTTGGCAGCAGGTAAATATTCGAGTTTAAATAAGAAACATACACAGATAAAAGAGAAATTAACTGAAGCAAACAATGAAATAGAAAATGTAAAAAATAAATTTAATAATGAGGTAGCTTCATTAAAAAAAGTTATCAAAAATATACAAAATGAAGGTAACAAGAACAGTGTACAGCAAAGCATGGAAAACTTGAAACTGTCAAAGGAACTTTCAGGTGCTAAAGATAAATTATCCGATTTTGAAAATAGAAACAGGGATAATATTGATAAATTGGAAAATTTACTATCTGATATTGACAGAGAAAAGACAAAAAACGGAATAGTTTCAGGGCGTAATAATGTTTTGAATTCCAAACTTGTTCAGACTGATAAAACAATTAAAGAATTAGAATCTGAGAGCTTAAATCTTAATAGTACAATCAATGAGCTTGTATCGGGAATTGAAACAAGAGATAAAAAACTCTCAGGTTTGAAGAACAGCAATAGTAAGTTGAATAAAACTTTACAGCAAAAACTTGTGGCAATAAAGAATCTTAAAATTGATAAATTAGAAAATTTAAGCAAAATAGATAATTTAATCACCAAATTGAAATCTTCATCAGGAGAGTATCAGAAACTTTCATCGACTCACAATATTGTAAATCAGAAGTTGTCTGATTCAAAAAATGAAGTTGAGAATCTAAAAAACAAGCTAAACAAAAAGATTTTTAAAGTAAGTAATTTAACAAAAAAAATTGAAAACGTCACAAATGAATCTGCTGCTTCTTCAAGATATTTGGCAGAACTTGAGGGGAGACATAAAGCTACAGTAAATAATTTAAATCACTATAGGGAGAAGGAAAAAAAACAGAACGAGAAAATAGCACAGTTGGCTGAAAAATTAAAAAACAGCAAAAATTACAGAGAAAAAGAAATTGAAGAACTTAAAAATAATTTAATTTGTTCTAAACAAAAATTAACAGAATATAAAGAGTTTTCAGGTGTTCAAACTGCCAGATTGAATGTATTAAATAGAAGTCTTGCAGGCGAACAGAGTAAAATGGATTACTATTCAGATGAAAAAACTAGGTTAATTAGCAGCTTGGATAATTTAAAACAAACCGTAACAGATTTAGGTAATGATAAAGAAAATTTAAAAAAGAAAATTGAAAAGCTGTTGCAGGATAGAGAGTATAAAGATAATAAGATAACAGCACTTAAAAATGATAATGATATAATTGATAAGAAACTTATAAGATCAGAAGAGAAAGTTGAAGCTTTAAAAACTTCTATCGTCAATTACAAACAGCAAATTATTTTATTGGATGGAAAATTTATCAAGTTAAAAACCAAATGCGATACTGATCTGCGCTTACAGGATAAATTGCAGGACGAATTAGATAAAACAAAAAAATATGTATCTAATCTACTGAAAAAACATGATGGCAAAAAAGCAGAAATCAAAAAACTAGACAGTGAACTGGATAGTGTAAAAAACAAACTTTTAAAAGTAAATAATAAATATTCTAAAGTACAACTTCAACTTACTTCATCCAAAAATATAATTTCAAAGTTTAAAGAAAATCAAGAAATCCAAGAAAATAAAATATTAAATTTATTATCAAAAATGGATTCTTCAAAAGTTTTCTCCAGTTCTTTAAAAAATATTATGATAAATCTGCAGAATAAGCTAGAGTTTTCAAATAGTAGAGTAGAAGAGTTAGAAACAGAACAGCTGACATATGTAAACAAAATACAGGCTCTTATAAATGAATTTAAAACCATAAATAAAGAAAAATGCATACTTGAAGAGGTTAATCAAAAAATATCAGCAGAACTATCTTATGCTAATAAAATAATTGAAGAAGCTAAAATTGAAAAAGATATTTTTACTGATCGGATTAATAAAATATTAAGACAGTTAGAAACTTCAGAAAATAAAGCGGAAGAATTATCAAAACTCAAAGATAGTCTTTCTGACGAACTTGCTGAGACAAAACTTAAATTAGAGTCACGCGGAGATGTAAATTTAGCCCGTATCACCAAAATAGATAATTTAGCTAGAGATTTGGATGATGCTAATAGGAAAGCTGTAAAAATGGAAGTAGATTTTTTCAGATTGCAAAAAAAATATGATAGTGAAATTAAATCAAAAAATAGTTTGTTACTTTCTAGCTCTATTCATAAAAACAATATAAAAAAGCTTAATTTAAATCTTGTCAAATATAAAGAATCTAATAAAAATTTAAAAGTTATACATAAAGATCTTCAAAATAAAATTCATTCAACAAATATGAAGGTTGTTCATTACAAAAATATTAATAAGGATCATATTAAGGAAATTTCCAGATTATCAGATGAATTGGAAAAACTCAGAAAAATTAAATCAGATAATAATTCTATACAAATAGAATTTTCACAAAAACTAGCAGAGGCCGACAGCAAAGTTGAACAGCTTGAAATAGATAAACAGAGTCTTTTGCTGAAAGTAGACAATATGGTAAAAAGTATTGCCGATAATACTAGAGTAAAGAGCAGATTGTCAGCTAATAATAATGAATTAAAAACAGATTTAACAGCTTCTTCTGTTAAAATACTTGAGCTAAGAGAAGAGTGTAAAAACCAGTCAAAAAAGGTAAATAAACTTGTCTCGGTATATAAAAAATTGAAATTTTCGCATGATCAAAAAGATTCAGTGATTGCTAGGTATGAGAATGCAATACGGCATAAACATTCGGATCTTATTACAACAAAATCAAAATTAAATAGCCTGATCAAAAAAAATCTAAAATTAAATGCTTCAATTGTAAAGCTTAATAAGCAAATGCTATTTCATCAATACAGAGTAAAGAAAGTGACTGACAGTAGTAGGAATTTAACTAATAAAAAAAGAGTTGTCAAGCTTATAACTTCTACAAAAAAGGCACTTAAAAATGGAAATAAATTATTAGCATTTAAATATATGGCAAAAGCAGCTGACTTAAGTAAATTTAATTATCTTATACAGAAAAATGCCGGTATTCTTGCCATGGAAAGTGGACTTTATATAGATGCAGAAAAGTATTTAATGTCTGCTAAATTTATTAAATCCGATGATATTAATTTATTGATATCTTTGGGAGTGTGCTATTTGAATCTTAGAAATCCATATAAAGCTTTGTCAGAATTCAGCCATGCAGCTTCTATCGATAAAAATAATCCTGATTTATTAAAATATCTCGGTATTACTTTTAGTGAGTTGGGAATGAAGGAAGCAGCAGTTAAAAATTTTACTAAATACTTTACTAATAAATCTGATAAATCTCCTGAAATTGCTCACAGACTAGAGAAATATGACAATAAATTAGTAGAGACCAATGCCTTTTAGGAATACAAATAGGATTACTATCGGTGAGATGTATTTAATTATAAATATAAATGCAGGGTAGTAGCTAGCAGAAGCTGTTCCGTTATTTGTAACCTCGTCTTTAACCTGTTTTGATCCCAGATACCAGGCGGCAAAAACAACAAACAGAAAACTTGCCAAAGTATTACAGTAGTTTGCTGTAACATAGTCAAACAGAGCAAACACTGTTCTTCCATAAATTTTAAAATTATCCATTGGACCAAATGAGAGTGCACACGGAATTGATAATAAAGTGATTATTCCTGCTGATATTAATGTTGCATATTTTCTGGATATCTTAAAACCGCCAACTAAAAATGCTACAACTACTTCTAGTATTGATATAGCAGTGGTCAAAGCAGCTAGTGACATTAAAACAAAAAACATTATTGCAAAAATATATCCACCTGTCATTTGTTGAAAAACATTTGGAAGGGTAACGAAAACCAGACCGGGACCTGATCCAGGTTTAATTCCGAAAGCGAAAACAGCAGAAAAAATTGTAATTCCAGCCAGAATAGATATTGATGTATTTAGAATTGCTGTCTGGAGAATAATACCGCCTAATTTTTCTTTTTTAGGTATATAAGAACCGTATGTAATCATTATGCCTGAACCGAGGCTGAGTGTAAAAAGTGCCTGTCCAAGTGCGCTTAATATTGCATCTCCAGTAAGTTTTGAGAAATCAGGGCGAAACAGAAAAGCTATTCCGGCTCCACTGCCTTCAAGTGATACACTTCTAATGGCAAGAATAATTAAAATAATAAATAAAAGAGGCATTAAAATCTTAGAGCATCTTTCAATACCGTTTTTAACACCGCTCATTACTATCCATGCTGTTAATCCCATGCATATAATAGAGTAAATAATAGGTTTTATTAACCCACTTACTGAAGAGTGATATACAGTTTTTATCTGTGAGGGGTTCATGCCAGAAAACTGGTTCATTACAGATTTGATGACATAATCAAATGTCCAACCGAAAATTACTATATAATAAGCAAGTATAAGAGACACCGTAATAATTCCAAGCACTCCTGCCAGAAACCATGGCGTACCGGGAGCTAATGTTGAAAATGCATTGACCACATTTTTCTGTGAACGTCTTCCTATAATGATTTCTGCAAGCATACCTGTCATTCCAAGACATATTACAAATATTAAATATACAAGGATGAAAGCACTTCCTCCGTTTACCCCTGTGATATATGGGAATCGCCATATATTACCAAGTCCAATTGCTGAACCTGCCGCGGCGGCAATTATACCTAGCCTTGTACCGAAACCATCTCTTGGCATTTTCTTAGAAGCTTTTTAATTAGTTACTGTAAAATTGACTTATTAAATAGAAATTTTAAAGTATAGAATGGAATGTTCAAGGATGATGTGCAAGAATAAAAAAAAGTATTGCAAAAAAAAAGCGGCTTAAAGCCGCTTAAAGAATTTATCTGTATTGTTGTTTTCTAATAACCTTTTGTTTAGGTTTTGTATTTTTAGGTTCTTCTAAATATAATGAATACCATTGATCTCCAAAACCTGCGTTAGAAAATCGTTTCAGTTTGTTGTTAATTACGCATTCC
>DASCNA010000033.1:0-15528 GCA_036011305.1 Victivallales bacterium
GATTATAAAAAATATTAATTTTTTATTACTGAATAGTTATTTTTATAATATTATCGCTACAATCTCAATAACATTACTAAAGCATTCAAACATTTAAGGTTTCAATATGGTAGGTACAACAGGATTTTTTTTCAGTTTATGTATTATATGTCTCTTTTTATTACTAGGAACAATACTAAGGGCGAAAATAAAATTTCTACAATCTTTATTCTTACCTTCATCAATAATAGCCGGATTTATTGCTCTTATGTGCGGTCCATATATATTAAACATTCTTCCAGAATGGACTATGCATAATTGGAGTCAGGTTCCAGGTTTATTCATTAATATAGTTTTTGCAACTCTATTCCTTGGCGTATCCATTCCGGGGATCAAAGAGATATGGAAAAATGGTGGACCTATGTTGTGTTTTGGTACTATCATGGGAATCGGTCAGTATTTTATAGCTCTATTAGTCGTAGTATTAATTTTAACACCTCTTTTTAATGTTCCGCACATATTCGCATGTATTCTTGAAATAGGCTTTTCAGGGGGACACGGTACTGCCGCCGGCATGGCTGAACTTTTCACAAAACTTGGTTTTCCGGCAGGAGGTGCTTTAGGTCAGGTATCAGCTACGGTAGGAATAATATATGCTGTAGTAATAGGAATTCTTCTCATTAATATTGCAATACGAAACAGTAATATAAAATATTTAGATAAAAACAAAGGAATACCAGAGCATAAGAAAACAGGACTTATCCCGAAAGAAAAAAGATATTCAATAGCTACAGCAACAGTATCAACTGAAACTATAGAACCTCTTACTTTTCATTTTGCTATTATTGCTATAGCCATCCTGCTTGGCTGGATAATGCTCTATTTTTTAAAGATGACTTCACCAATTATGAGTAGTTTTCCACTCTTCCCGTTGGCTATGATTGCCGGGTTATTTGTTCAGAAATTCTGTATAAAAGTTAAAGTTGCGACATATTTGGATAAAAATTTATTTGACAGGATCATGGGATTTGCTCTGGATATTCTTGTCGCATCAGCAATTGCTTCGATAAACCTTGACCTTTTCGTTCAAAATTTATGGCCGTTTGCCATTCTAATGCTGGCAGGAATGATATGGCTATTTTTCATGGTCACTTTTGTTGCTCCCAAAATGTTTCCAGAGTTCTGGTTTGAAAGAAGTATAACTGAATTTGGAATGCAATCCGGTGTTACTGCAATAGGCCTCTTACTTTTACGGATTGTCGACCCGTCATATAAAACAGGCACTGCTGAAGCTTTTGGTTTAAAACAGATGATATATGAACCAATGCTCGGCGGAGGTCTTATTACTGCTTTATCTCCATTTTTTATAATAAAATTCGGCACATGGAATTCTATATTAATTTGCGGAATAATAATGGTTATATTCTTTTTTATATCTGTAATGAACGGCTGGACAAGTTTTTATACAAAACAGCAAAATTGAATATCATTAAACAAAAGTTCAGTTCAAATTAATTCCGGGAGAAAAAATATATTCTCTCCTGGAAACTGATAATCAAATTACATCTCTATAATATTATATAAAATAGCATCATACAGCATTCAGACTATTTACATGACAACAGTTCAGTCGAAACCTTACCATCTATTTTTCCTATTTTTTTCTGAGTAAATAGTATTTTACCACATTCTCTTTCTATATGATTTTCTGTTAACTCAATCTTATAATCAAAGTTGTCTTCCAATACGATCTCCTCCATATCATCTAACCAACCTGCCTTATCATCCAACTTCATAACAATCATTCTACTGTCACCATTATGAAGTCTTTTCAATATCAGTTTGTCATTAATCCTTCCGCATATTTCAATTTTGCCTATTTCATGACCTATAATAAATTTAAATCTTTTTGCATACCCATCAAGTCTGTTTTTTGCCCGGTCAACAATATCTACTCCTGTTTTTAAAGGAACTTGAAAGTGATGCCTGACTCTAGTAACAGGCATACATTGATAAAGGTAATATGGATTGACACCAATTCTGATCAAACCGTTCATTAAATTTTCAATGTTTTCCACACTGTCATTAACACCTTTCAAAAAAACTGTCTGATTATTTACTGTTGTTCCTGTCTGCCTAATTTTCAGAACAGCTTCTTCTGCAATGTCGGTTATTTCATTGATATGATTAAAATGAGTTGGAACATATAGTGCTTTTATTTTATTAAACTCTGCCATATAGTCCAATAATTCATCATCAAAGAACCTCATAGGGTAAACCACAGGAGTTCTTGTGCCAATCCTTACAAAATTCACATGATCTATCGTCTTAAGCCCATCAAGCATTTTTATGAGCCCAGGAGTATTTATAAGAAAAGGGTCTCCACCTGAAATAACAACATTGGTGATCTCTTTGTGATCTTTTACATATTTAGTGGCCTGCTGAAAATTATCAACCGTCTGTTCATTTGGCAGGCCAACCATTCTTTTTCTGAAACAGTGCCTGCAGTACATAGAACAGTAATCTGTAGCAACGATAAGAGCAGAATACGAATATTTATGCAGTATGCCGTTTCCTTTATCATATTTATCATCTCCATATGGATCATCTGTAGTCTCCCCCATCTGTCCAGTAACTATTAATTCTTCTCTGCCTGGAAAAGACATTTTTCTGATTGGATCACTTTCATTCTCTGGATCTATCAAACTCAAATAATATCTGGGTATATTCATGGGATTGTTAGCAACAACTTCACCCAGTATTTTCTTCTCACTATCTGTTAGATCAATATATTCATACAATTTATCAACCGTATCTATATTGTTTTTAAGTTCATCTTGCCAGTTAATTTTCCGCCAATCTATACTGCTCAATCTACTCAATGCATTCATAACACATATTCCTTTTGTCTAGAAACTGTTAAATAATCTCTACTGAATGCAGCAAAATCCATTTCCTGCATTATAGAATTTAAATTTTTTGATTTTAAAACAAAAGAATAAATAATTTATTTTTTGAAAATGCCTGAAATATATAGTAATATTACTAAATAAATTCCTTATAATTTATAATTCAACAGTGACTGAACATGGAATTCTACAATAAAAAATTAAAAGAAATAAGAAAAGGCTTAAGACTTAACCAAACTGAATTTGCTGATATCTTAGGCGTCAATAGTAAAACTTTATGGGCATGGGAAATTGGTAAAATTATTCCCAATGAAAAAAAATTAAAAAATGTTGCAAAATTACTAAATATACCGATTAGCAGCTTTACTTCAATTGAGGAAGATTCAAAATCTTTTGACAACGATAAATTAAGAAATGACTTAAAATCATCATGGTTTTCTTTGTTAGACAACGACGAAGAAAAAATTAAAAATAACCTCAATCGATTAATTAATGATTTTCAATACAGCAATAATAAATTAACTCTATCAACTATTATCATAAAAGCATTAATGTCATCATTAGACATTGGACTATACATAAAAGATTCAAGTAATAAATTTATAATTGCAAATTCTGCTTTCTATAAATTATTCAATTTACACAGCGAGTTTAATATTACTAATAAAACTGACCTGAATATATTTTCAAAACAAAAAGCTGAAAACAACAGAATTGAAGATGAAGGCATTTTAAATAACAGCATAAAAATTAATGGTATTGAGCAGAAATTAACTGCAAGAAGCAATAGGTGGGTTAAAGTTTCAAAGTATCCTATATATGATAAAAGAAATAAAAATATTGGTTTAATAGGAATATTTATTGATATAACAGAAGAAAAAAATGCTGTTTTTATTAAAGACCTTCTAGAGCAGGCAATAAGCAGTTCAGAAAATCTTGCAATAATATACGAAAAAAGGACTTCCAAAAAATTATATATAAGTGGTAATATTAAAGAAATATTAGGTTTTACAAAAGAAGAATACGTACAAACAGGCAAAGATATATGGCTTGAAAAATTATGTAAAGAGCCACAGCTGTCTGATATCTCAGCAAATAGTAACTACAAATCTACAACTGTATATGAACAAATGCATGTCTGCAAAGATAAAACAGTTAAATGGCTTGAAGCAAATTGCTCACAGATAAATTACTGTGGAAAAGAATGTATTTTAGTCATACTGAGAGATATTACTTCCAGGCATGAAAATGACAGATTAAAAAAGCTATTGAAAATAAATATAGATAATATGGCTGAAGCAATCAGCATTGTGACACTTAAAGACAATAGAAATTTATATCTAAATGATGCATGTTGTACTTTAACAGGTTACTCCAAAGAGGTTTTTCTTAATAAAAATGGTTATGAATTCTGGCTGAATAATATTTTACACCCTGATTTTAAAAAACAGTATATTGATAACAGAAATATAAAAAAATCAATAAAGCAGGAATATAAAATAATAAGAGCTGGCGGTGAGGAAAAATGGGTAAAAAATTCAATGTCTACTATCTTTTTTGAGAACGAAGAGTCTCATTTATCTGTTGAAATAGATATTTCTAACCAAAAATAAATACAGAGGAAATAAAAAAATTATTCCCTTCTGCATTTAAAATTATTCAAATTATTTATCATCCAAAGCAGCTACACCTGGCAGAACTTTACCTTCCAGGTATTCCAGGGAAGCACCACCACCGGTTGAAACATGAGTCATTTTATCAGCTAATCCGCTTTGATTTACAGCTGCCACTGAATCACCACCACCTATAATGCTTATGGCATCACTATCTGCTACGGCATGGCATACTGCCATTGTCCCATGTGCAAAATTTGGCATTTCAAAACATCCCATAGGTCCATTCCACACAATAGTTTTAGCCCCTGAAATTTCTTCTGTATAAGATGCAACTGTTTCAGGTCCTATGTCAAGTCCCATCCATCCTTCATCTATATCTTTATCCACAGTTTTAATTTCCGCATCATTACTGAAATTATCAGCAGCTAAATTATCTACAGGAAGCATAAAATTCACACCTTTAGCATCTGCCATTCTTAAGGTTTCTTTAGCAGTTTCCAGCAACTCTTCTTCACATAAGGAGGAACCGATACTATGTCCCTGAGCTTTTAAGAATGTATATGCCATTCCTCCACCGATAAGTATAGAATCAACTTTTTCTATTAAATGTGTCAATACTTCTAATTTACCAGAAACCTTAGCTCCTCCGATAATTGCAACAAAAGGTTTCTTTGGATTCTCTACTGTTTCACCTAAAAATTTAATCTCTTTTTCAAGCAGTAAACCTGAGACACAAGGTGAAATGTATTTACAGATAATAGCTGTTGAGGCATGAGCTCTGTGAGCTGTACCAAAAGCATCATTTACATAGACATTTCCAAGTTTTGATAAATCTTTAGCAAAATCTTCCTGAAGTTTCCTGTCTTCTTCTGTCTTGCACTTTAAGTCTTCTGCTTTATGAAAACGAGTATTTTCACAAACCATTACTTCTCCGTGCTTCAATTCATTTGCTTCTTTTACAATATCATCTCCGATACAATCTGATGCCATTCTTACTTTGGATCCCAGAAGTTCTTCCAGGCGCTTTGCTGTGGGAGCTAAACTAAATTCAAGTTTTCTTTCCCCTTTCGGCCTGCCCAGATGACTTAAAAGAACTAAAGAAGCTCCTTGATCAAGAATATATTTAATTGTAGGCAATGCTTTTTGTATTCGTGTGTCATCACTGATGATACCGTCTTTGACTGGAACATTAAAGTCAACGCGCATAACTACTTTTTTATTTTTCAGGTCAATATCTTTAACTGTTTTTTTACTCATTGCTCAGTTTCCTTATAATATAATATTAAAAAACCCGAAGAGTCTTAAAAATTGTCTCTTCGGGTAATAATCTCATAATTGTTTTAACTGTTTATAATTCAATAATTATTTACAGCAGCAACCACCTGATTTTATACTTGCCATATGCAGCATCAAATCAATAACTTTATTTGAGTAACCCCATTCATTGTCGTACCAAGATACAACTTTTACGAAGTTGTCATTTAATGCAATACCGGCTTTGGCATCAAATACTGAAGTATGAACTTCACCTACAAAATCCATTGAAACAACATCATCTTCAGTATAAGCTAATACGCCATTGAGTTCTCCTTCTGAAGCTTCTTTCATGGCAGCTTTAATTGCTTCATAAGAAGCACCTTTTTCAAGACGACATGTTAAGTCTACAACAGAAACATCAGTTGTAGGAACACGGAAAGCCATTCCAGTTAATTTACCATTAAGTTCAGGTATAACTTTACCAACAGCTTTTGCTGCGCCAGTTGATGATGGAATAATATTAGATAAAGCGGAACGTCCACCTCTCCAATCTTTCATTGAAGGACCATCAACAGTTTTCTGTGTAGCTGTTGTTGCATGAATAGTTGTCATTAAGCCTTCAACAATACCAAATTTATCATTAAGAACTTTAGTAATTGGTGCGAGACAGTTTGTTGTACATGAGGCATTTGATACAATATTCATATCAGATGTCAAATTTTTATGATTAACACCCATCACAAACATAGGAGTAGCATCTTTAGAAGGAGCAGACAAAACTACTTTTTTAGCTCCGGCCTTTAAATGTGCTTCTGCTGTTTCCTGTGTAAGGAAAAGTCCTGTAGATTCAACAACGTATTCTGCGTCAATTTCATTCCATTTCAAATCAGCAGGATTTCTTTCTGCTGTAACACGAATGTTTTTACCATTAACAACCAAATTCCCGTTATTTACTGCAACCTCTCCATCAAATTTGCCGTGAACTGAGTCATATTTTAACATATAAGCAATGTAATCAATATCCAAAAGGTCATTGATTCCTACTACTTCAATATCACTGCGATTTAAAGAAGCCCTAAAAACTAAACGACCAATTCTGCCGAATCCATTAATACCAACTTTAATACTCATTATGAATTATCACCTTATTTAGTTGTTTAATATAAAAATATCTATCTCAGACGATTCAATAGATAAAAGTCAAAATATTAAACTAATAACTTATTTGTTTTTAAATAATTTTCAATATTTTTTTATGATTGTTTAAATTTTTATAATAAATTATTCAAAGATTTTTCTTCAAGCGATTCGACAATATCTTTAACTCTCTCTGATTGATGAGCTTCTGAAATCATCAAAACATCTGGACTATCAACTATCACAAGATTGTTTACACCTATCAACGCAACAAATTTTTCAGAATGTATATAGTTATCTTTACTATCTAATATTTCATGTTTGCAGTTAAAGACATTACCGTCAGTATCTTTTTCAGCAATCTCATAAAGAGCTTTCCATCCGCCAACATCACTCCAGCCGTAGTCAACAGGAATTACAACTCTATGATCCGCCTGTTCCATAATACCTGTATCAACAGGTATTCTGGGCATCATCGAATATACATATGAAATATCAGCATCAATTCCTTCTTCTTCCCAAATAACATCAATTTCCTTTAAGAGTGTTCTTACTTTAGGTAAATATTTCGAAAACGAATTCAAAATTGTATCGATTTTCCACATGAACATTCCGCTATTCCAAAAATAGTTTCCTGAATCAAAAAAATACATTGCTGCATCGGAATCCGGTTTTTCTTTAAAACTCTTGACATTAAGTCCATATTCAGCCTGATCTCCGCCCTCAATATAACCGTAACCGGTCGCAGGATATGTAGGCTCGACTCCAAAAGTCACAAGACTACCTAAATCTGATGCTTTTTCAGCCGGATCAAAACTTTTAATAAATTCATCAATACTTCCTATAACACTATCCGCAGGAAGAACAAACATAGTTTCATTTTTATTATATCTTCTGCTTAAATATTGAGCACTCAGTGCAATTGCCGGTGCAGTATTCATCCCTTCCGGTTCAATGATTATATTACTCTTATGTAGATCTGGCAGATGTTTTCTTACTAAATCTGCTTGTGATGCTGAAGTAACAATATATATATCTTTCATATGAATTTTATCTAATAAACGATCAACAGTCATTTGTATCATCGACATTTCAGAAACAATTCTAAGAAACTGTTTTGGATTTTTTTTCCTGCTTAATGGCCAAAATCTTTTACCTGAACCACCAGCCATAATTACAGCAATCACGATATCACCTCATAAATTAAAATATTAAGAAAATAATTAAACCGTTACAATAATAGTATTGGTTACTTAAGAAACACTAAAAATTTTAAAAATCAATTTTTTTAAATTCATTAAAATATTTCTTTGTCAAAGAAACAACTACTGGAGACAAAATTATCAAAGCTGCTAAATTGGGCAAAGCCATCAATCCATTCATTGCATCGGAAAAGTTAATTATAATATCTATATTGCTTAAAGCTCCAAGAAAAATAAACAATATAAAAATTACTCTGTAAGGAATTACAGCTTTGCTCCCAAATACATAATCAGTAGCTCTGTCACCATAATAAGACCAGGCTACAAGAGTACTAAAAGCAAATAAAAAAATAGCAATGGCAATGACTTCATCACCCCATGTAACACCAAGTCCTATTTCAAATGCTTTACCTGTTAAAACACCTTTTGTTCTGCATATTTTATACGCATCAGTTACAATAATTACTAATGCAGTAATAGTGCAAATTACAATAGTATCAATGAAAGGTCCTAACATAGCTATAAGGCCTTCTCTTACAGGCTCCTTTGTTTTAGCTGCACCATGAGCCATTGCTGCTGAACCTAATCCTGCTTCATTTGAAAATAAACCTCTGGATACTCCGGCTCTTATTACTGCACCAATCCCACCCCCTGCGGCAGCCGAAATACAAAATGCCGACTCAATAATAGTTTCAAAAGCCAAAGGAACTTTATCGAAATTTAAAATTAATATTATTATTCCCCCCAGGAAATAAAAAATACACATAAAAGGCACAAGAAATCCTGTAACATTGGAAATGCTTTTTATTCCACCAATAATAACAAACCCAACTAATAGCATAATTATAATTCCAACAATAATTCTGAAAATAATATCGGGATTTGAAGAATGTCCTGTTAATAAGCTCAAATTCACAACTAAATTGTTTATTTGAAACATATTGCCGATACCAAAACTGGCTATAATAGTAAAAATTGCGTAAAGTATAGCTAGCCATTTAAATTTTCTTCCCATTCCCATTTCTATAAAATACATAGGTCCTCCATGTACTTCACCCATTTTATCAATTCTTCTAAAATGTACAGCAAGTAAACATGAAGAATATTTTGTAGCCATACCAACTAATGCAGTTAGCCACATCCAAAAAACTGCTCCAGGCCCGCCAATTAGTATTGCAGCAGCAACACCAACAATATTACCGGTACCTATTGTCGCTGAAAGGGCTGTAGTTAATGCTTTAAAATGTGAAATTTCTCCAGGATCTTTTTCATTATCGAAATCACCTTTTAAAATCTTTACTCCGTGCTTAAAACCTCTTATTTGAATAAAAAACAATCTGACAGTTAAAAATAACCCTGTTGCCACCAGAAGTACCATTAAAGGTATTCCCCAAATATACGAGTCAAATTTCTCAATAAAATATTGAATACTGCTGATCAATTATTAATGCTCCAGTTTTATTAACATCGAATACAAAATTCGAACATACTGATAACTTACCGAACGATTATAACATGATTTACTTTCAAGACAGCATTTTTATTAATAATTTTTAAATCCTAAACACATTCTGTATAATAAAATCAAACAATACTTATGATTAATTCCAGGAAAATAATCATAACATAAATGTTATAAATAGAGACAAACAGTGCTTGGTTGCTTATCATATATTATATAAGTGTATACATATACAAAAATATAATACTATGATTATTGATCATAAATTAACATTCAAACAAAAAGCAAAAGAGAGAAAAAAACTGATTTCTTTCTCATTTATCAATGGAATTTCTTCTTCCTGCATATCAGTTAATATTATTTCTTTATTCTTGATCAAGGCCGGTTTTTCTACAGTTTTAGTTACTATCACTACTGCTTTTGTTAATGTAGCCACTATTGCTGTACTGTTTTCCAAACATTTAATTTCAAAACATGGTGCTGCTCAAGCAATGTCTATTTCCTGGCTGCTAAAAGGTTCTGCTGCCATTCTTCTGGGATTGTCCCCATTTGTAATTAATTATCTGCACAAAGATCTTGCCATTACTTTTCTTCTATTAATTACATTTTTATTTTATATTTTCAGAGCTTTTGGAAACCCGGCGATGCAGCCGCTTTTTGCAGACCTCACGAATGAAAGCAATAGGGGGAAATTCACATCTGTAACTTTTTTAAATTACAACTTTGCAATGTTTGTAACTTTAATAACTTTCTATTTCATATCTAAAATTGTACATGGGTTTAAAACTTTTCAAATTATTTTACTTACAGGTGCTGCAGGCAACATTATATGCAGTATTATTCTCGCCAGAATTAACGAATCCCGTTATTCAGAAGAATCATCAAGAAAATATAATTTATTTTTTATAGCCAGAATGCTTGGCAGAGATAAAAATATAAGAAATTTTTTCATCGCCAGAGGACTAGCAGTAACTCTAGGTTCTCTGATAATATCAGTATCAATTATAGCATTGAAAACTATATATAATATTCATGATTCAGTAGCATTGATATATATCTTAATTGAACTTACAGGTTGCATAAGTATTGCATACATAAGTAAAATAATTTCAGAGTTTACCGGTGCTAAACCTTTAATGATCATATATGCCTCTGGAAATATACTTATTTCACTTCTGTGGTTTTTGGCACCTGAAAACTTAAACATACTTTATTTTGCAGTTATATTCTTTTTGGGAGGTGTATGCAGTACAGGCTTAATAATGAGTACTTTTCATTACTTTTTACTGTTGGTTCCACAAAAGAAATCAGTAGGTTATTCACTTTTATTCAGTGTAGTAACAGGTTTCTTAGCAGGTATAATTGGCATAGGATTAGGAGGAGGTTTAATTAAATTACTAATTTCTTTTGACCTGTCTTCGATTATGGTATTTAAAATATTTTACCTTGTTATGATTATTTTATCTATACCAATCATATTCCTTATGACTACCCTGAAACGCGGCAACAGTTGGAAGGTATCAAAAGTCTTTAATCTTTTATTTTCTCCAAAAGATATGAGGACATTATATTCCATAAATAAAATTGAAAAATATGGTTCATTAAGCGATGAGCTTCATAATGTAATGGAATTAGGATACACTAAATCAGATTTATCTGAAAAGGCATTACTGTATTATTTAAAATCTCCTCACATTTTCGTAAGAATTAAAGCTCTTAGAGGATTAAGTAACCATAGACTTACAAACTTACCAAACAAACAGTTAATAAAAGAACTGGAACAAGGTGAATATTCTTCTGGTTATCTTGCAGCAGTTATTATCGCATCTAATAAAATTTATGAAGCAATCCCACAACTTAGAAAAACAATTAATTCAAATGACTATTATTTAAAAGCCTACTCTGCAATTGCTCTTGCCAAATTAGATGATGAAGAGAGCTTTGATAAAATTAAAAGAATGCTTGTTGAAACAGATATACCAATTTTATTATTAGGTTGCAGTCTAGCACTAATTATACATAATGACGAAGATTTGCCTGTAATAATATTTTATAAGTTGATTCGTGTTAAATGTCCTATAATAATTAAACATGAATTGTTGTATTATGTAGCAAAATCCTTACAAGTAGATGATCAATACTACCGCTTTATCAGAATCTATCAGGAAAGCATTGAAGAAGCTATCTACTGGTTGATTGATCTCCTGAAAAATAAATCATTGCACTATGGAGTTCTTGAATATTATTACAATAATAAAATATCCAAATCAAGCGTTCTTAATTACTTCACTAAAAAATTTAACCGATCAAACGTTAAACTTGACTCATTCCTTGAAGCTATTAATATGACGAGTAAGGAAAGAATATCGGATGAACTGATATACCTGCTGTTTGTTCTTCTGCTTAACAATAAAAATCTTTCATAATTTATCAAATAATCGATATATTAAAATATAAATGAAAATATTCTGAAAAATTCACCTCTATTTTTTCCTTTCTGAAATAAGATCCTCTATTTTCCGTGACATGCTCAAAAGAAGAATTAAAAGAATTGTCATTGAAATGGGGCCAATTATTAACGGTCCGTTCAATCTCCAATGCATTAATACGCCTCCAAGCGCTGCACCTATAATCCACATGACTGAAGCAACAACATAGACAACACCAACGATTGTCCCCTGCAAATCTTTAGATACAACTTCTGAAAAAAGTGCAATGAGGACACAAAAAATCATTACATCTCCAGCCACAATAGGCAGAATGCTAACCCATATTGCTATATCTGCTATCAATAAATGAGGGTAAAATGAAAAAACAAAACATGCTATTGTACCGATAGTACCGATAGCACAGGACAATTTTATCAATTGAAACTTTCTGCAGTATTTATTTAATAACGGTAACAAAAAACCGGTAGTGAATATAATTGATATTCCAATCATACTAGCCAGTAATCCAACATGCTTTACATTATAATTGAAAGCTGTTTTTGCCACAACAGGTATATATTCATAATAGGCGCCCCATGATAATTGGCACAAAACACATATCATTAGCAGAAAATATATTTTCCTATCATGTAATATCACCTTTACTCTTTTCAGTGGAAAACTCTTCATTATTACAGATTTTTTTTGGGGACCTGCAAAGGTTTCCCGTATGGAATGATGCACATAAAACAGCAATATAAGTGAAACAAAGAAAAGAAAAATATAAGGAGTGACATAGCTGTATCCATAAAATACGATATCACCTAAATACCCTCCGACGATGGGGCCTAAACATACACCTATACCTACAAAGAACTGCATCATAGAAAGATTGGTTATCCTTGCAGAGGAGCTGCTAACATCATTAATAGAAGCAGTTGCTACAGCACGTTCAGCCCATAATAATCCAAAGAAAAAACTTCCTATAATAAAAAGTGCAATATTGTTTGTGAATATAGCCACTGTTGCGCAAAAGCCTAAGATCAGCATTGAAATTACACTGACATAAAATACTATTTTTCTGCCGAATAAATCTGAAATAACACCAAATATAGGATTAGATAAAGCAGACCCTACTTTGTAAAGTGTTAAAAAAATAGCATAGTAAATAGCTCTTTTTGTATGTGTAAAATCTTCAGGCAAAAGTGAGGAACTTGTTGAAAACATAAGAAAAGGCAGTACAGGCCTAATAGCTCCAACAGAAAATTCAGATAGAGCAACTGTAAAATATACAGGCTTAAGCTTTCTGTGAAGATAGAAAAAACGTAATTTCCGAAATGATTTAAGCATATACTATAATATATTGGGCTATTTATACTTATTAAGTATATTTTATATTATATCCTATTCAGTAAACTAAGCTATGCTTAAAATTCATGTCTGAATATTTATAGACAATAAAAATTAACTTTGCATATTAAATTAAAGTGAATATGCCTGCAGAGAATAATATCTGCAGACAAAACAGATTTAATATTTTAATTCTAAATTATTAATATCATGTTCACGTATAACTTGACATTTCATAACAAACTTTTTATTTGTCAGATAGTAGAATCCATAGATCGCAATAATTGCTATGAGAATAAACATTGTTTTAAGACCTAACACACCTGTTCCACCATAAATATGGGGTCCAAGTATAATCAAAATAGTCAATATCCATAAATAAACTAAAAATGGAATGCTTACTGCAAAAATATCCTTTAACTTGTATTCTCCATGTTTAGGAACATTGATAAACATGAATATAACCATAAATATAGTAATAGCACATGTTAAATACGTCATATCTTTTGCTCCGACAAATATAAAGAACATTGATTGAACAATAAATAGAAAAGTACAGATTATACCAGCAAATGGCAACCTAAATTTGCGTTCCATTTTAGGCATTGCATGACGCATTCCTATCAAAGAAATAGGTACAACCATGTACATCAGCACAATCAAAGCTGTAATAAATAATATTAATACTGCCCAACTGTGAAACAGAAATAAAAATACCAGAGCTACAAGAAAGTTAAATATCATTGCAGGTTTTGAAAAGTTGTATTTTTCACTGAGTTTAGAGAATACTTTAGGCATTTGCTTCTCTCTTGACATACCGTAAAGAATACGTGATGCACTACCTACAAACGTAATACCAGTACCACTAGGAGAAGCACAGGCATCAACATATAGTAAAATAGTCATAAAATTCAATCCAAGAAGTGATGTCAGTTGCACAAACGGTGAATTAAAATTGAGAGCGTGCCATCCTGACGCTGAAAGTTGAGTTCCGTCTAAAGCCCCGATAAATGAAGTCTGAAGAAGAACATAGATTATAAAACATATTATGATTGATATTATCATACCTAAAGGCAGAGTTTTTGTAGGATTTTTAATTTCGCTTGCAAAAGAAGTTCCAAGTTGAAAACCGTTAAAAGCATAAATCATACCGGCACTTGTTATAGCCATAAATACCGAATTGAATCCATAAGGAACCAATGAATGATGAAATGCTTCGAAATTCATAGAATGGAAAGAGTAGCACATTATCAAAATTGCAACAAACACTGGAATAATAAGTTTATAAACAGCAATTGCATTATTTACTTTAGAGAAAAACTTAATACCAAAAATATTTACTACCCAGTAAATTACCAAAAACAGAAGAGTGACAACTAAACCTTCAAAAGTAAGCATACCGCCTGACATCAGATGACGTGACAATCCCGGTGATAAATTGGACAGATACTGGACACTGGCTTGCGCTTCACCCGGCATACTACCCACAAGTTCCAGCCAGATTGCAAATGCAAAAATAGCACCGAAAAATCTATTATGAGATATCACTCCCATTCTTCCTACCAGTCCCCTGACAGGAAACAGCGAAACAATTTCAGAAATTACTAAAGCCATTAACAGAAAGAATATCAAAGTTATAAACCAGGATATATAAACACCTGATCCAGCTTCTTTTGCTCCAAGATATGCGCTAAAAAGCCAACCGCTTCCAATAATTCCGCTAACCGAAATAGCAATAACGGAAAGCAATCCAATTTTTTTATGTTCTTTTAACATCTCACATTCCACCTATTATAAAATATCTATTTAATTAAATAAAGAATAATCTTTCAGTTTGAAGAACTGATAGAAATTAAAATTTTCTCATTATAAAAACAAAAAGCTTTTAATAGATACTTTTTTGTAAAATATTCAAATTATTGATCAAAGTTTTATGTAAAATAATAGAGTAGAATAAAACATATAAAGTGTTAATCTGTAGCATACAGCATTCCTCCGTCATTAAGAATTGCTATAGATGGTATCGGCATAATAATAATAATAATAAACCGGAAAGACTTTTACAGATACAAAAAAAGGACATCGAGAACTGTTAATCCGATAATTCCATTCTCAGGAACCGCTTTTCATTTAAGTTTCGCAGCTCGAACCAACTAAATCCTGAATCAGCTGTTTATTTTGTTCAAC
>DASCNA010000034.1:0-27448 GCA_036011305.1 Victivallales bacterium
ATATGTATATAAAACTATTGGCAGATTTTTATGTTTTTTACGAATATCACTTACTAAATTTAGTACATCATTAACACTGAAATTATTCAGCAGAGCTCTCTGCGCAGATAACTGGTTGGCTTCACCGTCTGCTAAAGGATCTGAAAAAGGAATCCCAAGCTCTAAAAGATCAATACCCGCGCTAACTAAATGATCTACAATATCTAAGCATTTACCGTAGTCAGGATCACCTGCTGTAATATAGGAAATAAATGCCGGTCTATTATGTTTTTTTAATTCAGTGAATAGTTTTTTTATTCTATCTGACATCTGTTTTCTCCATAGTGTAAGTTTTGTTATATGAATTAATGCACATCGTATAATTAAATTTTGAATATTTTATTCATAAATAATACTTCTGAATTTAAAAAAATTAACATTATAAACATTCAGTTTTATAACTTTAAAAACTATTTAAATATAAGCCCCAAGTAGTCTTTTCATAGTTAGTTTAAAAATTTTGAGAGTCCATTCTACATCGGCAAATGCTCTATGTGCAGGGCCTATTTCATTATCCAATCCAAAAGTATACCTTAGGTTCTGAAGACTATAACTTGGAAGTCCGGGATATGCCTGTTTTATTAAAGGAATTGTATCAAGAGTTTTTCCGTTCCAGACTTTCAATCCTGTTCTGGCGAGACTCTCCTGCAGAAAAGCCAGATCAAAACGGGCGTTATGTGCAACAAGAGTTGAACCTTTACAAAAATCCATAAAACTGTATCCTACATTTTTAAATTTAGATGCATCTTTGACCATGTCATTAGAAATACCGTGAATAGAAACTAATTTTCGGGGAATTTCACAGCCTGGATTAATTAATGAATTAAATCGTGTCTGACTTCCGTCTTTATCAATTCTGACAGCTGCCAATTCTACTATTCTATGGTAAACCGGAGACATTCCTGTTGTTTCAATATCAAAAATTGTAAACGGCCCTAATTTATACCATTCGGTCGGACTTGGATTATTCATTTTATAAATTTTGAATTCTATGTTTTGAGTTGTTAAAAAATTTATAGCTCAAAACTCAAAATTCAACACTTAAAACTTAGTTAATTCTTCTGCCCATAATGCCAGGGATCCGTCTCTTGCTCCCATGATTAAGATAATATCTCTTTCATCAGCATTAATATTTAAATAATTTGACGCAGATTCTCTTGACTCAAAATAGAGATACATACCTTTAGTTTCACATTTAGAATTGTATTCATCATTAACATCAGTTGCCTTTGGTGAAAAACTGCTTGTTCCACCGACATAATAAACTGGCAGTAATATAAATTTATCATCACTGTTAAGACAGGATTCAAGTTCAGGAAACAATAAGTCTTTCATAAACTTAAACGGACCGTATCCATGAGGCTGAAAAACTGCAAAAACTTTACCATGACAAATAGATTGCGCTGTTTTTATACAGGATACAATTTTTTCAATATTATGTGCATAGTCATCAACAACCAATACCCCATTTTCAGTCATTCCTTTTTTTTCAAATCTCCTGTGAACGCCCTTGAATTTTGATATAGCTCTTTGGATTTTATTAGATGGTTTACTTATTTCCAATAAATCCAACAGTCCCATAACAGCTAATAGGTTTTCAGCATTATGTTTTCCTGGAATAGGAAGTTCTATTGTTATAGTCTGAGAAAAACTGTTTCTGCAAACTGCATACTGTTTATTGATATCTGTATAGTACTTTTCTAAAAACCAAATCTTCATTTTCTCTAATTCAGGTAAATTTATTTTAGAAGTAAATACTGCAATACTGAGATGTGCATAAGAATCTGGATTAATTAAATTAAGGATATCATCTTCAATAACAGCCCCTTTTCTTGTTTTCCTTAAAAAGCTTTCAAATACCTCGATTAATTCTCCTTTTGAATAATGATCAGTTCCTATATTCAATAAAACAGAATAATCTGGATTAAATGCAATAAGGCTTTTATCACTTTCGTCAGCTTCATATATAAAATAACTACCTTTGCCTGGTTTAAAATTTCCACTGTATACATTATCTGAAAAACTGTTAATCATCCCACCATTTAAAACTATTGGATCCAAACCTAAATTTAAAAAAGTTTCTGCTATCCATCCAGTCACCGTAGTTTTACCGCAACTGCCTGTCACTGCTATTGAGGTGATATCTTTCAGCAAATTCTGAATAAAGACTAAAGCTTCTGCACGATGCCATTTCTCAATGCGTGAAGCGACCAGAAAATCAGGATTATCTTCTTCAATTGCCGTAGAGTAAATCAACACATCAGGTATATTATCTTTAACGTATGAACCATCCTGCGGATAAACAAAAATTCCCTGTTTTTTAAATTTTTTCACCAAAATTTTATTTTCAGAATTATTTATAGCTCGATCGCTGCCTGAAACATTATAGCCAAACCATCTAAAAGCCTGAGCCAAACCACTCATCCCAATCCCACAAATCCCGACGAAATGTATATTACAAATTTTAGAATGGATTTCTACCACTTATTTATCTCCAAATTAATATATGAATTGAATTTTCAGATTATTTTATTAATTCTGATAAATTAAACTATTAAAATAAACTTTTTACTTGTTATATTTGATTTTCTCTGATTACATTCTCCATTTTACTTATAGAAATAATAATATAATCAGTAATTAATACAATAAATTTTACTTACAAGCCAAATAAAATAACAGAGGTGACCTCATGAAAATTGCAGTTATATCAATTGGCGATGAACTTTTAAAAGGCACAATTGAGAATAAAAATCTGGCTGTAATAGGACAAGAATTAAGAAAAATAGGCTTAATTCCTTCTTTACAAGTAACAATAAAAGATTTTAAGGATGATATTAATGAGTGCTTAAATTATTTAGATTCAAATTTTGATATAATAATTTCGACCGGAGGATTAGGACCTACAGACGATGACATCACAGTTAAAGCTTTTAGCGAGCATTATGGATTGAAGCTCTATGAGGATAAAAATGTTATTTCACATATTCAGAATATCTTAAAACAAAACAATAGAACAATTTCAAAATATAGTCTAAAACAAGCTATGGTACCAACAGGTTGCACAATTATTGATAACTTTAACGGTACAGCTCCAGGAATTTTATTTGAATATAAAAATCAAAAAATATTCCTTCTTCCAGGTCCACCCCACGAAATGAAGCCAATGATCTCTAATTATATTATACCCTATATAGAATCAAACTTTAAATTCAATAAAACTTATTTTAACAGCGTATACGCAGTAAACTTTCCTGAATCAGAAATCCAGAAGACTGTAAGTGATAAAATAAAATCTCATAAAGATATAAATATTGCATACAGGGTAACATGCGGGGTTTGTGAAATAACTTTCAGCAGCAGAAATAAAAAACTGGCTGATAAATACGCTAGTGATTTTAAAAAAATTATGGGTAACTCACTTCTTTCGAATAATACGGATAGCTTATTTGAGGAAACCGTCCATTTACTTCAAAAACAGAATATAACTTTTTCGACAGCAGAATCATGTACTGCCGGAATGATCGGTTCACATATTACTGATATTTCAGGAGTGTCTTCTATTTACAAGGGAGGAGTAATTGCCTATTCAAATAAAATTAAAGAACATATACTCGGAGTTAAAGCTTCAGTGCTTGAAAAACATGGAGCTGTAAGTAAAGAATGTGCTGAAGAAATGGTAAAATGTATCTGCGGCAAATTTAATACAGATGCAGGTATCTCAGTTACAGGTATCGCAGGCCCTGACGGAGGAACAGAAGAAAAACCCGTTGGCTTGGTTTACATTGCTGTAAAACTATATGATAAGATAAAAATTAAAAAATATAATTTTACAGGGAATAGAAGCATGGTTCGACAAAGAACCGCCAGTAGTGCTGTAAACTTATTAAGAGAAATATGTCTCGATCATTTTTAGCAATAATTAATTGTCTTTTATTATTACTGTCTTTTCAGGTTTACTCTTAGAATAGTCAGTTCAGCTGGAGTAACTCCGTCAATTCTGCCGGCCTGTGCCAAGGTCGTCGGTTTTACATTTAACAGCTTTGCTCTTGCCTCATTGCGTAAACCTTTAACTTTTTTATAGTCAAAATCAGTAGGAATTTTAAGGTTTTCCAAATTTTTCAGTTTCTTTATTTCAAGTTTTTCTCTTTCAAGATATCCCTCATAATGAGCAATAATTGCCAACTGTCTTAATACTCTTCTGTCTAATTTATCAGAGATATCCAAATCAATAAGTTCTACGGGTAAAGAGTCATACTCTTTAATAACGCCTCGGTAGATTTTCAGGTATTCTTTGAAGTTTTTACCGTTATATTTTATTTTTCCCCATAAATCAGTAATTTTAAATAATTTTTCTCTGTATTTCTTGAATTCAGAATATTTTGTTTCATTTAAAAGTCCAAGATCATAGGCAAATGGACATAATCTTAAATCTGCACAATCCTGACGTAAATGTAACCTGTATTCAGCTCTGCTGGTAAATAATCTGTAAGGTTCAATAATATCTTTACTTACTAAATCGTCTATCATAACACCAATATAGCTAATATCACGTCCTAATTCTACAGTTTCTAGCCCGGCAGAAATTCTTGCAGCATTTAACCCGGCTATCAATCCCTGCCCTGCAGCTTCTTCATAACCGCTTGTCCCATTTATCTGGCCTGCTAAAAATATATTTTGCCAATTTTTTAAGGAAAGAGAGCGGTTCAGCTGGTTTGGAAAAACAAAATCGTATTCAATAGCATAAGCATATCTGGAAATTTCAGCATTTTCCAGTCCAGGGATCGATCGAAGCATTTTCCATTGAATATCTGTAGGCATGCTTGTAGAAAATCCGTTAATATAATATTCCTGAGTGTATTCTCCTTCAGGTTCCAGATATAAAGTATGTGTTTCATGGTGTGGAAATCTAACGATTTTATCTTCAAATGAGGGACAGTATCTAGTTCCAATGCCTTCAATTCTACCTTGATACATTGGAGCTTTGTCAAGATTCTGTTGCACGACATCTCTTGTTGCTATACTTGTTTTTACTAAATAACACTCTAAATCTTTTCTCTCGGTTTTAGGATAGGCAAGTTCATCAAAAAATGAAAAATTTTCTTCAAATGTTTCTGTTCCCTGTTTAATCATTTTAGAAAAATCTATTGAACTTGATAAAATCCGCTGAGGTGTTCCGGTTTTTAATCTTCCAATATTTAATTTAAGCTGCTCTTTCAGCGCTATAGGCAGATTAACAGAAGCCGGATCTCCGGCACGACCTCCACTGAAGGTTTTTAAACCGTAATGCATTTTTCCAGTTAAAAAAGTTCCCGGGCAAAAAACAAAAGATTTTGCATAAAATGAGTCTCCAAACTGCGTAGTTACGCCTACAACATTATCGTTTTCAATTATTAATGATTCTACAACAGCCTGATGTATCAACAGGTTCTCACAGTTTTCCAATTCATGTTTAACTGCCTGTTGATAAGTAACTTTATCACACTGCGCCCTGGGAGACCAAACTGCAGGCCCTTTTCCCTGATTCAGCATTCTGAACTGAATTGCAGAGGCTTCCGTTACCCTTCCCATAATACCGCCCATTGCATCAATTTCTCTGACTACATGGCCTTTTGCAATTCCGCCTATGGCTGGGTTGCAGCTCATCTGACCTATATGGTCAAGATTAATTGTGATTAGAAGAGTTCTTGCTCCTAATCTGGAAGAAGCAGCCGAAGCTTCTGCTCCTGCATGGCCGCCGCCTGCAACAATTACATCAAACTTATTATTAAAATCAGTCATAAAACTTAATCTTTTTTATTTATAATAATACTTCAGAAACATTATTTATATTTATTGTTGATAACATATCTAAAAAATATAATCTAAAAAATATAAATTACTACCAAATTACTGTTGGGTGCCTCAGATAGGATATTTCTACCAACAGTACTTTTTTATTCTATATATTGGTGTATTTTTTATTTATGTTTAATTTTTAATTATTTATAACATTAATACAGGATTCTTATTATGGAAAACAATCAACACTTCGACATTTGTGTAATAGGTGCAGGACCTGGTGGATATGTAGCAGCAATACATGCAGGCAGAACTGGTGCCAAGGTAGCTTTAGTTGAAAAAACAAATTTTGGCGGAACTTGTCTCAATGTTGGCTGTATCCCTACTAAAACTTTAATAGCTTCAACTGAGGCATTACATACAGCAAAACACGCTATGGATTTTGGAATAAAAATAGAAGGAACCATAGAAGCAGACTGGGAGCATATTCAATCAAGAAAAGATAATATAGTTACAAGACTTCGCGGGGGTATCGGCAACCTCTTAAAAAATGCTAATGTTGAAGTAATAAGAGGAACTGCTGAATTTACATCTGAAACTTCCGTTAAAGTCAGTTATGAAGAGAATGAAATTAATTTAAACTCAAAGAAATTTATAATCGCAACCGGTTCAAAACCTGCAATTCCGGGTTTTATTCCAAGATCATCAAGAGTAATTGATTCAACCGATTTATTAGCTATCCAGAAAATCCCTAAAAGTTTACTCGTTCTGGGTGGAGGAGTAATCGGCTGTGAGTTTGCTTCACTTTTTGCAGAACTCGGTACGCAGGTTACTATAGTTGAGATGCTTCCAAACATACTGCCTGAGCAGGATATTGACGTTTCAAAACAGATTACAAGAGAATTTAAAAAACGTAAAGTAAAAATAATTACCGGTAATGCTTTACAGGATATTAAAGCTGATGAATCGAGTGTATCAGGTATTGCAGGCAAAAAAGAAGTTTCAGCTGATTACATGCTTGTTTCAATTGGACGCTCAGCAATGACAGATGGATTAAAACCTGAAAAAGCTGGAATACATATAAATGAAAAAGGATTTATTCCAGTTAATAACAGATGCGAAACAAATATACCAAATATTTATGCTATAGGAGATGTTTCAGGCAGCATTCAGTTGGCACACTTGGCAAGTGCAATGGGCTTATGTGCAGCAGATAATGCAGTCGATATTGAAACAGAATATGATGACAGCTTAGTTCCTGGCTGTATTTTTACTTCTCCTGAAATCGGAAGTGTAGGTTTTACACAGCAGTATTGTGAAGAAAATGAAATCCCGATAAAAATTGGAAAATTCCCTTTCTCTGCATTAGGAAAAGCAATGGCAATTAATGAAATTTCCGGGTTCTGTAAAATTATAGCATCTGCAGAGGATGATAGAATCTTAGGAGTACACATAATCGGACCGCATGCTACTGATTTAATTTCTGAAGCAGTTACTGCAATGAGTCTCGGTGCAACAGCTGAAGAAGTAGGTAATGCAGTTCATGCTCACCCTACACTTGGTGAATCAATGATGGAAGCCGCTCATGCAGTACATGAAAAATGCATCCATATGCCAACAATTAAAAAAAAATAAAATATATCTACTTTGACTAAATGAAGCATATTTAAATATGCTTCATTGCTATTATATAAACTGAACTTAGTATTTTGTTATGAAAATAGCTGTTATAAAAAGAAAGTTTCTGGAAAGCGGCGGCGGCGGTGCAGAAATGTATGCACAAAATGCCTGCGCTGGTCTAACTGCAAAAGGACATGATCTTACAATTATATCAGAAGAATTTTCAGATAATAAAAACAGTTTATATAAATATATTAAAATACCCAGGTCAACTAGCATTTCATCAAGCGGAACAATCAGCTTCAACAAAAGAGTGCAGAAATATATCAAAACAGAAAATTTAAGAGATAAATTTGACGTTATTTATGCCTTATCTAGAACATATCCTGCAACAGTATTCAGAGCGGCCGAACAAATTCATGCTGAATGGCTGAAACTCAATAAACCAAAAATAGAGCATTTTAATCCAAGGCACAGCGGTATACTCAAATTAGAAAAAAATATTTACAATATATCCAATACAAAATCTATTGTTACTAATTCACAATTAGCTAAAAATTTAATAAACAAAATATATCATTACCCGGAAGAGAATATACACGTTATTAGAAATGGAGTTGACAGAACTAAATTTTACCCGGCATTAGATTCTAATGAAAAAAATAATTTGCGAAAAAAACTTTTCCATATGGCAGATCAGAATAAAACTGTTCTGTTTTTTGCCGGAGCTAATTTTGAAATAAAAGGCTTGAAGCATGCAATTAAAGCAATTTCTAAGCTGGACAAGGAAATATTAGACAAAGTAGTTTTATACATAGCAGGTGGAGATTCTCCCGACATATATGTAGAATATTCAAAAAAAAGAAATATATCAGATAAAATCAAATTTCTTGGCATAAAAAGCAATATGAGAGATTATTATGTTGCATCAGATCTTTTTTTGTTCCCTTCTATTGGAGAACCTTTTGGAAATGTCTGTTTAGAAGCAGGTACATGTGGCTTACCTGTATTAAATACAAAACAAAATGGTTCCTGTGAATTAATTGATAAATCAAAGAATGGATATATCATAGATTCAGCAAAAAACACGAAAAAAATGACAAATTATATTACAAAACATGTAATGCTCTCACAAAACCAAAAGAAAGAATTTTCAGATGCTGCAATCGAAGCCTCTGAAAGTTATTCATGGGAAAAACATGTTTCATGTTTAGAAAATCTTTTTAACAAATTAAAATAAATTATTTATGAAAATAGCTATTATTAAAAGAAAATTTTTGGAAAGCGGTGGCGGAGGTGCAGAAAAATATGCACAAAATGTATGTATCAGATTGGCAGCTAGAGGGCATGAACTTACAATCATAGCAGAAAAAATTTCAGATGAAAGAAATTGTTCATATAGTTACATTAAAATTCCAAAATCAGCTAAAATTTCTACAAGCGGTACAACCGGTTTTCATAAAAGAGTTCAGAAATATATAAAATCAGAAAATATGGAAAATACATTTGATATTATTTATGCCTTATCAAGAACATATCCCACCACAATATTCAGAGCGACTGAACAAGTTCACGCTGAATGGCTAAAACTTAATAAACCTAAAATTGAACAGTTGAATCCAAGACATAGAGGTATACTGAAATTAGAAAAATATATATGTAACATTTCCAATACTAAATCTATCGTTACTAATTCTCAATTAGTGAAAAACTTGATAAATCAGATATACAAATATCCCGAAGAACATATTCATGTCATACGAAACGGTATTGATAGAGAGAAATTTTATCCTGTATCAGATATTAATGAAAGAAATTGCTTAAGGAAAAAACTGTTTAATATTAATGATAAAAATAAAACTGTTCTCTTATTCGCAGGGGCTAACTTTGAAATAAAGGGTTTAAAAAATGCGATGGAAGCAGTTTCTAAACTTAATGAAGAAATATTAAGCAAAGTTATGTTTTATGTTGTGGGTGGCGATTCACCTGAGAAATATATTGAATATGCGAATAAACTAAATATATCCGATAAAATAATTTTTGTAGGCAATAAAAGCAATATGAGAGATTATTATGCTGGTTCTGATTTATTATTATTTCCTTCTCTTGGAGAGCCTTTTGCCAATGTCTGTTTAGAGGCATGTACATGCGGGCTGTCAGTCTTAACAACAGAACAAAACGGTTCCAGTGAACTGATTGATGAAGCAAAGAATGGTTATGTCATAGATTCAGCTAAAAATATTAATGCTATGACAAATTTAATTTCAAAATATATGATGCTTTCTGAGGATGAAAAAGAAGCATATTCAAAAGCTGCTATAGAAGCCACTGAAAATTATTCCTGGGAAAAACATGTCTTGACTTTAGAAAATCTTTTTTCCAGACTAAAATAAAACCATAATATGAATTATATTAAAGAGAGCTAAATAGTCAACGAATTCTAATTTATGAAAACAGAAGTAGAAAAATTAAATAATAATAACCTTTATATTAACAGCGCATTTAAGGATATTCTGAAGAGTAATGGCATTAACAGTGCAGAAGATCTTTGGAACTTTAAAGGAGAGTCAGTAAAAAAACAGAGAAAAGAACGCGGAACAGAGAGAGCATTTTTAAAAGACAAAAACGGTGATATACTTGAGACATATATAAAAAGATACCTTCCAACTTCTTTAAAAGAAAAATTCAAATCTTTTTCTTCTTTCCACCCTGTCATTATTGATGGTGCCTTCCATGAATGGGAAGCAATAATAACTTTTTTAGGAAAAGATCTCCCGACAATGATTCCTATTGCAGTAGCTAAAACACCTTTAGGTACATGTAATATGACATTGGGCATTACAGATTATGTCAGGGCTGAAGAACTTTTTAAAGAATTTGCTTCCAATCCTACACCGGAAAATAAAATAAGAAAAAGAAAACTGCTTAAGAAAATTGCAAACCTTGCTTCTTCGATGCATGAAGCAGGATTTTGTCATCAGGATTTTTATTTAGTACATATTTTTGTTAAAACCGAAGAAGATGATGCTATTTATCTAATTGATTTACAGAGATTAATTATTCAGAAATCGCTAAAAATAAGGTGGAGAATAAAAGATCTGGGGCAGATATACTTCTCAGCTTTACCATACATATCTAAAACCGATATAATTTATTTTTGGAAAAATTATTCAACAAAATATTATAGAAACAAATCACTGATTAAAGCTGTTTTAGCAAAAGCTGAACGTATAAAAAAACATACTGAGAAAAAATATTAAATACTTTTTAAAAATGCTTTAATACCTTTTTTGTATTCGTCAATAGAATCAATAAACCCTGTGTTATGATCACCGTTGATCTCAAGAAATTCTTTTTTTGTGTTATTTAACATATTAAATAAAATTTTCCCATGTTCAATAGGGACAAGTTCATCATCAAAACTGTGAATTAATAATACGGGAGATTTTATTTTTGTCATAAAAACTGTATTTGAAAGTTTAAATCGAATAATAGATTTAAATGGGAAATAGGGATATAGTCTTAATGCCATATCAGGTATTGAAGTAAAAGTAGACTCTATAATCAGAGCGAAAGGGTTTACTGATGATGCAAGTTTTGCTGCAACAGCTCCTCCTAAAGAACGGCCTGCAACAACAATATCATTTGGTAGAAAACCTCTCTTTTCAGTTAGATAGTTCCATGCGGCCCTTGCATCATTATACAGACCTTTTTCAGTGATTTTACCTTCACTTTTTCCGTATTCTCTATAATCATATACAAAAACTGAATAGCCGAGTGAGTGAAAAATATTAACTGTGTCAAGTCTATTTGATATATTACCTGCATTGCCATGGCTGAACAGAATTACTTTTTCATTACTCTGTTCGCCTGAATCGATTAATTTTATATTAGGAATAAACCATCCGTTCAATTTAATATTATCAGAAGAAAAAAAAGTAATTTCTTCATACTGGAGATTAATATCTCCGGGATTTGCAACTATCTCTTTTCTCGGGTGGAAAATAAGCTTTTTCTGAATTAAAAAAAGGAAAAGAACTATCAAAAAATAAATTACAAAAAGAACAAGAATTATTATTAAAAAAATATCCATACAATAAACGATCTCTCTATTTTTCTATATATTCGTTATACAGCATAGTACCTGCAATAATACCGGCAGGCACAAATATTATAGCTGCAAAAGGGATGAATAAAATAAAATAAACAACAAGCCCCATCCCTAATGTTTTTACCTTATTACCTCTCATAACTTTTTTTAATTCCTTTAGAGAATAGTTTCTATGCTCTGCACTGTAAATCAAGAATGAAAGTCCAAGGTAATATGATAATACTAAAGTACTTGGCAGGAAACCTACCACAGGAATTATAAAAGTCAAAGGAAAAAAGAGAAGTGTCCAGAAAATAGATTTAACTGTAAGCCAGATTCCATTCCAGAATGAATTATAACAGCTTGATACAATTCCTTTTACTCCATTTCTTTTTGGATTGTAATTATAAAGGTTTTTTTCTACACTTGTTACGAGAAAATCTAAATAAGGTGCGGCAATGGCAAAAAAAAGTGAATTAAAAGTAAAAATCAATATGACAACTAAAATAAGCCATGTCACTATTTTAATAATGTAATCCGCTATTTTTGCCAAGTAATATAACCACGCATTCGATATGTGCTGCGGGAAAATACTATTTATTAAAGGATTAACATAGTAGAAAATAATATAAAAAATAACAATATATGCGATAACATTAAAAATCATTGAAACAATTGCATGCTTAAGATAGCGTTTTTGCTTTAATAAAGCCGCTCCCTTAAAAACTGTTCCTGCACCAATGCCTAAATCTTTTAAAAAACTCATAAATAGATATATCCTTCAATATGAAACACACTACATTCAAATTATATAGCAATTGATTTTGTTAATAATAAATCTTATATTTTGAATAAATATGAATTAAAATTTATAATCGGGTTAAAAAATATATAACTGAGATTATTTTTAACAATAAAGATATGAATAAAATATTAGAAGCTATTTAGTTTTTATAATAATTCCATTTATAATTTTGGTGATATACTAAGTAAAAATATCTTTTTAGCCTAATTTAAATAAATAATAAATCAGTAAATTTCAGGTGCATTAAATGAGATTTGATAATAGAAATAATGATCAGATAAGAGAGATTAAAATTACACCTAATTTCCAGCAGAATCCTGCCGGCTCTGTGATGATTGAAGCAGGAAATACAAGAATCATCTGTTCAGCAACAATAGTTGATGAAGTCCCTCCATGGATGAGAGCACAAAAAGTCAAAGGAGGCTGGATAACTGCAGAATATCAACTTCTTCCTACTTCAACTAATACGCGAGTAAAAAGAGAACGAAAAGGCACCTCAGGAAGAACACAGGAAATTCAAAGGCTCATAGGAAGAAGTTTGAGAGCTGCCTGCAATCTGGAAAAATTAGAAAATAAAACAATATATATTGACTGCGATGTAATTGATGCAGACGGCGGTACAAGATGTGCTGGGATAACAGGAAGCATGATTGCGTTAAGAATAGCTATTGCAAAATTTCTTAAAGAGAAAAAATTAACTGAAGATCCTATTAAATATAATATTGCAGCTATCAGTGTCGGCATAATTGATGAAACAGAACTTCTTGACCTCTGTTACGAAGAAGACAGCAATGCAGAAGTTGACATGAATGTAATTATGACTGAAAATTTTGAAATAGTAGAGATTCAGGGTACTGCAGAGGGTAAAACATTTACGAGAAATCAAATGAATAATATGCTAGATTTGGCAGAAAAAGGTTTATCAGAATTATTTAAAATTCAAAACAATATTTCCAAAAAATTTTAATAGTATTTTTTTAATATAAACACAGGAGTAGTTATTATGCCGTTTGACAGAGGCAGCTTTTCAATGAGCATGTTTAAATTAACAGAAGATTTACCGGAAAATGCTCTTGAGCTTTTTGATAGTAATAATGCAGGTAAGCTTGATGAAGTAAAAGATGAACCACAATTAGGCTGGGTTAGCGGAAGACATCTTCTTGAAAGAACAATAGATGAAGAAACTGCTATACTGGGCGGTCATCTGTTTCTTAACTTAAGGACAGCGCAGCGTAAAATTCCGTCAGCATTGTTAAAAGCTGAATCCAGAATGGAAGAATTAGCTTATATCAAAGCAACCGGAAACCCCGATGTCCCAAGGAAAGTAAAAAAGGAGATTAAGGAAACCATTGAAGAAAAAAGACTACCTCAGATGGTTCCTTCCATTTCAGGAATACCTGTAGTAATTGACCAAACAGATAATACTCTTTATCTGGGAGCAACTTCCGTTAACCAGATAGATACTTTCCTTGGAATTTTTAATGATACTCTGAAGGTCGCCCCGATACAGATGAACGCTGAAGAGCTCATGTTTGAACAAAAAATTGATCCAAAACAATATACAGGCATTTCATTTAAAGATTCAACTGATCAGGATTATTATCCAGGCAGAGATTTTCTCACATGGCTATGGTATTTCAGTGAAGAAAAAGAAGGCGAAGTTGAAGTTAAAAATTATGGAAAATTTGCAGTAATGATTGATGGACCGTTAAGCTTCTGTGCTGATGGCGATGGAGCTCTTGAGTCAGTAATGCGTAAAGGCAATCCTTTAAGGAGTGCTGAAGCCCGCGCTGCTTTAAGTGTCGGTAAAAAATTAAAAAAAGCCAAACTTATTTTTGCAAGAGAAGGTGAAACATGGACTGCAATATTTGATGCCGATAACTTTACATTTTCTTCCGTCATATTACCCGAAGGCGAAGAAATGGAATATGTCAGCAGATTTGCAGAACGAATTAATAATACTCATATATTTAAATGTATTTTTAAAAGCTTTTATGCTTATTTTATCAATGAAGTAAATTCAGAAAATTGGAAAAATGAAGTTGATAAATTTAGAAAATGGGTAGATAACAGAGAATCTTTATAAGTAATTACTAAATGACGGTAATACTAAACTTTTTACATAGTAACTTGCTTTCAAATTTAAAATATGAATCTGTAAAAGACTGAGGTTATGGATAATAACAGCATAGGTATTGTAAAAGAGCATGATTTTACTTTCGGTAGTTCTGATGAGGATTCCCTTAAGCTTGATTGTGGGAAATGTTTATATCCGATAAACATCAGATATGAAACTTATGGCGAGTTAAATAATAAAAAAAACAATGCCATTTTAATTATTCATGCTTTAACCGGTAATGCACATGTCGCAGGATTTCATAACAAAAACGATAGGAAACCGGGTTGGTGGGATCAAATGGTGGGACCTGGCAAAGCATTTGATACAGATAAATATTTTATAGTCTGTAGCAACAGTTTAGGAGGTTGTTCTGGCACAACAGGCCCAAGATCAATCAATCCTAAAACAAAAAAACGCTATAATATGGCATTCCCTACAATTACAATAGCTGATATGGTCAGAGGACAATACAGGTTAATGATGCATTTAGAAATACCTAAATGGCTAAGTATTGTCGGCGGATCGATGGGTGGGATGGAGGCTCTCCAATGGGCTATTGATTATCCAGATCATTCTGAGAGCATCATGCCCATAGCTACAACACCCTATTTATCGCCGCAGGCCATTGCATTCGATTGGGTTGGCCGTGAAGCGATTAAAAGTGATCCTAATTGGCAAAATGGCGAATATGAAAATAATATCCCTGAAAAAGGTTTAGCCACTGCAAGAATGCTGGCTCATATAACCTATCTCAGTGACAAATCTATGGATGCTAAATTTGGCAGAAAGTTAAGAGATAAAGCTATTTTTGAAAATAGTTTTTCAAGAAATTTTGAGGTTGAAAGTTATTTGGATTATCAGGGACATAGCTTTGTTGAAAGATTTGATGCCAATTGTTATCTATATATAACCAGAGCAATGGATTATTTCGACTTAGCTGCAAAACATAACGGGGATTTATCTGAGAGTATAAAAAAAATTAAATCCGATTTCCTTGTTATGTCATTTTCAAGTGACTGGCTTTTTCCTCCTGAAAGCTCCAAAAAAATTGTCAAAGCTTTAAGAGCAAACAATATTGATGTTGTTTATTGTAACATTGAATCCAACTATGGGCATGATGCATTTTTGCTTGAAGTTGAAACTATGAGCTCATTAATATCAGATTTTTTAACTACCCGCTTTAATCTGCTGAGGAGTGGTAAAAATGATAAAGGATAACTGTTCAAATATTAATAATAGGCTGGATTTACTTACAATAGCAGAACTTATACCTGATAATTCACGAGTTCTCGACCTAGGGTGCGGTGACGGAACTTTACTTCATTATCTACGCGAGAATAAAAACGTCAAAGGTTCAGGCATTGAACTATCACAAAACCAAATACTTGAGTGTGTAAAAAAAGGTGTACCTGTTGTTCATGGAAATTTAAATGACGGCCTTTATGAAATTAAAGATAAAATGTTTGATTTTGTAATATTAACTCAAACTCTTCAATCGGTACAGAGACCAGATAAATTACTTTTGGAGATGACTAGAGTAGGGAAAAAAGCTATAATAAGTGTGATAAATATGGGATTTTATAAATCGAGACTTCAATTAATGTTTCATGGTAAAATGCCAGTAACCAAAACTCTCCCACATGCATGGTATAATACACCGAATATACATCTTTCAACAATAAAAGATTTTCAAAATCTGACAAAGAAGCTCAACTTAGAAATAGTAAAAAGAAAGCCGTTAAATAAAACTATGAAAATTATAGCTGAACTTTATCCGAATATATTTTCCACCACCTGTGTTTTTATATTAAAAAAAAATTAGCTTTTTGCTAGAATTCAATTAATTTATAATTAGTTTTATCTTTACAATATTGACTAATATGACATAAATACAAGGTATGCAATATGAGCAATAAAAAACTTGACAGCTTCATGGCTTTCTACCCTCATGAAGGACTTACGTTTGATGACGTATCATTAATTACAATTTATGCTGATTTTTTACCTGATGAAACAGATATTAAAACTAAATTTTCTAGAAATATAGAATTAAATGTACCTTTCGTCAGCGCAGCTATGGATACAGTTACGGAAAGCAATATGGCAGTTGCAATGGCACAGATTGGTGGAATTGGTGTTATTCACAAAAGTCTTACGGTAGAAAACCAAGCAGAAGAAGTAAGAAAAGTTAAATCTCATTTAAATGGGTTGATTAAAAATCCAGTTACATTTAGGCCTGATACGTCAGTAGAAAATATGCTTCAAGAAAAAGCTGAAAAACAATATCCATTTTCAGGATTCCCTATCAGCGATGAAAATAATAAGTTATTAGGAATGATTACAAGAAGAGATATTAAATTTATTGCTGATAAAAAATTAACACTAGTTGAAGTAATGACTAAAAATCTGCTTACAGCGCCTGAAGGAACTCCTTTGACGGAAGCATTCAATATTATGATGAAAAATAGGATCGGAAAACTCCCTCTGATAAATAAATCAGGACAGTTGACCGGTCTTTACAGCCTGCAGGATGTCAGGTCAGTTATTGAAAATATTAATCCACTGTATAATAGAGATTCTGAACATAGATTAAGAGTTGCTGCAGCTATAGGACCATATGACATAGAAAGAGCCCAGGCTTTATATTCTGCAGGTTGCGATGCGATTGTCATTGACACTGCTCATGGGCATTCTAAAGGTGTAATCGATACAGTTATTCAATGTAAGGATAAATTTCCCCGCATGGATGTTGTCGCCGGTAATATTGGAACATATGATGGTGCTAAAGCCTTATTAGAAGCTGGTGCTGATGCTATTAAGGTAGGGATTGGCCCTGGTTCTATATGCACGACCAGAGTAGTTGCCGGAGTTGGAATACCCCAGATAAGTGCTATTTACAGTGCTTCAAAAGCTGTTGAGAACAAAGTTCCGATAATTGCTGATGGTGGGATAAAACAGTCAGGCGATATCGCAAAAGCTATTACAGCCGGAGCATCAACAGTGATGATGGGATCTGTTTTGGCAGGAACTCAGGAAAGTCCAGGAGAAAAAATTTATCATAAAGGCAGAACTTATGTTGTTTATAGAGGCATGGGAAGCCTTGAAGCAATGAAAGAAAATAAAAGCAGCAGAGAACGCTACGGAGTTGCAGAAATAGAAGATATTAACAAACTTGTTCCTCAGGGAATCGAAGGTATGGTATTATTCAGAGGATCTGTCAGCGACGTAATTAATCAGTATGTAGGCGGAATACGTTATTCACTTGGATATTGCGGAGCTAGAACAATTGAAGGATTAAGACAAAAAGGGCAATTCATAAAAGTCAGTCCGGCAGGTTTAAAAGAAGCCCATCCTCATGACATAAAAATAGTTAAAGATGCTCCAAACTACTCTTTAGAGTAATTTATTCTGAAAAGTTATTATATTTGTAAGCCATGATTTTTTTATCATGGCTTTTTTTCTTTATTGAACAATATTCTTATTGCATAAAAACTATGATTTCAATATAATTAAATTAAAAACACTCTTTCTTCTCTGTAAATAAATTTATTATTTACATTATTGACGAAATTATTTAAAAAATATTTATAATTAAATTTTCATCTAAATGATTCGATTGTAAAATGACAGATATGTCTTAATGAAAGAATCCTAACTAGAATTAAAGCACTAAAGCTAATTGCAAATTATGACTAATGCCAATTTAGTAAATTAAACATATAGATGTCTATTAATAATTACATATTAACTGTTGATATTGGATCCTGCAGCCTAAAAATTGCTGAATTCATGCATCATAATGACAAACTGCTGTTAGTTAACTTTGATTATATTGAATATAGTTTAAATTTGGAAGACAGCGAAAAAATAGCAGCCGTTAATAATAAGTTCTCTTCAATTGCTGCTTCAAAAAAATTTACAGCCAAAAAAGTATACATTTCAATATCAGGTCAAACCACTTTTACCCGTTTTGTAAATCTGCCTCCTGTTCAAAGTAAAGAAGAAAAAATAAACCAAATAGTAAACTATGAAGCTAAGCAGAATATACCTTTCCCTATCGAAGAAGTTACGTGGGACTACCAATTAATAAGTGATGCTGATAAAACAAATGAAGAAATAAAAGTAATGTTTACTGTAATTAAAACAGATCTCATTACAGAAATTGTAAATATATTTGAAAAGTTAGAGTTTGAAACAAAACTTGTAGGTACAAGTTTAACAGCAACTTATAACTGTATTTCAGCTGCTAAACTTTCTGATGATACTTCAGTAGCAGTTGTTAATATAGGATCAAGATGTACTACGATAGTATTTGCGGACCAAGGAAAATTCTTTTCCAGAACAATACCTTTAGCTGGACATACTATAACTCAGCAAATAAGTAAAGAATTAGAAATACCTTTTGAAAAAGCAGAAGAATTAAAAAGGAATATCGGCTTTGTCTCACTAGGCAGCAATTATGAAGAAACAGATTCAGAACTTGCAGATCAGGTTGCTAAAATAATAAGAAACGTCATGCTAAGGCTGAATGGTGAAGTAAATAGATCAATAAATGTTTTCAGGGCACAGCAGCAAGGAAATAAACCTACTAAAATATTTTTAGGCGGAGGTTCATCTATTTTAAAATATGCTGATAAATTTCTTGCAGATAGGCTCAGTATTCCTGTAGAATATTTTAATCCGTTCACCTTAATATCGATATCAAATGAAATTGACAAAGTAAAACTGTCTTCAATCGGTCATATGTTTGCTGAAGTTACAGGTCTTGCAGTAAATTCAATAGCCACGTGTCCAGTTGAAATTTCTTTATTACCTGAATCTATAAAAAGACAGCATAGAATAAAGCGAAAAACACCATTTTTCTATGCTACAGCGTGTGCAATTATAATTAGTTTAGGAATAATATACTGGGGGTTGTCGGCCCAAAACCAAATGGTAGACAACTTAATTATATCCAGCAATCATCAGACTAGAAAAATTCAGCGTGGTGTGAATGTTGTAAAGAAACTCTTAAGGACTTTAAGATCAGAAGAAGCAACTTATTCAAAATTATCAGAAATGCTCGATGGTCGTAATACCTGGTTTGAGCTTCTTGACAGTGTTCAAAAAAGTTTGCCTGACAACACCTGGATTGTTCAGCTTTCTCCAACAGGAAAACCAACAATTACTAATACTGAAACGAAAACCAAACCTTCGAGATCCCTATTTGGCAGAAGAAGAACAAAATATCCAAAAAAAATACTTACAACTGAAAGCAGTTCAAGAAATATAGAGTGGATAAAGATTAAAGCTCATACACTTGTTATACATAAAAACTTAAAAATAACAGGTGCTGAAAGATTTAAAAAAAGCTTGCTGGCATCTTCATTTTTCACAAATGAAACGGATAAAATAGTGATAGTTGACTTTAAAACTAACAGAGAAGGCTCAAATAATATTAATACTTTTGATATCATAGTAAAATTAAAGAAAAGTATAAAACTGTAAATCTTTTATAAATTAATGAAAAAATTTTTAAAACAAAATCCAATATTAAGTACAGTTATAATTACTACTGCTATAATAGGCTGTTATCTTCTATTTTTAATTGTCCAGATAAATTTAGGGCGAACAGAATCTAATGAGAACTTAACACTGTTAAAAGATAAAATCAACAGACTTAACAGGCATAGGCCCTACCCATCTGCACGTAATATTATTAAAATTAATTCAGATATTTCAACTCTATCAGAACAAATAGAAAAAATTAAAGAAATTTATGGAGCAGTTTATTCGAAAGCTCTCAATGCATTTATCCACCATTTATTTAATACTAAAATTAAAAATTTAATAATTGAGGAGAGCAAAGCAACGGAATCAAAAACAAAACAAGATTTAAGTTTAAAAATAAACAAACTCAAAAAGCTAACTAAAACCGAACAGTTAATTAACTTTAAAAAAGCTTGGACAGAATATATAGAAAAACAGAAAAATGCAGAATATGATATTCCTTTAAATCAGCTTTTAGAAAAATTTAGATTAAATCAAAATTACTCATTAAATAATTTCAATAGTGCTAAAATAGAATTTAAAGAGCAGCTACAACAGGAAACAATAGAAAATATAAATCCAAATAATATAGATGAATATCTTTTAAATGCCTTAGGCATTCCTTTGATTTTTACAAGAGTGAGATGTAAAACTTTTGTAATGGAAATAGAGAAAACACTTAACAGTATGTTTAAAAAGGCTAACGTTAATATACCATCTGGCAATATCAAACTTTTCAACGAATTTAGAACAGTCCCTAACGACGATCAAATACCGTACATAATTCAATATTCTAGATTTTTTGAAGATTTTTTTTCAAGATTGATTAGTTCAAATGTAGATTCTATTCTTGCCTATAGAAAACTAAATGGTTTAAAAGGCACAGATATTGATCAGTTTACAATTCTGAAATATGAATTAGTCATCATTGCAGAGCAAAAATCTTTGCGTAATTTTCTTAACAACCTTCAGGAAGCGTATAAAAGCAATAGAATTTATAAAATTAAATCATTGGCATTAATCAAAGTTGATGACGAAGTAGAAACAATAAAACCTTATCATTCAGATAATAATAAACTGAACAATAAGGTGAAAATTTTATTAGGGACATCTGAATTAATTAAATCTACAATACAAGTTGAATATATTATTTATAATGAAAAACCTGTAATTTAATTTATGAAAATAAAATTTACATTTGTTATTAAAAATTATGAAAAATTGTTGCTTTCAGCAGTTTTAGTTATTTTTATCTTATCACTAATATGGTTGGTAGACGTTTTTTATGAATCAGAAAATCAGCGTTCTACAGGTATAACTGTTATTTCCAATAAGGCACCATATAGGAGCATTCATAAATCATACTACGACTTTGAGAACATTCTTAAAAACAGTATTTTATGGTTGAAATCAAAAAAAAGAAACATAAATAAAAGTGATAGAAATTATATTGTAACTCATTCAGATTTTATGATACCTTTTCATATTGCCAGAAGTAATGCTCATTCAGCAGAAGGCAGGTTGATACCTTACGCATACTATAAACTTGGCAAAGATCCAATAACAAAAGAAAAATTATTTCTGCCTGATGAAGCAGTAATGAGAAGAACTGCAGATGTAGATAAAGATGGAATTCCTGATATAGTGGAAAAGCAAATTGGTACAAATCCAACAAATAAATCTGACAAGGATTATGATATTGACAAGGATTCTTTTAGCAATATCCAAGACTATAAACATAAGTATTCAGGTATCAATAACCCTTCTGTCCATCCACCATTGATAAAACGCCTAATTCTTATAAATATAGCTAAAACTAAAATACCTCTTATACTTAAAAAAATAATTAAAAAGGGAACAAATAAAAAAGACTGGGATATTCAGGTAAATATTTTAATAAATAAAAGATGGAAAACCAAATTCCTTAAGATTAATTCATCTATTGATTTAAATGACTTAGGATATAAAATTACAGATATAAAGAATAAACTATATGATGAATTGGACCCGAGACTAGGTGCAATAGTTCAACGTGATGAATCTGAAATTGTCCTTTTAGATTCTACAGGAGAAAAAATTACTGCCAAAATAAATAAACCTGTATACGAACCTAAACGTTTAATAACTGTAAAAGATTTATATACTAATAAAATTTATAAAATTAGAATAAATAACAGTATAACTTTAGGTAATAAAACAATGGGGTATGAAAGTTATAAATTAGTATCTATTAATGATGTTAACAATACATTGGAGTTTTCAAGAGATAATAAGATCTATACTGTTAGAAAAACAACTTCGTATATAGTGCCGATTAAGCAATAAACTAATTTAGGATATAAAAATTCAATTATAATAAATGTCCAATACATTGAACAAAATAAAATTATTAAATATACATAAAATAATTATACTTGCACTAATCACATTCTCATCGATTGCCTCATTCTCTGCTTATTCAAATACAGAAAAAGTTACTAATAATAAGAGTTCAGAATTAAACTCTATACAACAAAAGCATGACGAAAAAATCAATTCAGTCAAGAAAAATGCTAATGTTCTGTTAAAAAAAATTATTATTCTAGAAAAATCTAAACAGTTCAAAGAAGCTGAAGGGGATTTTAAGAAAATTTATGAGTTATACAAAAGTTTGGGTAATTCTAAATATGTTAATATTAAATTAAATACAATTAAAACAAAAGAAGCACAATTTTATAAGAAATGGGCTGATTATTTAGAAGAGCAATCTACAGCAGCTTATTTAAATAATGAATGGAAAAAATCTATTAAATTGTCGAAAAAATCTATAGAGCTTCTAAAAAAAACAAAAAACGGTGCTGAAGAGAATGAATTAAAAGAAAGAAAAATTATTAAAAAAGCTCAAAAGAAATACACTGAAGAAAAATTTAAAAAAGAAATTTCAATCAACAATTTTGATCCAGCATATAAATATAAAAAGGAAGATAAAGCTACTCACCTAATACAGGCAGAATTTTATATTAAGAACAGGATTTTTTCCAAGGCCAGAAATTCACTTGAACAGGTTCTTCTCATTGATCCTTATGATTACAAAGCAATGAAACTTCTTAAAAATGTATATAAAGAGTTGGCAAAAGTAGGTTATGCACGATCCGATGCGGAGTTAATAGAAAAATTAGCAAGTGCAGAATGGAGCAACAATCAGACAATTTCACCTGAAGTTGTTCATGGTGAAATTATTACTGTGGAAGAAACAAGTAAACCCAAAGTCAGTAAAATCAGACAAAAGCTTAAAAATATAATTATTAGCAAGATAGATTTTGATAATGCGTCTGTGTCATCAGTAATCACTTATTTAAACAGAGAAAGCAAAATTTTAGATACTGAGGATAATCTTGGTATAAACATCGTTTTAAGATTGGATCGTACAAGTGAAAGCAGTACAGAACGAATTACAATGGCTCTTGATGAAGTTCCTATTGGCGAAGCTATTAAATATGTCTGTCTATCTGCAGGTTTAAAATACAAAATAGAAGAACATGCTATCATAATTGGAAATGAAGCCATTGATGAAATGACCACTAAATTTTTTCAAATTGAATCGGGTTTAATTAACTCAATCCTTTCTAACATCACACTCGTCACCGATGAATTTTCAGGAGTAGGTACTAATTTTTATGATACCAGCGAGTTTGGTCAGGGTATAACAGGTGAAACTGCTGATATATCTAGCGAACAACTTAAAAATTACTTTGTAGAAAGAGGTGTCCCCTTTCCAGACAACTCAACTATAGCATGGGATAATAAAACAAGTACGTTAATTATAACAAACAGTTCAACAAATATAAGAATTATGGAAAATGTTATAAAAGAAATAGACATACAGATACCATTGGTTTTAATTGAAACCAAATTTATTGAAATAGAACAGACAGAACTGGAGGAAATCGCCTTCAAATGGAGATTTGATATGTCAGGCACTAACCTGGGGATTAATGATTTTACTAAAACTTATAATGCGATACAGGGTGACAATAGTACACCGCAAATGGGTAATGATACACTTTTAAGATATTTAAATTCAGATGGAAATCTTACTGGAACAACAAATCCCGGTAGTAGTAATGCTTATGAAAAAGGTGGTCAAAATCCTGATATTGGAGCTTTGGTAAACCAACTTAGTCATTCATTTGGTAACGGATGGGGTATTTCATCCATTACAAACTTAGATTTTTGGGCATATGCACTGGATAGAAGTACTACGTCAGAAATACTGTCATCACCTAAAATAATTACAAAAAGCGGTTCTCCTGCATTAATTAGAATGGTTCAGGAAGAGTATTTTCCAACCAGCTGGACAAAACCTTCACTTTCATTAGTAGATAATTCCGTCTCCGGAAATTTTTCCCGCCCAGAATTCGATGAGCCTACAGATCTCGGAATTCGTCTCGAAGTAACACCAACCGTAAGCCCTAATAATCATACTATATATCTTGATTTGCACCCTGAAGTTATAGAATTCGTTGGCTGGGATGAATATAGCTATACAATCGACCAAACTATGTATGACAGTATAGGAAATATAAAAAATCAAATTCATTATCCTACTCCTCTTAAAATGGCAAATATTTCTCATAGGGATGTTACGACAAACATAAAGATTTATGATGGTGAAAGCATAGTCCTTGGTGGCATGATAACTGAACAATCTTCATTTGCGGAAGATAAATATCCAGTTATAGGAGATATCCCACTGGTCGGAAGGCTATTTAAATCAAAAATAGAATCAATTAATAAAATTAACCTGCTAATATTTGTAAGTGCCAGATTAATCAATCCGGATGGAACTCCAATAAGAAAACATGAAAAAGGATTATTTGATTATAATAGATAAGCTCAAAATATTTATGAAAATAATAAGCCATAAAAAAATTTTAATTCTGACTATGACAATACTTATAGTATCAAGTTCCTGGACTATAGCTGAAGATACAAATAATAAGATCATTAAAAAATATAATAATACAACTGCAATTAAAAGGCAGGAACAATTACTGAAGGCAGAACAACTGGTAAAAGAAGCCAATAAAGCATTTCTAAACAAAGAATATACGAAAGCAAAAAATTTATATCTGTCATGTATTTCTATACTTTCTCATATCAGGCCAGGCACTGTTGAAAACAACCGCAAAATTAACCAACTTAAAGAAGCCTTATCTCATGTATATACATCCTGGGCAAAGGAGACATTAAAAAAAGCTGAAAGACTTGCACATAACGACGAAATAGATAAAGCTATAAATTTATGTAAAGAAGCAAAAGAAATAAACCCTAAATTAAATAGTGCTGCAAATAAATTAATCAGCAAATTTCAAAACAAACTTGAGTATAATAAATATAAAGAGAAAACATCACCTAAGAAACTTGCCCCTGACTTAAAAGAGAATTCCTATAATATAAATGTATTATACGAACAGGGGAAAAAACTATTTAATAAAAAATTATACAGCCAGGCTAAAGATAAATTTAATGAATTACTATTAATTGATCCTTTCAATATAAATACTATACAGTACATCAGAAGAATAAATGTAAAAATATATGAAGCAGGTAAATACAGAAGTGAAGTTACACAAACTGAAAGACAATCAGAAATTGAATGGGAAAAATTATCTCCAGTAATATCAAGAACACTAAAAGGTAATAGAGTTGATTTTGCTGAGTCAAAAATTTTAAAAAAAACAGATGAATTATCACCTATCAGAAAAAAACTAAACAGTATTATAATTAAACATATCTCCTTTGAAGAAGTTCCTATTGATACAGCAGTTTTATTTCTCAAAAGAGAAAGTCAAAAATTGGATCCTGACGGAATAGGTATCAACTTTTTCTTGAGATTGTCATCAGCAGAAACACCTCAGACAGAAGAAAGCAGTAATGAAGCAAGCTGGGATGAAGAAGAAGAAGCAGAGGAAGAACTTGAGCCGGCAGAGCAATATGTAATTACTATTGTATTAGATAATGTACCTATGATCAAAGCTATAGAATATGTATGTAAAGCTGCTGGTCTAAAATATAGGGTAAATCAATATGCTGTAGAAATTGCTTCACAGGATATTGCATTCGAAGATCTTGAAACCAGGGCCTTCCCTGTAGAGAAAGAAATTTTCAATCATTTAAATTCAAATTCTAGCACTGATTTACGAACACATTATCAAGAGCGCGGAGTTAATTTTCCTGAAGGATCGACAATTATATATGATTCCAAGATCAGCAGGCTTATTGTTAGAAATACTCAGCAGGAAATTTCTAAAATTAAAGTACTTCTAGCAAAGGCTGAAGAAACATTACCCCAAGTATCTATAACTTCTAAATTTGTGGAAATGCAGCAGAAAGATTTTGATGAACTGGGTTTTCAATGGAATTTTGCAAGGCCTACTGCACCAGCCGACCAGACAGGACCAGGGTCTCAGCAGGGAGGTACAACATGGGAACAGCAAACGCCAATTACCCGATTTGCAAATGATGCTTCACTTACAACTGATGCAATACCAGACAGAGAATTCGGATTTTCCTGGGTAAATAGCGGTATCCAACTTGACGCAACGTTACACGCATTAAATCAAAATACAAGGGTTGAAGTACTCTCAGCCCCCAGAGTAACTACACTAAGCGGACATAAGGCCACTATTAGGTTAATTACAGACAGATATTTTCCGACAGAATGGTCCGAACCTGAAGTTACAACTACATTAGGAGGGACAGGTGAAACAAGACTTGTTATTCCATCTGTTCCTACCCTTGATTATGATGAACCCACACCTGTAGGCATAGTTTTGGAAGTAACACCATATATCAGCTCTGACCGATATACAATAGATTTAATACTCGAACCGCAAGTTCAAACTTTTGTTGGGTGGACAAATTATTCTACAGCTGCTAGCATTACCGCAACAGATACAGATGTTTTGCTATATAGTTCAATAAAAATGGCTCAAATCAGCGCAAGGACCGTTCAAACTCAAATGAGAATATTTGATGGCGAAACAGTTGTTATGGGAGGAGTATATAAAGATGAAACAACTGATATTGATGACAGAATTCCACTAATCGGAGAAATACCTTTAATAGGTAGACTTTTTCGTTCTGAAATTGAAGATATAGATAAAACAAATTTACTAGTATTCACTTCAGTCAAATTAGTAAAACCAGACGGAACACCTTTAAGACCTTATCAAAACAGGGGATTTCCTAAATTTAGAGATTAACCAATTCCATTTTTGAAAATTTTATTCTAAGAGAAATAATAGGAAGAATATAATATTCCTATTATTACTATCTTAATTCGTAAGCGTAAATTTGAGTACATATTGAATTTTATTTTTTTACAGTTTTTTCTTGAGTCCATCTATCCGGCAAAAGTTCTCTTAAATTTTGATGCGGATGTCCTTGGAGTCGCCTGAATACATCTTCCAGATATTTTTGC
>DASCNA010000035.1:0-2809 GCA_036011305.1 Victivallales bacterium
AAACAAATCAATAAAATATTATCTTCCAAAATTTAGAATAAAATCCAGATTTTCAAATACCCCTACAACTCAAATGACTATTCTTGATTTGCTGGGATTTAGATCAGGTATTACCGGTTCAATTCAAAACGATAAGGAATCTCCTCTATTAAAACAGGATATAAAAGATCTTGAAAATTCATGGCTCAGGTTTCCTGTAGGTCAAAGATTTGCCTACTCAAATCCCGGGTATTCTTTAGCTGGTTATATTTTGGCTCAAATAGAAAAAACTAATTTTTCTAAATGTATCAAAAAACTAGTTTTTAGTCCACTTGGAATGAATAGTACAACTTTTGATAACACAAAAATCAAAAAGGATAAAAATAGAGCAATAGGATATATTCCCGGTGTAAAAAAAATTTACTTTACAGAAAGACCTAATGGCAGTGCATTCTCAAACGCTGTTGATATAGGAAAATTTTTAAAATTCCAACTAAATAATGGTAGCATTAATGGAAAACAATTATTAAGCGACAAAAACATAAATCTGACGCGTACCATACTGAATAAAGGGAAATATCAAAACACCGGATTTGCACTGCCTGATGTTGTAGATAATACAAGTGAAGGGACTCTGTACAGGTATTCAGGATTATATCATGGATATAATTCACTTATACTCTGGTACCCTAAAGAAGATTTTGGTGTTGGTATTCTTACAAATAAACGTAATGGATTAAATAATAACTTTATACCTTTTTTAAAATATATTTATTCAAAGTTAGGACTAAATAATTATTTCAATAATTATGGTAAAATCGAACTCAAAAAAATTATTACAAAATCTATTTCACTTAAAGAATTAAAATCATGGGTTGGAAATTATATTGATACCGGAGAAGGTCCAATAGTTACTATCACTTTTAAAAATAATCAGATAGGAATATTACAAAATAATAAGTTTGATAAACTTACTTATATTGGGGATAATAAATTTTATTCTGTTAAAGATGAAAAATTATACAAATTTATTAAAGGTGGCAAGGAATATCCAAAATATATTTTAGATATGAGTAATGGTGGTACATGGAATTATAATGATGGTCCTAATCTACAAAAAGGACCGGATAAGCCTGAATGGTCCAAATATGTAGGGAACTACAATATCACATATTATAATCGACCGACTCTCCAAGTTAAATTCTTTATTAAAAATGGTTATCTATATCTTCATATATTTGGTGGCAATTTGCGCCTATTAGAATACAAACCCGGAATATTTGTTACCTGTTCAGGGCATATCATTGATTTCACCAGTAAACCAATGTTAAGCAATAACTGTAAAATGGTTAAGATTAATAATTAAAAAACTTATAACCAATAAATACACATAACAACTATTTCGCTCCACTTCATAGCTCCATGTGAGCTAAAAAGTTATGAACAAAAAAGGATAGGGAAAAATGAAACTTATAGACCAGTCCACTTAATCACTTTTTGCTTCACGGCAAAATGATAAATGATTTTTAACGTACAAAGAAAAGAAAGGAATAGGGAGAAATGAAGAAATAAAAATAAAATTAGAAAAATTAACTTTTGTAACCAATAGATGCACTTAATATTTTCTTGTTCCGCTGTGAAAATATAAGAGATCAATAATGTTATGAACAAAAAAAGATAAGGAAAAGGAACGTTGTCTATGAGCGATAACAGTGCCATATCTTTTAGTGAAGTCCAGTCAGTAATGAATAATGAATTGGATGAAGTAGTAAGAAAAGCAGTATTCCAATAAATAAAATTTCATAACCAAATCATTTTAGCGAACGTGTTAATCGCGCGCAGATGAATTTAAATAGTGTTAAACAAATAAGGGAAAAAGGGAGAGGGTAGTATGAAAAAACCAAGAAATATTTGTATACTGACTATGTCAGTAATGTTAACATTTTTCTTTTCTGCAGGTAGTTATGCAAAATCCAAAAGTCTTGCAGATGAAATGATAAGTAGTACAGACTTAAGCAATGCTCATTTTAGAACCAATAGAAATATCGTTTATTACACCCCAAATCAGGATGATATCAATAATCTGATTCCACTTGTAAGCACTAAGCGATATATTAATAATATTATATTTAATACAGAAGTACCTAGTAATATATTTGATAAAACAACTTTTGAGTATTCTACATTGTATAATAATAAAAAAGTAATCCATAAAATAAATACTTTTTTATGGTTAAGTGTAATTGGGTACCCCAAATCAATCACTGTTTCTGGTAGTACTAATCCACCTGACAGTTCAAGTTATTTATTGAATGCTATTAATACTACTTTTACTAATCATCCTAAATCATACTTATATAAAGTTTCGCTTAATAATAATAAGTGGCATGTTTATTACAAAGATCTTAATCATAATAATAAAAATGAAGAACTGGTTTACAATATTGATGGTAAAACATTAGCTCAATCATAGACAATAGAAAAAGCTTTAATCCGATATTCAGATTAAAGCTTTTTTGTTTGGATAAAAATGATTCATATAAGGGATGTGAAAAATTTACAATATCTGCTTCAGGGAGAAAATATAACGCCGGGGATTATAAAAAAATACCTGTAATTTCAGAATCAAACGGGACAGTCGTTAAACTTGGTCAGATAGCAGAAATTAAAGACAACTATATTCTTGACAACGGAGAGAAATATTATTCCAGAGGTGTAGAGAATAGACCGCATTTTTTTATTAATGTTTATACAACAGGGAATAATGATGCTGTTAAATTAAGTGAAACTGTTAATCAGTTTATACATAAAATTAGCAGTAAACTGCCTC
>DASCNA010000036.1:0-22398 GCA_036011305.1 Victivallales bacterium
TGCAGCTTTGGGCCTTTGTTTGCTGTTTTATAGTTAGGTATTTCGGGAGGTTCGTGTAAATGAGCACCACAACCGTGTCCTACATATTCCCGAACAATTCCCAGGTTTGCTTCTTCGGCCACTTTCTGTACTGCAATGCTGATATCTCTTATGAAATTGCCCTTAATTGCAGAGTTTATTCCTGCAAAAAGTGATTCACGTGTTTTTTTAAGCAGAAATTCTGCTTCAGAAACAACTTTTCCAATTGCAATTGTTTCAGCATTGTCTCCGATATAACTGTTTAAGGAGACGCCTACATCAAAGCTTACAATATCTCCATCATTTATTATTCTGTTTTTACTGCCGATTCCGTGAACTACTTCATCATTAACTGAAATACAAATTTGTCCAGGATATCCTCTGTAACCTAGGAAAGCACTTTTTCCACCAGTAGATTTTATTAAATTTTCTGCAAGAATATCAATATCTTTAGTTGACATTCCTGCAGCTATCAATCTTCTAAGTTCTTCCCGTACAAAAGCGGCTGCCTGAGCCGCTTTTCTGATACCTATGATCTCTTTTTCTGAGTGTATTATTGTTTTTTTTAAAGTCATATTCAAATTAATTTTAAAATATCGTTCAGTACTGGTTCCTTTCCCCGTTCTGAATTTATGCTGTAAAGAATTTTCTCTTTTTCATAAAATTCTACAAGCGGTGCTGTTTCTTTATGGTATAATTCCAGTCTACTTTTAGCTGTTTCAAGGCTGTCGTCTTTTCTTTGGTATAATTCTCCTCCACATATATCGCACTTACCTTCAACTTTTGGAGGAGAGAAGATTTTATTAAAGTTACCGCCGCACTCACGGCACATCAGTCTTGCTGTCAGTCTCTGGAGTAGTAATTCGTCGCCTGCCTGAAAATAAATAACTGCATCTATTTCTTTTTTAATGTTTTTTATTGTGCTTTTAAGTAATTCTGCCTGATTTAATGTTCTAGGGAACCCATCAAGAATAAAACCTTTTTTGCAGTCTTCTTCGGATAATCTTTTAGTTACCATGTCAGCAACAAGTTCATCTGGGACTAATCCGCCTGATTCTACATAAGCTTTGGCTTTCTTCCCTAATTCAGTGCCATTTTTAATTTCATTTCTAAAAATATCGCCTGTAGAGATATGTACAAGTGGTGTTTTTTCGGTCAATAGACTTGCAAATGTTCCTTTGCCGGCACCGGGTGCTCCTAGAAATATTAAGTTCTTTTTCATAGAATTTCCTCAAAATTAAATTAGTGTTTAAACTTGTTCTTTATCAAATTTATAATTACTATATATAATATAGGCTTTATATAGCGGTTTATAATAAAATAATATAATTTTTTATATTGTTTAGTCAAATATATCTCATTTATAATAAAAATGATAATTTTAATTATTAGTCTTTGACAATAAATGAGTTTAATTTAGATTATAAGCTTTAATAAAATTTTATAAGTTAATATAGCATATTATCTTAAATGTAATTAGATGAAAAAAGGTTTATGAATAAACTTCCTGAATTGATAGTATTATCGAGTACAAATAAAGGGAACTCTTTTACCCTTAAGAATAAGGTTTATACTTGTGGCAGGTCGTCGAATAATGATATACACTTTAATGATACAACAATAAGTACGAATCATTGTGAAATTATCCGCTCTAATAAAGGTATTTACTCTATTACGGATAAAAACTCAACAAATGGAACGAGGGTAAATAGTCAATATGTGACAAATGTTGATCTCAACAATGGTGATATTATTAAATTAGGAAATACTGAGCTTCTTTACAGCTGTGAAGAAGGAAAATTTAAAGAACAGGCGATTTTTGATACAAAAACAAAAATAGATTTGACTCAGATAGGGAATGGAGTGGATATAGAGGAAATGGAAAATTTTTCTCCATTCTCAAAAGAGGAGAGTAAATTTAAAAAATTGATAGCAAAAAAAGCTACTATATATATATTTATATTGCTTGGGATATTAATTGTGGCATTGTTAGCATGGTTATTAGCTTTAGTTTAATCATTATATATATTATATTATTACGCAACTTTTATTATTCGTAAGAATTACTTACGTTGTGTTTGTTAATTGCTGGAATATATTTTCAGAAAAATAAAGGATAAAGAATTAGGCATTAAATATGGAAAATAAGAACCAACCAAATAAAAGGCCGGGTAAAGGTAAGATTCCAATTAAAAAAGCTCCACCTATGGCAATGATTGTATGGATGCTGGTATTTGTTGCAGCAGCAGGCCTTTTTCTATTTTCGGCAAATCATAAAAAAACAGAAAATCTTGACCAGTCAGCATTTGAGTCAGCTTTAATTCAGAAAAAAATTAGTACAGTTGTTATGACTCCGTCAACTGGCAATATAATGTCTGTTCAGGGAAAATTAAATACTAAAACAAAATCAGGAACTCAAGATTATACTTCCAGGGTTATTTATACAAATACTCTGGATAAATTGTTGAGGGATACTAAAGATGGTAGTTATAAAGTAAATGTAACAATAAAGAATGATGATTCATGGTTCAAAAGTTTAATTTATATGCTCTTGATAATTATTGTTCCTGTAGCGTTGCTTTATATGCTTTTCGCAAGGCAGATTAAAGGTGCCGGAAAAGGTGCGATGCAGTTCGGTAAGAGTAAAGCGAGAATGATATTCCCGGATAAGAATAAAATTAAATTTGCTGATGTAGCCGGTGCAGAAGAGGCAAAAGAAGAAACTAAAGAAATCATGGATTATCTTAATGATCCGTTGAAATTTAAACTTCTAGGTGCAAAAATACCTAAGGGCGCAATGCTTGTAGGACCTCCTGGGACTGGTAAAACTATGCTTGCAAAAGCTATTGCCGGTGAAGCAAATGTTCCATTTTTTGCTATAAGTGGTTCAGATTTTGTTGAAATGTTTGTAGGTGTTGGTGCTAGTAGGGTAAGAGATATGTTTGCTACCGCAAGAAAACATGCACCATGTTTAATCTTTATTGATGAAATTGATGCTGTGGGCAGATCTCGTTTTTCAGGTATTGGGGGAGGTCATGATGAAAGAGAGCAGACTCTTAATGCAATGCTTGTTGAAATGGATGGTTTGGAAACAGAAGAAGGCGGAGTAATTGTTTTAGCTGCTACAAACAGACCTGATGTATTGGATCCTGCTTTAGTTCGTCCCGGACGTTTTGACCGTCAAATCGTACTTGATTTACCTGATATTAAAGGACGAAGACAGATCCTGGATGTTCATGCTAAAAATATAAAAATGGCCAAAGATGTCGATTTGGATGTAGTTGCTAAAGGAACACCTGGCTTTAGTGGTGCCGATTTGGCTAATTTAATTAATGAAGCTGCTTTGCTTGCAGCAAGAGGAAATAAATCAGCTGCTGAAATGCCTGAACTGGAAGAGGCCAGAGATAAAGTGTGCTGGGGACGTGAGAGAAGAAGCAGAAAAATTAGTGAAAAAGAAAGAAGAGTCACGGCCTATCATGAAGCAGGCCATACTTTGACTGGATTATATTGTGAGAATTCTACTCCATTACATAAAGTTACAATAATTCCTAGAGGAATTGCTTATTTAGGTGCTACCTTCCAATTAGCAGAAGAAGATCGTTATACTCAGTCTAAAAAAGAATTAGAAGATATGATGATTATGATGATGGGGGGTAGAAGTGCTGAAGAAATAATATTTGGAGATATTACAAGTGGAGCTGCTGGTGATATTGGAGAAGCAACAAAAGTGGCTAAAAAAATGGTCTGTGTTTTTGGTATGAGTGAAAAAATGGGAGAAATTTCTTATGGTGGCAGAAGTGAGCAGGTTTATGTCGGGCGAGATATCACTAGATCAGAAGATTATAGTGAAGATACAGCGCGAGAAATTGATCTTGAAATTAAAAAATTAATTGGTACTGCTAAAAAGAAATCTGATGATATTTTAACAAAACACAAAGACCAGTTAGAACTTCTTGCCCAAGAACTTCTCAAAAAAGAAACTTTATCTGCAAAAGAAGTTAAAATACTTCTCGGTTTTGAAGTAAAAAAAGAAGATGATTCTTTTAGCGAAAAAGCTAAAACTAGCGTTAAGACTGAACAGAAGTCAGAGTCAGCTACTAAACAAGATATGATGGCTGAATTAAAAGCAGAGATAAAAGCAGAAATGAAAGCTGAAGCTGAGGCTGAGGCTGAGAAAATTTCTAAAGTCGAACTTAAGAAAAAAGAAGTTACAGAAAAAAGTTCTACTGAAGCAATAAAAAAAGATAATTCAGATTCAGAATAAAAAAATATAGAAATAATATTATAATTATATTGCCGATCATTTTTTTGATCGGCTTTTTATTTTATAATAGCCTGATCCCTATATAGCAGATTGATTTCTTTATATGGAGTTCTTTTCCATCTCAGGTATTTATATAATTCTTCAAGTTCAGTTAGCTTTGTTTTTAAAAGTTTAGTATTTGCTAGCATTTTCTGCATGGAAGGTGGGTTTTCTACTGAGTATTTAAACGGAAATACTACTTTTACTGTTTTTTTATTTGGTGCATGCATAAATACGTTAAGTTCATTTTGTGAATATAAATTAATAATTTTTACTTTGAAATTAATAAAATCTGTATTGATCAGAGATATAAAAATTAAAGCGGGTTTTATTTTTTTTATGATTTTACCATACGGTAATTTGTTATCTGTTTTCTTTAAACTGAAACCAGTGATTATTGGTAGGTTAAAGTTAATATCAGCGGTATATTTACTGCTCATTAAAACTCCAGCCTGATCTACAACTAAGCCTGATTTTCTATTATAAATGGTAGCTCTGGGAATTCTTTCGGTAATATTAATGATTAATGTATCCGGAAGTTCTCTTGAGACTCCAACTGATTCAATTCCGAACTCCTTCATTTCTTCTAACTTGTTTTTAATTTTACCTAAATTAAGTTCGTATAAATTAGTCTGGCCAATTTTTAAATTTAGAATTCTTGAAATTTTATCAGCTCTGTTATTCCAGTAGCTTGTTCCTTTGACAGAAATTTTGCTTATAGTAAAGTGAGGATTTCTTGAAAACAGAATTTTAGAAAAACTGAATAGCCCAAAACCGATAGCTGAGAGAATTATTACTAATATCAAAAGCGCCAGTGCTACTCTGAAGTAAGAGTTCTTAAAAAGGTTTATTTTTTTTGCTTTTTTTTTTCTCATCGAATTTCTTAAAAAATATTAGATTAAAGCTGAATAAAGGATATAAAAAAAGACTTTCTGTTATTTTTTATCATAATTAGCAATTATAGCATACAATACTGCTGCCGCACAATTTCCTACATTAATAGATTTTTTACTACCGAACATAGGTAGATTAACTGCTCCGTCACATTCATTTAATGTATTATCCTCTACGCCCAAGGCTTCGTTCCCCATGATAATGGCCAATGGATATTCATAATTCTTTTCCCATGCGCATATTGCATTTTCTGTTGTTTCTACAGCAAGAATCATTTTATAGCCTTCTGTTCTCAGAGCTTGTACTGCTTCTAAAGACGTGTCAAAATGTCTGCATGTAACAAGGTTGTCGGCATTCATTGCTGTTTTTGCTAGTTTTGGATGCGGAGGTGTAGGGGTGTAACCGCAGGTAATTATTTCATGAGCGTTTACTGCTTCAGCAATTCTAAATATATTACCTGTATTGTAAGCACTTCTGAGTCTGTCAAGAATAATAGTTATTTTAGGTATATTATCCATCTTATTTTCTTTTTTATATGTTAAAATCGCAAATTTAATTATAAAATTGTTATATTGAATTATGATTCAGATACTAATATAGTATTACTTATTCTGGAATAGAACAATATTTTTATATAAAATTTGAGGTTTAAAACTATGGCTGCATCAGAGAATAATGCTCGTGAAATAAATAACATAGACGTGGTAATTCCTGTTTTTAATGAAGCAGCAAATTTAAATGCATTAATAGAAAGATCTATTAATGCATTAAAAGACAGAGAGTATGGTTTTAGACTGATATTTGTTGATGACGGAAGTTCTGATGAATCAGTTGAAGTTATAGAAAAATGGATAGAAAAACACAAGAAAAATATTGCACTGATTTCTTTAAATAGAAATTATGGTCAGCATGCAGCAATCACCGCAGGTTTTGAAAGCTGCACTGCTGAAGTAATTGTTACTATTGATGCCGACTTACAGAATCCACCTGAGGGAATTCCTACAATGATAGCTAAAATGAAGGAAGGTGATTACGATATTGTAAGTACATTAAGGGGGGGGGGAAGAAAAGATAATTATTTTCGGCATTTAGCTTCCAGTGCTAAAGATTACATGGTTAGAAAAATCACTGACTCCAGTATGAGGGACAGCGGTTGTATGTTAAGAGCCTACAGAAAAGAGATTATAGATGTAATAATACAGTGCAAAGAAAGATTTATCTATATACCTGTTCTTGCAGATTCATTTGCCAATAAAACTGCTGAAATAACAGTAGAGCATTCGGAAAGAGCTTCTGGAATTTCAAAATACAATGTATGGAAATTAATGCAGCTGTTTTTTGATATTTTAACAGGCTCAACCTTTATGCCGCTTAGATTTCTTACAGTATTTGGCGGAATAATGAGTGTAGTGAGCATATTATTTTCTATACTATTGATTATTTTGCGTATTTTTCATGGTGCTGCATGGGCAAATAATGGAGTATTTACGCTGTTTGCTATTCTGTTTTTCTTTATTGGTATACAGTTTTTTATATTTGGAATTTTTGGAGAATATATATGCCGAATAAGCATGGATGTAAGAAAAAGGCCAAAATATCTTGTCAGTTCTAAAAAAGGTAATGTAAATAAAAAATAATATATGAGATTTTTATATGAAAGAGAAGATTGATATTTTATCAGAAAAAGAGACTATATTAGGTTTAAAAATAGATGTTGATACTTTTCGCGGAACCAGACTTGGTGTTCCTGCCTTAAGCAATCTGCTGTATCAGAAGAATATCAGAGCATCATTTTTCTTTTCAATCGGTCCGGATAATATGGGAAGGCATATCTGGAGAATCATGAAACCCCAGTTTCTAAAGAAAATGATGCGGGGTAATGCCGCTAAGCTTTATGGTATGGATATTTTATTTAAAGGATTTTTATGGCCAGGTCCAGATATTGGAATAAAACTTGCAAAAGTTTTACAGAGTACAGTTTTTCATAATCATGAGATAGCTCTCCATGCATATGATCATTATAAATGGCAGACATATATCTCTAAAATGGATGAAAAAACAATTAAATCAGTATTAGATAAAGCTGTGGTCCGCTGGGAAAAAATTTTTGGACAAAAGCCCACTGCTGCGGGCAATCCTGGCTGGCAGCTTTCCAAAGAGTGGCTTGATTATGCTGATACGCTGAATTTTTCTTACAGAAGTGACTGTAGAGGAAGAGATATCGGGTATCCTGAGATAGATGGTAAAAGATATAAAACACTTCAAATACCGACAACTTTACCGACATATGATGAGATTATTGGGCGTAATGGAGTAAATGAATCAAATTACAATGAGTATATAATGAGCTTAATTGAACCTGGTAGGCTTAATGTACTGACAATACACTCTGAAGTTGAGGGCATTTCATGCTTTAATCAGTTTAGAAGATTCACAGAAAAATGTGCTGATAGAAATATTAAAATTGTTCCTCTATGCGATATTCGCGATAGTATTAAGGAAACGAAAAATATTCTAAACATAAATTTTAAAGAAATACCAGGTAGAGAAGGAAATTTAGCAGTTGCAAAAAAAATGTAAGATTATTGATTTAAGTATAACAATAGAAAATAATTTGCCATCTGATCCAGAAATGATGATTCCAGAAATAAAATATGCGGATCATAAAACAGGAGCGCATCAGATGGAACTTTTCTTTCCAGGGTTAAAAAAAGAGTTATTGCCTAATAAACTAGGGTGGGCTATTGAAAATATAAATCTGACAACACATTCTGGTACTCATCTGGATGCACCGTATCATTTTCATCCGACAATGGATAATGGATTGCCGGCTTTAAAAATAGATGAAATACCTTTGGAGTGGTGTTTCTCTGATGGTGTACTTCTGGATTTTAGATTTAAAAATGATGGTGATAAAATAACTGTTTCTGATATTAAAAAGGAATTAAAAAGGATTGACTATTCTATTAAACCTTTTGATATTGTTTTAATACAGACAGGTGCAGATGACTCATGGGGTAAAAAAGAGTATTTGACCAGGGGGGCAGGAATGACCCGAGAAAGTACTCTGTTTTTATTAGAACAAGGGGTAAAAATAACAGGAATTGATGCTTGGAGTTGGGATCGCCCCTTGCCGTTTATAGCTGAAGAATACAGCAAAACAGGTAATCCTGATATAATTTGGGAAGCTCATTTCGCAGGTATAGAGAAAGGTTATTGCCATATGGAAAAAATGGCTAATTTTTCTAAGATAAAGAAAGCATATGGTTTTAAGATATCATGTTTTCCTATTAAAATAAAAAATGCTAGCGCTGGATGGGTAAGACCTGTAGCCATAATTTCTTAGAATATTTGTTTGTATTTCTTCATTTGCCTGATTAATTATTATCTTTTTGAACTTGCTATTTATTCTAGAGGTTATTTTTGATGTATGGCGATAATTATAATACTGATTCAGATCGTTCTGTATTAATTGTTTTGATGCTGACTATTGTCATTGAAATGATGGGGCTTGGGTTAGTGTTACCATTGTTTCCGGCTCTTTTTCTGGAAGTATCTGCACATAGCTTAGTCTCTCCAGATGTTAGTATGTTTTGGAGATACTTTTTGTATTCTGTAGGTTTTGTAATGTGGCCGATAGGAGCATTTTTTGGTACACCTTTTCTTGGCACTTTATCTGATAAATTTGGTAGAAAAAGCATTATAGTTACCTGTTTACTTGCTACAGCAGTAAGTTATTTAATAATGGGATGGGCTGTTCAGGATGGCTTAATTGTTGCTTTTTTTGTAGGACGTCTATTATCAGGTTTTTTTGGAGGCTGTTATGATATTGCACAGGCCGCTACAGCAGATCTTAGTACTCCTGAAACTAAAGCAAGGAATATGGGATGGATTACTTTTGCTGTCGCCATAGGAATAATTATTGGACCATTAATATCAGGTTTTACTACTGACAGCAATATATTTTCATGGTTTTCAGTAAATACTCCATTTTGGATAGCTGCAGTTTTAACAATAATTAACGCATCTTTTTTAATCCGGTTTTTAAAAGAAACATTTGCTAAAAAAGGAAATGCAAAAATTGAATTTTTTAAGGTCTTTTCAGCTTTTATGTTTATATTTACAGACAAAAGAGTATTTAGCCTTGGATTAGCATTTTTCTCTATTACTTTTGCCTGGGGTCTTTATATAATTGGCATACCATTAATATTGGAAACATTGTTTCATTTTGACATTCAATATATAGGTATTATTTTTTGCCTGCTCGGTGCAGGAAATGCCTTTAGTATTCTTTTTCTGCAAAAATGGTTTTTAAAAAGATTTTCTCTTGAAAAGATCTTTATTATGTCAGCCTCTACAGTTGCACTAATAATGATTATTTCTGGAATCTTTCCTAGTGAAATTTTGCTTTGGATATCAGCATTTTTAATGGGGACAATAGAAATTCTTAATTACAGCAGTCTGCTTGCTTTATGTTCCAATGCTGTTACTCAAAATGAGCAGGGAGCACTTATGGGAGGCGTGGGGGCAATGTCAAGCGTAGCATTTTTGGTGTCAGGTATTTTACTGGCACCATTAAGCAAAATATATATACCACTTTCAATTATTATTGTAGGTGTTATGTATGTCATCAGCTGTGTTATTATAATTTACAAAATTAAAAACAGTTAAAACTTTTAAATGGGAGTTCTTCATTATGGACAGAAAAATAATTTTAGGTGCTTGGAGACTTTCTGAGTGGTATATGGAAGATAAGTCCGGAGATGTGTACCATCCATTCGGTAAGGAAGTTGATGGATTTATTATGTATACTTCTGACTATTATATGTCTGCCAATATTGTTGCATTATCAAGAAAAAATTGTATCTCTGAAGGTGTTGGTTTAGAAAGTCTGCATCAGGGCAAAGGTTCTTATTTAAGCTATTCAGGTAGTTATACTTTATATAAAGATAGAGTAATTCACCATGTTAAAGTATCGCTTATTCCTGAATGGATAAATAATGACCAGGAAAGGTTCTATAAAATTCAGGATAATAAATTGATTATAAATTCGTTCACAGAAAAAAGTGATAAAACTGTTTTTAAACATACACTTGTATGGGAAAAGTGCTGCAACTGATTTAGAGAATGAATTCAGTGTACCATATTTCAAAAATAATAAGAGACCATAATAAATAGCTATGATCGTTTCTATAAGTTTGGTGTTCCCATAATAAATTTGCAACAGAGCTTCTTTTTATAAAACCATCTTTGACACTGTTTCCGTTCATTAGTAAATCTGTAGATTTTTTCTTCCATTTTTTTCTCAGCCAATTTGAAACAGGTACACCAAATCCCATTTTATTTCTATGAATTAGACTTTGCGGAATATCTTTTTTAAAAGCATCTCTTAGTATACGTTTTCTGGAATTTAGCTTTTGTTTGTATTCTAATGGCAATGATGCTGCAAATTCTACAATTTTATGATCCATGAAAGGACTTCTGATCTCTAGTGAGTTTGCCATGGATGCAATATCAATTTTAGTCAAAATATCACCATTGAGATATGTTGTAAGATCTGTTTCTATAATTTTCTCTACACTGTTTTCTGTAGTTGATTCATTGATTAGGCTGCAAAACATTTTGTCAGTTTGAATTAAATTGCCGTCGAATATTTTCTCTCCATATATTGATTTTTTTTGATTTTCGCTGCATCTGCTTAAAATATCTAAATATCTACTCTTTTTGCTTGTAGCTAACGCGTGTGTTATTCTGTTAAGTTTACCTAAAAATGTTCTTTCATCAGCACCTTTAGCAGTTACTTTGCTTATGCAGGAATGGATTAATTTTCTGATGCTCTGAGGAAGAATGTCACAATGAGATAAATTTCTAAATATAAGATATCTGTAATATCCAGCAAAAAGTTCATCAGCACCATCTCCACTTAAGGCTACAGTAATTTTTTTGACGGCAAATTTACTAAGATAATAAGTTGGAATCATTGAAGCATCAGAATACGGTTCCCCATAATGTGGAACAAGCTTATTTAAGATATCAAAGTCAGAAGGATCAACTAGAAGTTCATGGTGAATTGTGTTGTATTTACATGATGCAGTTTTTGCATATTTTCTCTCATCATACTTACTGTTTTCAAATCCAATGGTAAAAGATTCTATAGGCTCACTTTTTTAATTCAGCAGCAATAGATGTTATAATCGTAGAGTCTATTCCGCCTGAAAGAAATGTCCCTAGAGGTACATCTGACATCAGTCTTTTAGAAACAGATTCTTTTAACAAGAATCTTAAATTTTCCGCAGCATCATCATATTTGATATTTAGTTTATTATTGAAAGAGCACTGCCAGTATTTTTTTAAATTAATATCCGATTTATTTAAATTAAATTCTAAATAATGAGCAGGCGGCAGTTTATACATGTATTTATATATAGTATTTGGTGCTGGTATATACTGCAGGGTAAGATAATCATGAAAAGATTGATGATTGATACTCTTATCTGCATTTGGATGTTTTACTATTGCCTGCAGTTCGCTTGAGAATAAAAATATCTTATCTTTAAAGTAATAATTTAAAGGTTTTTGCCCCATTCTATCACGGGCTAAAAATAGTTTTTTGTTATGATTATCGTAGATGGCAAAAGCAAACATGCCGTCAAGTAGCTCTAAACAGTTAATCCCATATTCTTCATAAAGATGTAGTATTACTTCTGTGTCACATTTAGTTTTAAAAATATGGCCTTTATTAATTAAATCTTTTTTTAATGAAGTATGATTATATATTTCACCATTATATGTTATCCATATATTATCGTTTTCATTACTAAGTGGTTGAAAACCGCTGTTTATATCTATTATGGAAAGTCGTTTATGTGCGAGTCCGACATTATTGATAATTTTTATGCCTTCCCCATCAGGGCCTCTATGAGATTGAGCATTATTCATGTTTCTTAGGATAGCCTGGGAAACTGCTTTTTTATCAATATTTATTATTCCTGAAATACCGCACATAATAAAGAGTATTTATTATTATAATGATTATGGACCTAACATAGTTTATAATATATTTATACATCTTAATTTATATTTTTTGTATTAATCAGTAAAAAATATCCAGGATAAATATGGGAACCGAAATTGAACGAAAATTTCTTTTAACTAATGATAATTGGAAGAAAAATGCTGTAGGAGTATATTTTTGTCAAGGCTACATACCCACTGTCAATAATACAGCAGTTAGAGTCAGGATAGCAGGAAATAAAAGCTTCATAACTATAAAAAGCAGTATTGTAGGTATTACAAGGAATGAATTCGAATATGAAATTCCTTTGGAAGATGCTAAGACAATGTTGCATTTACTGTGTGCTAAGCCATTAATTGAAAAAACTAGATATAAGGTTTTATATAAAAATAAGGTATGGGAAATTGATTTGTTTGAAAGAGAAAACAGAGGTTTGCAGTTTGCTGAGATAGAGTTGGATAGTGAAACAGAAATCTTCGAAAAACCTGATTGGATTGGGAGAGAGGTAACCGGAGATATGAAATATTGCAATTCTAATTTGGTTAAATACCCATTTACAAAATGGAAAGATAATGAAAAAAATCATTAATATCGATATTATAATAATACGGAGTTAAGAATGAATGATTTAGATGTAGAACCTAAGTTAAGCAGAAAAACTGTTACCTTGCATTGTATTTTACTTTTTATATTTTCAATGCTGCTGTTTCTTACTTTCAATTATGATATTGAAATTATAAAAATAGATGCAAGATGGGCTCTTTTTGTGAGATATATGTTTATAGACGGGATAAATTATTTCCCGACTATTTTTAATCATCCATATCCTGATTATCCTGTAGTTTTTACTCTGCTATCCTACTGGATTGCATCTGTTATCCATACTGTAAATATGTTTGCAATTACTTTGCCGACTTCTATTATGGCTGCAATTACTGTTGTTTTTACATATTTGATAGGTCTTTTTCATTCACGGAAACAGGCTTTATATGCTGTTATAATTTTATTGTTCAGCGTGAAATTTTTTGAATGCGCAAGAACTCCAAATCCTGATTTTTTTGTAGCTGCAGTTACAACGATTGCATTTTATTTTACGTACAGGTCTATTTTAAACAGATCTAAAACTTTTTTATGGATTGTTCCAATTTGTTTTATTATAGGGTTTTGTTTTAGAGGTCCAATTGGATTAGTTGTCCCTGCTGGGGCCATATGTTTAACTTTTTTATTCAGCAGGAGAATAAAATCATTCTTTATTATTGGTATTCTTGCCGTTTTACTGTTAGCGCTTGGTATTTTGGCAACTTACCTGATTGCTTATTTGCAGGCAGGCCCTAAGTTTGCTGAAAATGTCATTTTTGCGCAGGCTTTGGGTAGGTTTGGAGATACATCTCCATTTTATTATTATTTTTTGGCATCTTTCGGCTCATATGCGATTTCATATCCTGCAGCAATTTTAGCGATTATTTTCTTCAATAAAAAATTTATTAATAAATATGAAGTTGATAGTGAATTTCATATGCTGAAATACTTGTTTATCTGGTTTATTATTATATTTATTGGTTTATCTATCCCAGGAAGTAAACAGGATAGATATCTTCTTGCATCTATACCGGCTTTGGCTTTAATGTCTTCATTTTTCTTTAATGAAAAATATATATCTAACTGGCTTCATAAGTTAATTGTAAGATTTCTAAATTTTATCCTGTTTTACATGCCTATTATACTGTTTATAGCCTTATGGATAGGATATATAGTTGTAAGTTTGTTAAAAATAAAAATTGATTATCCTATTTTAGTCCCGGCGGTTTCATTAATTGTGCTGTCTGTTTTTGCCTATACGGTTGTAAGAATATTAAAATTGAGAAATAATCAATTAATGAAATTGTTGATTGGATTATTATCCTTTTTTATTTTAATGGTAACGTTTTTACAACCACTTAATATTCAGCATGAATCTTCAATTAAGTTTGTCAATGCTGTGCAAAAAATCAGGAAAAATAATAGACCGATAGTTTTTTTCAGATTGGGTCCTGACGGAGATGATTTAAAATATCTTGTTAACATAAAGAAACTGTTCGTACCTATATGTTTAAATAATCCTGAAGAAATAGCTAAATATAATAAACCTTATATTGTTATTGTTAAATCATCAAAATTTGCACTGATTCCGAAGCAGATCAGAGATAGGATTCATATTCTTGTAAAGGGTAAGCTTGGACATGTTGACTGCATGGCTGTTCAATTTGATTAAATGGTTAACTGAAAGTACATTATTATATTTTATATTTGAGTTAGAAAATATTTAGAAATCTAATGAATAAAAAATATAAACATATAACTGCAATCTAAAATAATATGAAAACAATTAATGAATATGAGCGATAAAATACTTTTACTGAAAAGATATATCATTGAGTATATTGATGGTCAAATTGGAAATAGATCTGAAATTGAACATTCTATATTTAGAAATTTTATTAATTGTATTGTAAATATTATTTACTTATCGGGAAGAATCAAAGTTTCTGTAAATTCTTCAATATATTTTCTGGAAACAATAAAAGGTTTATAATCAATGAAAAAAACTCCTAATCCCATAGCTATAGTCGGTATTGGCTGCCGCTATCCAGGTGGCATTAACAGTCCAGATACCTTCTGGGAATTTTTGTGCCGTGGCGGTGATGGTATTACTAGCGTACCATCTCAACGTTGGGATCTTAATAAATTCTACTCTAAGAATGTAAATAAAAAAGGTCGCCTATGTATGCGTAAGGGAGGCTTTTTGTCGGATATTGATCAATTTGATCCTAGCTTTTTTGGTATCTCTCCAAGAGAAGCCGATTATATGGACCCGCAGCAACGCTTATTGCTTGAGGTTACCTGGGAGGCATTAGAAGATGCCGGTGAGGTACCGGAACAGCTATCTGGTAATAATATAGGTGTATTTGTTGGAATATTTATGCACGATTATGAGAATATTCATGCACAAAATAGTGAAGTTCGCCAGTGTGGGCCTCATACAGCAACAGGTATATCAACAACTTTGGCTGCAAATCGAATATCACATATTTATAATTTTACAGGCCCCAGCATGGTTATAGATACTGCCTGTTCTTCATCTATGGTTGCACTTGATCTTGCCTGTAAAAGTTTGCTTTCCGGGCAGTCGGATATTGCATTGACCGGCGGAGCTAATATTATTATTAAACCTGAAATTTCAATGTCATTGTCTGTAGCTACTATGTTGTCACCTGATGGTTATTGTAAAAGTTTTGATGCTAGTGCCAACGGATATACACGAGCAGAAGGAGTGGGAATTTTAGTACTGAAAACTTTAGATCAAGCCATTTCCGATAATGACAATATTTATAGTATTATACTTGCAACTGGCTCTAACCAGGATGGACGCACTGCAACTATCACTGTACCTAATGGCAAATCTCAGAAACAGTTAATAACCCAGAATTTTACTGTTGCTAACATAGCGGCAAAAGATGTCCAATATGTTGAAGCACACGGCACTGGCACGCCTGTTGGTGATCCTGTAGAGGTTAATGCTATAGGGCAGGTGCTGAGACCAAATCGAACTGAAATATGTCGTATAGGTTCAGTTAAAAGTAATTTTGGACATACTGAATCTTCTGCAGGTGTAGCTGGTATAATCAAAACCTCATTGATGCTGAAAAATAAAAAATTTGTACCTAATTTGCACTTTAATAAAGCTAATGAAGCTATTGATTTTAGCAATTTGAAATTGTCTGTCTGTACGAAATATGAGGATTGGGAAACAAACAAAAGACGAATCGCATCTGTTAATTCTTTTGGTTTTGGAGGTAGTAATGCTAATGCCTTGCTAGCTGAATATGAAGCAGAAGAAAAAATTACCCAAAAGAATAATAAAGAAAATCACTATTATTTTCCTTTATCCGCTAAGACACCGGAAGCATTGGTAGCCTACGCGAAACAAGCCTTAACCTATATTGATTCCGGAGTGTGGAATAAAACTGATTGTGCTGATATTGCATATAGTGCCAGTTTACGCCGACAACATCACTCTTATCGTTTATTAACAGAATTTGAAAATTTACTATCTTTAAAAAATACATTTCAAAGTTATCTACAAGACAGCGTATTGGCAGATATTGAGCCAATGAAAACTGATAGAAATTTAGTCATGGTTTTCTCAGGCATGGGACAGCAATGGTGGGCTATGGGGCGTGAGTTATTAACCAACAATGCTCAGTTTATAGAAAATATTAAGAACACAGATAAAATATTTAAGGCTATAGATTGCAAATTAAATGTTTATAAAGCACTAACTGAAACTGAAGATTCTTCTGAAATTAATGATACTCAAGTTGCACAAATAAGTATTTTTTCTTTACAGGTTGCATTATTCGATTGGTTTATACAGCACGGTATTGTTCCGGAAGCTGTTGTAGGACATAGTGTTGGTGAAGCAGCTGCAGCTTATGCATCAGGCGCCTTAACTTTGGAAAATGCCGCTAAAATTGTTTACTTCCGAAGTAAATGGCAGAAAACTACTGCAGGGAAAGGGGCAATGTTGGCTGTTGGTCTTAATCATAAGGATATTAAAAAATATTTAACTACTGAAGATGTATCTATTGCTGCTGTTAACAGCCCTAACGCAGTTACTCTGGCCGGAAATTCTAATCAACTGAAAGTAATATCAAAGAAACTCAATAAAAAAAATATTTTTAATAAATTTCTTAAGGTTGAAGTGCCCTATCATAGTCCAACTATGGATACTATACTTGGGAAGTTTAAAAACAGTATCAAAAATATTAAATCTCAAACAACGACTATCCCGCTTATCTCTTCAGTTACCGGTAAGTTAATCAAAGGTACTCAGATTAATTCTGATTATTGGTGTAACAACGTTCGACAGCCAGTACAATTTCAAAAAGCTATGCAGTATATGCTTAAGAAAAATTATAATATCTTTTTAGAAATTTCGGCTCATCCGGTGCTTAAGACATCCATGCATGAAATTATTACATCTTTAGACAAAGATGCTGCCATTTTACAAACTCTTCAAAGAAAAGGAGATGAGCAGGCTTTATTGGACAGAGCTTTTGAACAATGTTTTCAGTTGGGTAATATCATAAATTGGCAGCGACTGTTCACAGGTACAGAAAATTTAGTGAACTTGCCTCACTATCCATGGCAAAAAGAATCTTATTGGGATGAATCAGCTGTTTCTAAAGCTCATAGAATTGGTGATAAGGATGCTCATGAATTACTTGGAGATAAACAACCAGATGCTGTGTTGCCAACTTGGGAGCACGAATTAGATATAGAGCGGATAACATACTTAGCTGATCACAAAGTTTGGGGCAATGTTTATTTCCCGGCTGCCGGTTATATTGAAATATTTTTAGCTGCAGGTCATCAGCATACAGGGAATAATATTACATTAACAGATACTAATATTAAAGCTCCCCTTGTGCTAACAGCTGATTCTATAACTAGATTGCAGACGATGATAACAGGAAGTACTATTAGCATTCATTCAAAAACAGACAATCAGGAACAATGGCAATTGCATGCAACTGCTAATATGGCAAGTGTTTCCAAATCGATGAATGTTCCTCTAAAGTTAACACAAATTAAAGAAAACAGCTCTAAAATTATTTTGCATACAGATATTTATCAGCGCCTGGATAAAGTAGGTTTGCAATACGGATCGACTTTTCAGAAACTGCAGCAATTATGGGTAAAAAAAGATTCAATTTTAGGACTAATTGACAATGCTGTAAACTTTGTTGACAATGGTTATTTAATACACCCCAGTATTTTAGATGCATGTTTCCAAAGTTGTGCAATGTCTGATCTTGATGGTACATATCTACCAATAAAAGTAAAAGCCATTGCACTTTTCAAACCTTTAACTGCTAAATCATTATATAGCAAAGTTAGCGTTATCAGTAATTCAGCAAAATATATTGTTGTTGATATTATTTTAACCGATGATCAAGGTCATATATTGATGGAAGTTAATAATTTAACCTGTCAGTATCAGCCCGGGAGTAGAGAAAAAACCAATATTAATGATTATTGCTATGAATATTTTTGGCTTGAAGATAATTTAATAACCTCTGAAGGCAACAGCTCACTACTGCCAACTCCTAGTCTTATTCAAAATGAATTACAGAAAAATATGCAGCAGCTTGCTCGTACTCATGAGAACAGAAAATATTATAATCATGTTGTTCCGGATTTAGAAAAATTATGTATTGCTCATATTGTAGAAGCTTTTAACCGCTTAGGATTCGAATTCGTTAAAAGTGTTAAATCAATCAAAATTGAAAAACTATTCAACCAATTAGGTATTATTCCTAAGTATAGAAAATTGTTTGATTGCCTTATAGAAACATTGGTTCAAGCAAAAATTATCGAACAGCAAGGTGATAATATTTCAGTCTTCAATATACCTGATAAGCTTGATAGCAATACAATCTGGAATAAAAATCTTGCTGCTTATCCTGATTATTTAGCAGAACTCTCACTGATTCAAAAATGCGGTAATCAGCTAGTAAACATACTTCTTGGAAAACTTGACGCACCAACTTTACTTTTTGCTGAAGAATCTGCATTACTTGAGCATTTGTATGCAAGCTCACCCTCTATTTATATGTATGTTGATATTGTATCTAAAGTAGTTGATTATATTACAAAATATTCTAAACATAAATACTTTAGAATTCTTGAAATTGGTGCCGGTACTGGTGGTACGACTACTGCATTACTTGATAAACTTCCTAAAGATAGAGTTGAATATATTTATACCGATATCTCGCAATTCTTTTTGGATCAGGCTGAAGAAAAGTTTTCAGGCTATCCTTTTGTTCATTATCAACTTTTTAACATAGAAAAAGATCTAACTGAACAGGATATTGATTTACATGCTTTTGATATAATTATCGCCACAGATGTATTACATGCTACAGCCAGCCTGGAGACTGGTTTAGCAAATATACATAACCTACTTGCTCCTTCGGGCCTGCTGTTGTTACTGGAAGTAACTAAAGCTCCCAGGTGGTTTGATATAGTTTTCGGGCTCTTGGATGGCTGGTGGTTGTTTAACGATTATCATCTAAGAACAAAATATCCTCTTTTGGATCAAAAACAATGGATACAGTTATTACAGGAAAATTGTTTTGATGACGTTAGTTATTTAAATGATAATAATGATCAGTCATATCATAGCATAATCCTAGCTAAAAATACAGGTTCACCTGTATTACCTCTATCTGACACTCTTACTGAAATAACACCTGAATTAACTAAACGTCCATGGCTGTTGCTGGCTGATGAAATGGGAGAAATTTCAAAGAAAATAAAAAGTCAACTGTCAGAAAATAATATTTATCCTATAGAGATTTTTTTGAGTGACAACTTCAAGAAAAATGATGAGAAAAGTTATAGTATTAATGCAAATTGCCCAGCAGATTATTTTAAAGTTATTGATGAACTTAAGCAGTCACCAATTATAATTAACTGCTGGACTATTAGAGAAGTACCAATTAATTTAACATCTGATATTATTGAAAAATTAACTTCCAGTGCCTGTTTAAATTTTACTTTTTTAATCCAGGCTTTACAGGCAAAAACCTGGTCGGATAATCTCCAGTATTACATTATAACTAACGGTATCTACAGTATTAATAATGACCAGATTAATATTAGTGCCAGCCCAATTTTAGGTGCATTTAGAGTAGGTATAAATGAAGCTCCTAATATAGATTTTAAGCTAATTGATTTAAGTTTTAGCCCCAGCAATTGTGAAATTCGTCTCTTGGTAACAGAAATAGCTAATGTTGCTGCAATTGATGAAGATGAAGTAGCTATAAGGCACAGCAAACGTTTTGTACACAGAGTTAAACAGGCAGACTATAACCAACCGCTTGACTATGCTAAAGAAGGTTACCTGCTTGATGCTATGCATCTATATAACTTTGCTGCTGTTTCTCGAACATCACTTCAAGCAGAAGAAGTTGAAGTTGAAGTTAAGGCTTCAGATTTAAATTTCAATGATATTGCTAAATTGGATAAACAGGAATACATTGGGCAGGAATGTTCAGGGATAGTAACTAATGTCGGTACAGAAGTAACTAAATTTAAAGTGGGAGATCCAGTTTTGGGTTTGGGAACAAACTGTTTTGCCAAATATTTAATTACAAAACAGCAACTATTGCATATTAAACCGACGAATTTAACCTTTACAGAAGCTGCTACACTTCCTGTAGCATTTCTAACAGCCTGGTATTGTTTTAAATATTTGGCTCAGATTAAAGATAATGAAAAGGTATTAATACATAATGCATCTGATGGTTTAGGTTTGGCATGTATTCAGGTGGCTCAACTTATCGGAGCGGAAATTTTTGCGACAGAGGACAGTGATGATAAACTCCAATATTTAAAAAACCTTGGCATTAAAAACATTTATAGTTCTCGCAATGATGAATTTGTTGAACAGATTAATAAAAGAACTGATAACAACGGTGTTGATATCGTTATCAATACTTTAGAAAATGATTTAGCTGTTAAAAGTATGTCATTAGTTAAAAAAGCAGGTACACGCTTTATTGATCTGGTAAATTTTATACAGAATCAAAATCTACCTTTAAAATTATTGGGTAATGGTGTGGCATGTTATCAATTTGATTTATTAAATCTGGCTGCAGTTAATCCTGATCTTATTGAATTATGTATGCATCAGCTACATGAGTATTTTGTTAATGGATCGTTACATCCTGTTGCTTATAGGTTATTTCCTGTTTCCTCAATAAGCAGTGCTTTCAACTGCTTAAAACAGGCACAGTATATTGGTAAATTGGTTATAAACCATGCTAGTCAGGACATAATCTGCCAACCTAAGCAGAATGACTTTCAATTTAATACTAATGGTACTTATCTCATTACTGGCGGTTTGAGCGGATTAGGCTTAACTATGGCTAAATGGCTCGCCTCGCAGGTGGTTAAACAACTTGTACTTGTCAGTAGGCGAGGGATGGATACACCAGGCATTAAAGATGAAATTTCTACTTTAGAAGCAAATGGGACAAAGGTATTGATTGCAGCCGCCGATGTTTGCAGTTATGAAGCTATGTCAGATTTGCTCAATAATATAATTGATAACTACCCGCCATTAAAAGGAGTGATTCATTCTGCAATGGTCTTAGATGATGAATATTTTATTAATATAACACCAGAGCAAATTAATAGGGTATTAAAACCAAAGGTATTAGGAGCATGGAATTTGCATATGCTTACAACTGCTCTTCCATTAGATATATTTTTCTCTTTTTCATCAATTGCATCCATGCTGGGCACGATGAGGCAAAGTAACTATGCTGCAGGGAATGCATTTCTTGATGCTTTAGTGCAATATCGTCGTAACCTAGGATTACCAGGTCTTGCTATTAATTGGGGTATGGTTAATGAGATAGGTTATGTTGCCGAAAATCAAATTGTTGAAGATTACCTTAATCAATTAGGTTTTACCGGTATTTCATGGCAGCAGATGCAAGATGTAATGTCATATAGTTTTAGCCAGAAAGTACATAGTGTAGCTGCTGCTAATGTTGATTGGGTACAGTTAAGAGAATATGCAACTAAACTGGCTAAGGCTAAAAAATTCAGCCCCATATTAGATAAAATGCCATTACCTTCTACCGGGCATGATAATGATTTATTACCGGATAGATACTTCACAGATGATTTGTCTGCAGATGAGTTGGGTGAGGCTATGGTAAATATTGTAGCTAATATTACTAAAATAGCCCCAGATAAAATTCAGCTAAATGTCCCACTATCAAATTTTGGTATTGATTCACTTCTCACTATGGAATTGGACATGCATATAAAAAAGACATTTAGGTTTGAACTGGGGAAAATTATGTTAGTACATGGAGGGATTACCATAGACACCATAGTTGATGCAATTGTAAAAAACAGACAGGTAAAAGAATAAGTCTTAACCTAATACCAATTGTTATTAACAATAAACCTCTGCTATAGGTTAGAAATAAAGATTAATTAATTAATCTTTTGACTTTTCCCAGTTGAGGCTTAAAGCAAACTGCTGGAATTATTTATGCTTATTATTGATATTTAAAATTTATATATTATGTAAAAATATATA
>DASCNA010000037.1:0-63924 GCA_036011305.1 Victivallales bacterium
GTGTTAACAAAGAAAAAGAAAGGAAAGGCAGATGTCCAAAAGCAAAGTGAATGTTTAGAAAGTTATAGTATAATTGAGACTTAAAGTAGAATGCATAACACGTTAGCATACATGCATTTCTATTTCGCGACAGCGACTAAATATTGTTTCCTACGGATTTCCAAATAGTGAAACCGGTTATTTTAAAATTATCATAAACTTAGATTTTCATAAGAAAAGTATATTAATTAATGTTATCGATAATGGAATACCATTTAATCTGATTTCGAAATCAGATCCTGATGCCAGTATGTCATTGGATGAAAGAAAAAATGGAGGATGGGGGATTTTTCTAGTCAAGAGATTCGTCAATGAACTTTCCTATCAAAGAAAAAACGATGAAAACATATTATGCCTAAAATTTAATAATATCAATTTACTTGCAGCAAATTGAAGAAGTTAAAAGTTTTTAGCTGAAATGAGTAGAGAAATTTTGACCGGCAAAATTAAATTTTATGACAAAGTACTCAAATCATCCGAATAAAATAAAATGCCATAAAACGATGGATTGTACTGAAGGCCATATTTTAAATGCAGACTACATCTATGACAATTTAAATTTACAACATAGTCCTGTTTTTGGGACATGTTAAAAACATTGCCTTATTAATAGATTGTTGATAAATGTTAATATATCAATATACTATTTGATAATATATGTTGCGGTATATTTAAGTAGACTTAATTCAGAAATGCTTTTATAAATATTGGAAATAAAACATAGATAACAACTAAAGTTTATTATTTGTTCAATTGAATAATATTAAGGTTCAATATGTGTTATTATAATTTTCCTAAAGATTTTGTCTGGGGCACAGCTACTGCCAGTTATCAGATAGAAGGTGCCGCAGATGAAGATGGAAGAGGTCTAAGTATCTGGGATACTTTCTGCAATATACCTGGAAAAGTAAAAAATAATGATTCCGGAAAGAATGCCTGTAACCATTATCATCTTTATAAAAATGATATTCAACTTATGAAAGAGATAGGTCTGAAAGCATATCGTTTTTCAATATCTTGGCCAAGAATATTTCCGGAAGGAGAGGGTAATCACAATCTCAAAGGAATTGATTTTTATAATAAGCTTATTGATGGATTGCTTGAAGCAGAGATTACTCCTTATGTAACTTTATTTCACTGGGATTTACCTCAGAATCTTGAAGATAAATATGGTGGATGGAGAAGTAAAGAAGTTTCTAAACTATTTGGCGATTACTCTGCCTTTATTGCAGAAAAATTTTCGGATAGAGTTGAGAACTGGTTTACTATTAATGAAATTAGGGGTTTCACTTCACACTCATTCCGCTTAGGTAGACATGCACCTGGCAAAATAGAACCTGAGAAAGTAGTTAACCAAACAATACATAATGCTCTTCTTGGGCACGGACTTGCAGTAAATGCAATTAGAGCCCATGCTAAACTTAAACCTAATATTGGTATTGTTGAAAATTTTGATACCACTTGGCCTGTAATAGACACAGAAGAAAATATAATAGCGGCAAAAACAGCATGGAAACATTTGAATGACTTTATTCTTTTTCCTCTGTTTAGAGGAAAATATGATGAAATATATCTGAGTAGAGTTGGTGGTGATGTTCCTGCATACACGGATGTGGAAATGAAAATAATTTCTACCCCATGTGATTTTATAGGTTATAATTATTATGCCGGTGCTCCTGTAAGAGCAAGAATATTCCCCAAAGAATCTTCAGATAAACTTAAAATGAACGGCATAGAAATTGATGATTCAACATATGAAATATTAGAATATTCAGAAGATTTCCCGAGAACTTACTTAAAGTGGCCAATTACTCCTAAATCATTATATTATGCACTGAAGTGGAGCAAGGAGGAATTTGGAGATATTCCAATTTATATAACTGAGAATGGAATGGCGGGCGAGGATAAAGAAACTGAAAATAGAGAGGTAATTGATTTAAGCCGGATTGAATATATCAGGGAACATTTAGAGATGCTTCATAAGGCTATTCAGGCTGGTTGTAATATCAAAGGTTATTTTCTATGGTCTCTTATGGATAACTTTGAGTGGTCACATGGATACAGTCAGAGATTCGGCATTTTCAAAGTTAATTATTCAACCTTTGAAAGATATCTGAAATATAGCGGCGAATATTATAAAAATATTATAAAAGAAAACTCATTAGGTTACTGATTCAAATTATTTTATACTTTTCATTATTCTATCTGATTTGTGCGAGCAGCATGTCAATAATATTTTTAAGTAAGTTTTTAGTGTAATTCTGGTACAGCCAGATTACTGATTATATGGGGGAGCGTAAATAGAAGTTCATTAGAAAAAATGCCACCTGATTTAGGCGGCATTATAATAAGTTTTATTTATCCTTTTGGAATTATAGCTGTAAGTTCATGTTTCAGCTTATTATTATTGAACCATCGGTCTGAATAGACTCTTTGAGATTTAATAATAATATATTTATCTTTAGGTAGTGTGGGTTCAAGATATTTAAAATACATCTGCTGAACAATAAGGATGTCATTCTTATTCTTTTCTAATTTGGTTGGAAAACTTTTCAGATAAGATTCTTTAGTTACAGGTCCTTTTACTTTCAGTTTAATACTTGTCGGAAGATACGGGCTTCCTAAATAAAACATAACATCTCTTGGTGAATCTGTTTCTCTAGTGCTGAGAAAAACTATTTTCCAGTTTTTCCAGGGTTGTATTTTTACTGCCGCCGCTCTTGTTTGACTTGAGAACATTGAATTTCCACCATCCATATCACCAACAGCCAGCATTATATCTGAGATTAGAACGGTTAACAAAGCAAGCAGCATTAACCCTGCTATGACATTTTTAAGGATTTTAATTTTATCAAAATAAATATTGACCCAGTCAGCACCAATAAGGATCGCAAATGGAACAAGTGGTAATACATAATAACTTCTTCTAGAACTAGAACATGATAAAAATATAAAACCTAAAACCAATGCTATAATATAATATTTTGTTCCCCAGTTTGTAGATTTCCATTTTTTTATACCATAATATAATCCGGGTATTGTGCATATTATCCACGGAGCTGAATAAAGAGGTAGATACATTAAATATGTATAAATAGGGCCTTTGTGATCAAAAGCATCGAAATAACGGACTACATTTTCTCTAAAAACTTCATATAATCCGCTTTGCTCATAATGAACAGTATGATCTGTTACACGGGAAATGATGAATGGAGCAGCATAAATTCCTATATTTATTATTAATGCAATAAACATTTTCCATTTGAGATGTTTAATCCAGTGGTTTTTGGGAATTTCATAAGGGAATAAAAATATTGCAATCATTACTGGTGCAATTAAACCTTTACAAAGTGCGGAGAGAGCACAGAGCAGAAAAAATATAAAATAGAAGCCAAATGTTGGATTATCTTTCTTTTTTATATACCATAATACTGCAATAAGAATACCAGCCATATTGAGCATGTCTGCACTAGCCTGTCTTGCCCAAAAAACAAAGAACCATGTACTTGTCATCATCCAGGCAGCAATAATACCTGTTCTTCTGCCGGATAAATGATCTGCTATTTTATATGTGCACCAGATTGCTAAGAGCCCCGATAAAACGCCTGGAAAACGGAGTGCCCATCTGCCGAAAGAAAAAATATAGGAAAAACCTAGAATAAGCCAGTATGACAATAATGGTTTGTCGTAATAATTTACATTATCCAAGTATGGATGAAAATAATCGTGTCTGATGATCATCTGCTGACAAATGTTTGCCCAGCGGGACTCACCTGTCCATAATTCTTTTACTCCAAGCATCAGGAGCATAATTATTATTGATGCAAATATTAAGTACCACGGACTAAAGTTTTCTCCCCACAAATAACTTGATGCTTTCTTAAGAAATTTATTGTCATCAAATTTATACATATTATTTTACCTGTTTTTGGTTTATAAATTACTTTTTTTTATTTTTTGAAGTATACAAGAAAATACACATTTGTTGTGTACTTATAATTAATATTTTAACGGATATTGATAAATATATAAGAGATCTATTATTGGTTATTTTAAAAAATGATTTTATTCTACCTTTTTTTCTGTTAATATCAAGAATTAAAATATTTATAGTTTAGAATTTATATTGAAGTTTATTTATAAGGTTTTTAATAAATAAATGATGATTTATAATTCATTACACTATGCTAATGTACTAATTATTTTTATTATTAGCCCAATAAACATTTATAAAGAGAGAAAAATAAGGAAAAAAACTTTCAAAAACAGAATATCTTAACTGTAAAAATTGTGGTTCCTTACATAAAAATTATTAAGAATTGTACATATATATATGCAAAATAAATTATTTAAAATTATTTTTTTGTCGATGCTTGGTGAAGTCATTGAGTTCTATGATTTCAGTATATTTGCTTTTCTCGCAACAATGTTAGCAAATGTTTTTTTTACTGGTTCACCTTTTTTTAAATTAATAGCGACATTTTCTGTTTTTGCTACAGCATACATTGCAAGGCCTATTGGAGGTATTATTATTTCCCACTATGGTGATAGGTACGGCAGGAAAAACGTTTTCATTATATCGATTATAATTACAGGGGTATCTACATTTTGCATAGCTCTTCTTCCTACATACAAAGACTTTGGGATTTTAGCCCCAATATTACTTATCGCCCTAAGATTAATACAGGGACTTTCGTTAGGAGGTGAATTGCCGGGTGCTGTAACTTTTGTTTATGAACATGCTCCTGAGAAAAAAAGACCATTCGCTACATCATTAATCTATTCAGGTGTCGGGTATGGAGTTCTTCTTGCATCTTCTGTTATATGGTTACTGTCGTTTACATTATCTACTCAGCAAATGAATATCTTTGGATGGAGAATTGCTTTTGCCATTGGAGGTATACTTGCTTTACTTGGTGCCTGGATGAGAGTTGCCTTAGCAGAAACCCCAGCATTTAATGAAATTGTTGAGAAAAATGGAACATTAAAATTTCCATTTTGGAACTTTATATGTAATTATTTTTATGTATTTTGTAAATGTATAGGCTTACTTTTTATATCTCTTCCTGGACCTGTTATTTTTATGTCACTGCCACCTTTACTTGTTTTCAAATATCATCTTATTTTTGAAAAATTGTTATTTATAAATACAATTGGTTTGTTAATAGTTTCAACATGTATTTTCTTATTTGGATACTGCATTCATAAATTTAATCTTAATCCAATAAAATTTTTTATTTTAGGAACATCATTGTTAATAATATTTGCTATTCCTATTTTTTATTTAATAAATAGCAGGAATTATACTTTAATATTATTTGCAGTTATAATATTTGCTGTAGTTAATGCAATTTATTGTTCAAGTCTATATTTTATTGTAGCTAAGCAGTTTCCTGTTGAAATACGATATACAAGCCTGGCTGTAACTCTTAATATAGGAACAATAGTTTCTACCGGGTTAGTGCCGTTATTAACTGCATTGACACTGCAATATTTTAATTCACTCTATTCTCTTAGCGGGATAATAATATTAACATCATTGATAGCGTTATTGGCAGCACTTTTTATTAAAAAAGGTACTATGGTAAAAATTAAAAAAGAAGACTCTGAATATTTTCAATTTAGGTAGAGAATGTGTAATGTTAAAATAATTTGTGAACCTTTTCTTGAAGACTGTCGAGTTAAAATACTCGAGAATGAATATGGTGTTAAAATTTACAGGACCAGTCTAAAACCACCTCTTACAAATGAAGCTCTGGCTGAAAGAATAAATTCAGCTAAAGCTATTATAATAAATGTAAATACTCCAATTAATAAAAATTTACTTAAGAAATGTAATAATCTTAAAAGAATTATATCTTTTTCCTCAGGTATTAATCACATAGATATTGAAGCATGCCAAAAGAATGATATCGAAATAGTTTACTGTAAGTCATATTGCGCAACATCTATAGCAGAAAAAATAATGGGTTATATTTTGATGGCAAAAAATAGATTTATTCCAGCAGTTTTATCTGTAAAGAATGGTGAATGGAATCAGAATTTCCAGGGAAGTGAGTTGTTTGATAAAACTATCTGTGTTTTTGGTGTAGGTGAAATAGGGGAAAAGGTTGTCAGCTTATGTAAAGCTTTTGGAATGCATGTAATTTGTATTAATTCCAAAAGCAGTGCAAATGATATTGAATATGGACTGGGGAAAGCAGATATAATCAACTTAAACATGCCTCTAAATAATAAAACTAAACATTTTTTAAATGAAGATAGGCTTAAATTAGTAAAAAATAATGTTTTAATTGTAAATACTTCAAGAGGAGGCATTATTAATGAAAAGGCATTATTTGATTTTTTAATAGTTAATCGAAAAGCTACGGCTGTATTAGATGTATTAGAAAAAGAACCTTTAACTGATAACCCGCTTTCAGATTTAGAGAATGTGATTATTACACCCCATATAGCTTGGAATTCAGATGAATCATGTCGAAAGTTGAAAAACTTTATTTTTAATGAGGCAATAAGAGCATGTGAGGATTTCTCATAATCCTATAATTTAATCTGCTTCTTCGTATATATTAGTAAAAAAAATCTTCCTCGCCATACATTTATTCTTGTTGATATATCAATATGTTATGTATGTTTTGTCTGCAAATTACATAAAAAAAACAAAACAGTAGACATGGTCTACATTCTATCGGGAAAAAATAATTTTATAATATTAGAAAAAGAAAAAGATTAAGTTACTATTGCAGCATGTTACATAAAATATTACATCTCAAAAAAAATAATAAATCATGGGAAATATAGAGTGAGAAACATTTTCTGCAATGAAAAAATTTTATTGTCATTGTGAGAATATCTTCATTAATATTTTTTTAAATTAAAGTGAATTTAGTTTTTTTTTTGAATAAATTAAAACAAACGTTGTAATGAAACAAATGTTAGAATTATTTGAAGGAGTAAAATAAAAATCGGACAATCCTTTTGATGGGATTGTTGAAAAACAAACATTCGGCTTGTCATTATGCTTAACCAAATTAAGGAGATTATTCTATAAGTATTTTTTATCATATTTATATACGCTAGATGCACATAATGTGAATATTACAAAGAAAATGAAAGACTAATAAAACAAAGGAAATATAAAGTGAGAAATATTTTTTCAAAGGAAAAAATTGTATTGTCAATGGTGGTAGCAGTTTCATTAATTTTATGTTCAAACCTAAGTGCTTTTAGTTTTGTAGCATGCCCGGAAAGTAATGAGACACCTCTAACAGATGTTGGATTATATCAGGTCGAATCAAATCAGAATCCTAATCAGGCATTTTTCAGTTCAGCCATTCTTTTTGCAGCAAATATACATGGCTCAATAGATAATCCTACAGTTTATTACAACACCGCTGATCAAGCTATATTGAACTCAGGTCAAATAGCAGAGCTAAAAGCAAAAAATATCAATTCACAGATATGCTATATGCCAGATCATCAAGCTGCTGGGTGGTCATCTCTTGTTTCACCACAAGCGGCAGAGCAACTTGCAAATGAAATGGTGAATGATGTTGTAAAATACGGAGCGGACGGCATTAATATAGATAATGAATGGTGCTCTGGAGCATCAAATGATTATTCAATGACAATGATTGCATATTATATAAAAAATAATCCTAATTTCAGGGGAAAGATTTTAACAATAAATTTAACCGGTACTTCTCTGCTAAACGAAACTTGGACTCCTCCAGGGCAAACAAAACCAGTCGTGTTGAAAGACTACATTGATGATGTTTATTCAATGAATTATGGTGAAGGCGCAGACTCACTTCAGCAGTACGTTAATGCTGGTATTTCAAAAAATAATGTTTATCTAGGAGTAGAGGCCGGAGATCAAAATGTTTCTACAGATGTTAAGGATCTTATAAATGATGGATACGGAGGAATGATGATGTATGATATTGATGATTCTAGTGGTTCAGGGGATTCAACTCAATGGATACAGACTGCCGGCAGTGCTGCGGGAATGAATGTAATAAAAACTTAAAAGTTAAATAATGTTATGCTTGGTATCTTTGATTCTTATTGAGATGCCGAGCAGAGCAATAAAGTATAAAGCATATAATAATTTGACAGCTCAGTTTGCATAACTAGTGTCCGATTGAAATAATGACAATGAAATGAGGATAATTAAAGTTCATGAAAAAGGAGAGAAATATGGGAAAGTTAATAAAAAAAATGGTTAGTCCGTTAATCCCAGAATTTGCAGTAGAGAAAATGATTACGTTTTAGCGTAGGCTTTTTTGCTGCTAAATTTTTAATAAATTTTTTATTTTTATTTCAGGTTATTTTTTCATATCATCTCCATGTAAATATGTAAAATAGAACGTTAATTATGGATGTTATGTTTCAACTGCATTGCTTTTCAATGACCATGTCAATTCTTCTATATTTTTGAGTATTGATGTGATAAAATTTCTATTTTTAATATCTTTAATACCAATTCTCAGAACTGTTTTTCTAGAATCCATTCCTAATGCTGCAGGTATAATAAAATGATTTATTCTGATTGTGGATAGTTTTGGTATTACTTTTTTCCCTTTGTTTATAACATGCTTTTTAAGGTAAAAAATCAGATTATAGAAAACAAGAGATATCATAGCCATAACAGCTTCAGTAGCCCAGAAACTTTTGAGGTTAAATGAGTCAAGTCCAAATGAATATTTCAATTCTTTTATTACATTTTCATCGTTCGCTCTAGGCTTATATCTATCCCATATTTCTTTGGGTGAGGATATCTCATCATTTGTTATCATTACACTGTATCTGTAGTTTTTAATCTCAGGAATATCAAAAAGCAATGACATATATTTTCCAGTAGCATTAGGTCTTTCATGTACCTCCTGTCTGACCGCTATATATCTTCTGTCTTTCTTCCATTTTTTATCAAGATGCCTAAATCTAAACTCTGTTATTTCTATTCCATCTGCAAGTTTAATCCAGTTTTTTTGCTCAAGTATTTTCCTCTGGATAAGCTGACATATTGGTGATGATATAATATAAGAATAAGAGTTCCTTTCGAGATAAGTTATAAAATTTATCAGATAGAATCCTGAATCACAAATTACTTTTGAAACCTTAAAATCATTCCCAAGTACATTAACGGTCTGTGTAAAAAAATCAATTATACCATTGCCGGCACTGGCATTACCTATTCTATTCCAGAGATTAATAACATAACCACATCCAAGAAAACCAATCATAGGGTTGTGAGAATTCCTGCCTCTTTTTTTTGGGTTATAACCTTTTACAGCACCTTCCTGGTTTCCGTAGCGGGTAATCACGCTTGAATCAAAACGAAGATCATCAGCTTTTACATTCTCCCATTTCAATATTTCAAGTGAAAGTTTTCTCGCTTTGGATACTATATTATCCGATAAGCTAAAACTGTTCACCTTATTCCAAAATCTTGTATCTGAGCTGGGAGCTTTGGTAAATTTTGCTATACCAAAGCAACACCGAAATACTTCTTCTCCATGCCACCAAAGTGATGAATGAGAAAAACGTCTGCCACCAGAAAGAACTGTAATAAAAAGTGAAAGTACTTTGCTATATTTCGAAACACTGTTATTTGATGTATCTTCGATTGGAATATTATCTGTAACCCATTTCTCAAAATTTAACTTCTCAAGATAATGAGAAATTATTGAAGCTATACCACCCCAGGATGTTAAATTTTTAGATGTGAATTCTACTGCTACTGGAATATTTTTACTCTTGGTTTTATTGTTATTACGTTGCATAATTTAATCTCTTTTAGAAGTTTATTTGAAATCTATACAACTAAAACAAATTAAAGTATTTATGCAACTCTAACTTTTACTTTTTTTATCCAACTGCATTATTTGGGTTAATAGAAAGCTGGTCTACAATGGGTGAAGTAAATATTGATAAGTACTGTAATAAAAAAAACAGTATGAATAGAAAAAACAAGTAAAAATAAATACATAAAGAAAGTTTAATTAATGAAAATCACAAATAAAATATGCAAATTATTTTCCTTCATAAAAAAAATAAATGAAGAAATGACATATTTATACAGTACTCAATATAAGCTTGATTATTATGAGCTTGACTATTGCTGCAATGGAAGTAAGAGAATAGGTATAGAAGAAGGAAAGAGTGACAAATAAGGTAAGTTAGATGTGCAGATGAAGGATAGTGAACTGCTTTCTTTTCCTAGACCGAATTACCATAAGGTTAAGGTGTATAAAATATCTGAATTACGTTTAATTTCTAGCTTGATCCATACCTTCAGCATATTTTATACACTTATATCACTGGTCCAAAAAAACGGAAGCATTACATAGAGAGGATAATGATGAATTAATTAATTTAACATATCTTTAATTGTTAAGTCCTGTTTATAATATAAATAAAATGCCCCCTGTAATAAAAAGGGGGCTAATTTATTTGTTATGAATTATGTATAAAAATCTAAAGTTTGATCTAGATTCTTGTGATAATCTGAACGGATTTTAGTATTAACTATTTAGAAGAATAGTTATTCTTTTTTGATAAAATCAATTTTAAGATTATTAAGACCAGAAAAATTTAGGAACTTGAGTATATATGGATATGGTCAAATTGAAGAAAACCTGTTTGTTGTTTGGAATCAGTTTATTAACTTTTACAGGCTATTTGGATGCTACTATTGTCAGTACTGCATTGCCCTCGATACAATCCAGCCTGAATATGTCGATGACACAGCTTCAGTGGATATTGAATGCCTTTTTATTGGGAATCGCCGCATCCATGGCAAGCATGGGCCGTGTGGGGGATATTTATGGGCGCAGGAAAGTATTTTACATTGCTGTAGCCATTTTCGCTCTAGCCTCTATAGGTGCAGGTTTATCTACATCACCTATTTTTCTAATATTTTGTAGAGGAATACAGGGAATCACAACTGGGGCCGTTATTCCCATAGGAATCGCCCTGATTCAAACCAGCCACAAACCTGAAGATGTTGCTAAGGCTATGGGGATATTCAGTAGTATCACTGGTGCCGGTTTAGCTATTGGGCCGGTTGCTGGCGGTGCCTTAGTTTATGCTTTTGGATGGCGAGGAGTTTTCTTTATAAATGTCCCTTTTGTTTTAGCTGGATTTTTGCTATGCCTATTCAGTGTTGAAGAATCGAGAAGTAGTACCGAAATATCACTAGATTATTTAGGCGTTTTATTCTTGACTATTACGATAGTAGGCGTCGTTTTTGGTGTGGTTGAGGCTGCTAACTATGGGTGGAATTCACTTAATGTTATTATTAGTTTTATTGTTAGTGTTATATCATTGATAGGATTGGTTCTTGTTGAACATAAGGTGAAACATCCTATTTGGGAGGGTGGTTATTTAAAAACAGGATTTTTATCACCTGTGTATTATATTGCATTGTGGCCGGCGGTATAATGGGCGTGATGCTATTTATTGATCCTCTGTATATACATATTATTTTAGGACAGTCTCATTTTAAGACAGGTTTGATTTTTTTCACAATACCGATGGTTGTGGTTTTTGGTTCTTATATTATTGGATACCTGAATCACCTTTTTGGGTCTAAAAAACTATTGATGGCTGGGGCAATTGCATGTCTTTTGTCTTCAATCGGTCATATGATATTAAAATCTCAAATGAATTATTGGATCATGATACCAACTTTTTTACTCTTGGGGATTGGGTGGGCTATCGGAAACACTGTACCGGCTACTTTTGTAGGGAAAAGTGTAAATAGTGACCATGTGGGAGTTGCTGTTGGCGCTATGTTTACTTTTTGGAATATTTCAGCATCAGTGTTCTTAGCTATAGCTGTGACTGTTTTTCATACAAGGGCAACTGCGAGTATTCTAACTCAATTTGCGCAGAATAATTTAAAAATAGATACAGTGCAGCAGAAACTTTTAGAGCTCTTTGTGGCTCAACCAGATAAGTTGCAATCGACGGTCAACCAATTTGGAAGAAGTCAAAATCTAATTATAGATATTTTTAAAGATGGATTTATGTCAGGTCAACACATGATGTATCTCTTACCATTGATTTTTAGTGTAATATCTTTGATTGCAATCATGTTTTTTCTGCAAAAAAAAGATTCATAAATAAATAAAATTGTTCATTAATTACAAGTCCAAAATACTTTATAGTTTTTATTGTGGATTAATCAATCTAAGTGGTATTATAGAATTTGAAGTTTTGAAGAAATCTAAGATTCTTTGATTAAAACGTAGAAGAACCCAATTTAAAATACGCTGCTTTGCTGTATGGGGGTCATTTCTGTATTCTCCACTGAATATTAATAATAAAATTCGAGAATACTAGAATTTAACGGCTAAAATGTGGTGTAACTAGATGGTGCAGATTTTACACTTAATTTTTAATATCCATACCTACATTCTAAATTCTTATATAACGTTTCGATTACATAACTTTTATTTTGAATTTTTAGTCCTATTTTATTTAATCAACAGATAGTTAAATAATTATTTGAATCAACAATTCGTATATTATAAGTGAGGCGAAAAATGAGAATGAAAGAAAGAGAAATAACTGACAAAACAATTATCGAAAAAATAATTAGAGATTCAGATATCTGTCGTTTAGGTCTTGCTTATAAAGATGAAGCTTATATTGTCCCTTTGAATTTCGGTTACGCAGATAATGTTATTTACATGCATACAGGAAAGACAGGCAAAAAGATTGAAATGATTAAAGGTAATAACAGCGTCTGTTTTGAAATGGAAATAAATACTAAAGTAGTGAAGGGAAATATTCCATGTAAATGGACAGAGCATTTTCAAACTGTAATAGGCAGAGGTAAAATTTATTTTATTGAAGAGAAAGCAGAAAAAGTTAAAGCTCTCGATATTATTATGAACCATTACGGAAACAGTGAGAATGAATTTCCTGATGCCGCATTGAAAGTAACTGCCGTTTTAAAAATTGAGATAGATGAAATGACTGGCAAGCAGTCAGGATATCCCGAACTCAGTAAATAACAGCATTGTAGTTATTTCAAACTTAACAGGGATATTGTTTCAAAATGGGCAGTGCGCGGAAACATGTCAATTAATCTTGAATGCTCTACGTTATAGTCAACATTTTTTAGCATGTTAATATCTCTGCAAAGAGTATCTGCTGAACAGGATATATATATAATATATTTGGGTTTGTTTTTACATAATATTTGAGTGAAATCTTTTGACAATCCTGTTCTTGGCGGATCAAGAATTACAGCTGTATTATTATTATCAACCCTGTTTAGAATCTGCCCCGATGTTGCTTTAGCATCCCCCGCTATAAATTTTATATTTTTCACATTGTGTATTTCAGCATTTATTTTTGCTGTCTCTATAGCCTTTTCATCTATTTCAGTAGCATAAACTGTTTTGCCAGTATATTTGGCTGCAATGATTCCGAAAATTCCTACCCCGCAGTAAATATCAATTAGGTGTTTAAACTCTATATTATCGAATATTTTTAAAAGTTCACCTATAATTTTGTCATGTTGTGCAGGGTTTACCTGAAAAAATGAAGAAAGAGGTACTTTGAAAATTCCATGTTCAGTAGTTTCTGTCAATAATTTGTCTTTATTATAATCATTATTAAAAATAGTTACTCCATTATTTTTAGTGTATCTAAAAGTAGTTCTATTATTGATAATATAATTTTTTTCTCTCTGGATACAGCTTAAAGCTTCATTAATCTTTTTGTGTGCCAGATAGCAATGATTTGTATTCAGTATTGTTCTGTTGTCGTTTGAGTAATAACCAAAAAGAGAATTCTTATTACCTGAATGAAGTACAATTTTGTTCCTGTAGTATAATTCATTATCAGCCTGCACAGGTACTTTTATGATATTTTCAGTAACTCCGGAAAATTTTTTAAAAAGCTCTGTAAGCTGTCTATTTTTAAATTCAACTTCGTTTTTATATTCAACATTTTGGTATATGCACCCGGGGCAATATTTATTACCGTTATTATTTGGCGAATATGCCAAAGGACATACAGGTTGTATTCTTATTGGAGATGTTTTTAGTATTTCGACTAAAGAGCATATTAAGTATTTTTTTTTCTGTTTTGTAACTTTTGCTAAAATTTCTTCTCCTGGGAGAGTGCCTGGAATAAAACAGACTAACCCTTCATTTCTTCCGATTCCATCGCCTCCGAAACCTAAAGTATCTATTTTTATTTTAATAATATTGTCATTCATTGTTTATCCTGAATATTTATCTGAAATTCCATTTATCTATTGAGTATATTTGGTTTAGGGATTTTTTTTCAGGTTGATGACCATCTCCGTCGGGATATCCAATACTTAAAAGTGATAATACTTTGACCCTTTTTGGAATTGATAATATTTTTTTTACCTGTTTTTCATTAAACCAGCCGATCCAGCAGGTTCCTAAATTATAGGATTGTGCTGCCAGTACTAAATGTTCACCTGCTATTCCAATATCTATCGGATAATATTGTACTTTAGACAGCAGTGGAGCAATCTTATGAGTAATCAATGAAGTTTCAGCGCACATTACGATAATAACGGGAGCTTTTTTCAACCATGGCATGGGGAGTCCTGGCAGTAAACCTCTATCACAAATATTTTTTTTGAGTAAAGAATCTCTAACTACTAAAAATTTCCAGGGTTGTTTATTACATGCTGATGGAGCAAGGCGGGTCGCTTCCAGACAATCTTCAATTATATTATCAGATATACCTTTATCCAGATAATTTCTACAGCTGTATCTCTTATTAACAAGATTTATAAATTCACTATATTTCATATCAAAATTATATTAAAAAAATATTATTACGTATTCTAATATAACTTAGCTTTAATAGTTAATACTTTCTAACAATAATTTATTTTTGATTTTTTTTTATAAAAATACTATGAATATTTATTTATTGTTATACTATAATTTTCGTGAAAATAATAACTACAACTGATTTTTGCTAAATCATATTGCTTAAATAGAGCGAACTGTGGAAGGTTTGTTTTGATTAATGAAAAGTGAAAAGTGAAAAATCTTTAATAAATACTCTAAATAAAAATATAAATAGATACTGTGCAGTTTTGTGTAAGAAATATATAGCAATTATATATGCAGAATTCATATTCTTTATGACATTTATAATACATAAAACACTAGTTAAACATTTTATAAAATACACAATACTATAACCTGAAATAAACAAACGACAGCTGACAAACCGCACGAAGTGCGATGATTTTAAGATACATAAAAGTATCGAACTAAACCAAAATAAGGAGAAGTTAATGAAAAGAGGGGCATTGTGTGCTGTAGGAATTTTAAGTATTGGGCTATTCAGTTTGGGATGTTTTGCTGCAATTCCGGTAACTGATTTCACCGTTAAAAAACTTACACCTGTAGATGTTTTTTTTGTCGGTAAAACCAAACCGCTGGATAAAGTTACACTGGGATTTGATATTCAGGGTAAAATAGAGAGGACAAAGCAGGTTGGAGATATAGTTCATTCTCCTATTTTTGATGGCAGTGGCAAAGAATTGAGAAAGGGTACAGTTGTTGCTGCTCTATACAAGCAACGTCAGAAATTTGAACTTAATGCTGCTGAAATGAATGTCAAAATTGCTAAATATGATTTAAAGCAGTCTTTGGATGATTATAAAAGAAATCAGCTTATGATCAAGAAAAATGCTATCAGCCGTAAGGCGCATGACGAATCAAAAATTGAAGTAATGAAAGCCAAAATGACCCTTGATAATGCTGAAAACAGTTTATCTCAGGCAAAATATAATTTGGCCGCAACAGACATAATTACTCCTTTTACTGGGATTGTTTCTCAGGTTTTGAGAGGTAAGAATCTTGGAACAGGAGATGATGGTGAGGTAATAGAAGTTGTGAGAATGAATCCTATGCTGGTGGAAATACCATTTGCACCAGAACTTATTGATAGACTGGGTAAACAGGATGTTGTAAAAGTATATCCTCCTGGAATGTCCAAACCTGTTCCTACATGGGTTGAATTTGAATCTTTCGGAATACAGAATTTAGAAGTTTATGTCCCAAATAAGCTGATTTCGGAAACTTATTTAACACCTGAACAGAGGAAGCTTCCTAAAGTCTACGAAGTATTTCCGGTAATGCCTATTGTCAATTCAAATACAGCAGATATACATGATGTAGATTTTAAGGACAGTAACGGTAAATCTCCTTTAGCAATTCCTGTTGAAGCTTTGCATAGAGATAAGAACGGATCATATGTTTTTATAGCACAAAACCAAAGATGTTTCTCGCTTAAAGAAGGAATAGATAAAGAGTTTACTGTTAAAAAAGTATATGTTGAATTAGGAAATATAAGACGCTATTTCAATATTGGAAATAAATCCGGTGTGCAGGTGACATCGATCAAAAATGGATCAGTTAAAGAAGGTGATATTGTTGTTCTTCATGGAGACAAATCAATAAAAAACGGTTCTAAGGTTGTGAGAGAAGAGCAGCGCTGGATGTTTTACCCTGATCAAAAAGTCAAAATAGAGATACCTGCAATCAGCGGTCCTGGATTTTATGTTCCTAAAGATGCCATTATTCATCAAGCGGCCGGAAGCAATTTTGTATATGCAGTAGAAGGAAATAAGGCAAAACTGATTAAGGTCGGAATAACCGGTCTGAGTCCGGATAATTATTCTATTCTTGGTAATGGAATAAAAGAAGGTACTAAAATAATAGTAGTTAAAGATAAAAGCAAAATCGATCAATTGTATGACGGTGCTGAAATAAAGGTAACTAATACATTACCTCCATTAACGCGCATAGAACACAAGCGCGCTTATAATGCAGTTATTCCTTTAGACTCTATTAAATTCTTTAATAACTGATAACTTTATTAACCAGCGGGATGCTTATGAGTTAATGGTATTCTGCATGTAATATGATTTAAAAAAGTGCTGGATCTTTCCAGCGCTTTTTTCTTATCTTTATGGAGCTGTAGAAAATTACGGGATAAACCGTATGTGGATGACTTTCCACTTCAAGTATTTTTCCTGCTGCTTTGAAAGCCACACTTTAAGTATTTCACTGTTGTTAAATAACTTTGCAATATGCTTTATTTCATTGCTATTGGATCTGAACAAAATTGCATTGATGCAGTGCTGGTTATCAGGAAATAGATTTTTTAGAGCTAAGACTGCTTTGTGATATCTATTTCTATAATGCTGATTTTTTATTAGCATGTAAACAGGATATATAAAAATTAATATCCAGAAAAAGATTAGGTTAAAATTCGGATACAATAAAAGTTTTATAAACTGCAATATTAGGAGTAAAAAAATAGGTGTAAGAAACAGAATAGGATCTAAGGCTGTTTGGAAGCAGTTTCCTAAATATTTTCTTAAAGGACTGGTGGATATTTTATAAGCAAAAAATTCTTCAAAATATTTATCTCTTATAGGTTCTCTTGCAATATGGCACAATTCGTGTGATAATAATTCTTTTCTACTATAAAAAAGCCATTTTTCTTTTTTTAGAAAAGAGTTACGTAACAGAAAAAAAGATAGGCCTGTATTGTAATTAACAGAGCATCCCCCTGCAAAAAAACCTAAATATTTTATATAAAAACCTGGAACCCAGTTTATTTTAAAAAAATAGGCTTTTTCGGTGATATTTGAAGCTTCTTCAATTACTGTGTTTGGAATTTCGACAGCCTTGTCAAGTTTGAACTCTTTAGTTATTTTAGAATCATTTTTTACATCTGAATTAAAGCTGTTTAATTCACTGTGTAATACTGTTAATCTATTTGCATAACTATTAATGTCTTCATCGTTACTGATAAATAAACCGTTTTTATCCAGTTTAACTAATTTATCCAAATCAGTGTCTTTAAGTGAATCAATTTCTTCCAGTGTAATTGGTAACATTCAGGTATATAAAGTTATTAACTTGATTAATATTAATTTAATTATTATCGATTTAATATGTATATCAATATTGAGATATTCAAATACATGCAAATTACATTAGTTTCTTATAATCAGAAATTATTTACTAAAGTATAGTTTAATTTTTTAAATAATTAATTATATTTTATTTTCATAAACAGATTTATGCTTAAATTCTAAGCAGTTTTACAATCTTCTAAATTTTTAAATAATTTAACTTATTTTATACGGGAATTTTATGTCTAAAAAAAAATTAGGACTTACAATGCTTATTGCCCTTGTTATTGGCAATATGATTGGGTCCGGAGCTTATTTACTTCCTTCAACTCTTTCAACAGTAGGATCAATTAGTTTATATTCGTGGATATTTACATGTTTAGGTGCAATATCACTTGCTTTGGTATTTGGACGATTAAGCAGTGTTATTCCTAAGAAGGGAGGCCCCTATGCATATACAAGGACTGGATTTGGTAATTTTATCGGGTTTCAGACATCTTTTTGTTATTGGGTTTCATGCTGGATAGGAAACTGTGCTATAACTGTGGCATGTGTTGCTTATCTGAAATATTTTTTTCCTATGCTGGCAGTTCCATGGGTCAGTTTTCTTACGGCAGTTGCTATTCTATGGTTTTTTACCTTAGTAAATACTATGGGGGTTAAACATGTTGGAGTGATTCAGACAGTTACTGTTATAATAAAACTCATACCTATACTTGTCGTTGTTTTTCTGGGATGGTTTTTCTTTCACCCCCATTATCTGACAGAGAGCTTTAATGTGACAGCAAAGCCTCATTTATCCAATTTATCAGCAATTTCTCTTGCTGCAACACTTACTTTGTGGGGATTTATAGGCGTAGAATCTGCTACAGTGCCTGCAGGTAATGTAAATAATCCTAAAAAGAATATAGCACGAGCTACAATATTAGGGACAATTGTAGTTGCAGTAATTTACCTATTAAGTTCAGCAGTCGTAATGGGAATGATTCCTAATCATGTATTGCAGTCTACAACAGCTCCTTTTGCTGTTGCCGCAACACTTATCTTTGGATCGGTAGGGGGCGTAATAATTGCAATTGGAGCTATTATCTCGTGTCTGGGTGCACTGAATGGATGGGTTTTACTCCAAGGACAGATTGCAATGGCAGCTGCAGAAGACGGATTGTTTCCTTTCGCTAAATTTTTTGCTAAAAAAAACAAAAATGATGTGCCGGCAAATGCTACTATAATGACTTCAATTTTTATTACTTTGCTGTTATTCGGTACAATGTCATCTAATCTTGTCACTCAATTTAATTTTATTATTCTTCTTGCTACTTCCATAGCTTTATTTATGTATTTTTATGTGGCGGTAACAAGTTTGGTTCTGGCAAGAGTTAAAATTATAAAATCTACTATTACACACCTTGTCCTATCTCTTTTTGCGTGCGTATATTCTTTCTGGGCAATATTCAGTGCAGGGCAAAATCTTATTTTTTATGAACTTATGCTACTTCTTGCTACTTTTGTAATCTATGTTGCGGTTATTGCACCTAGCAAGAGATCATTAATTCATCCGGATGAGTTGAAACAGGATTTTAAATAAAATTTATATATCAGGATTTTAATCTTCTAAAATCAATAGCGTACAAATATTAGAAGTATTTAAACAGATGCAACCATTGTAAATGAATAATTTGAATCCTAAAACTTTGATTGTATTATTTAGAATATTGAACTAAAATTTCCTATTAGAATGAAAATCTTATTAAAAATAATTTTTGGGTAAGTTAAGTGACTTTGATAACAAAGAACAATGATTTTGTTTTAGAGATATTACTTGAAAAGAAAATTATAACTGAAGATCAGATAAAAGAAGGCCGTCAGTATATCAAGGATACAACTGATGCTCCTGATATAATTGGAGTTTTGAAAAAGCTACACTATGTTGATGATAGTGGAATTCTGGCAGCTCTGGCTTCGGAATATGATATGGATATTGTTGATTTATCATCACTAGAGATATCTAAAGATACAATTGATTATCTTTCAGGAGATATCGCAAAGGAATTTCATGTGGTTCCAATAAAAATGGAAAATAATACATTGACTGTTGCCATAGGGGATCCAACTGATATTGATACTTTGGATTCTTTACGCTTCCTATTAAAATGGAATGTAGAGGCTGTAATTGCTCCTTTAAGTCAGATAGATGCAATGATTGAACACTTTTACGGTTCTATCGATGAAAATGTAAATTCATTTTTGAAAACAATGGATGATGACGAAGATATTCAAACAGCAATGGGAGAAGAAGCTTCAGAAGAAGATGATGATGACAGTGGTAGTGCTCCTATAATTAAATTGGTTTCTCTTATTATTATTGAAGCATTTAAAAAGCGGGCAAGTGACATTCATCTAGAACCTCTGGAAAGGAAATTTAGAGTCAGATACAGGATTGATGGAGTTTTGATTGAAGTAGACAGTCCGCCTAAATATTTACAGGCCAACATTATTAGCCGATTAAAGATTATGGCACATCTTGATATAGCAGAAAAGAGAGTTCCGCAGGATGGTAGAATTCAGATAAAGGTAATGAACAAAAATATAGACCTGCGTGTTTCCAGTATTCCTACCTCTCATGGAGAAAGCCTTGTAATGAGAATACTTGATAAATCAAGTATTATGATTGATATATCTTCTCTTGGTTTTTTCTCTGATGATATTGAAGTTGTAAAAAAAATTATTAGTATGCCCGATGGTATTTTTCTTGTTACAGGACCGACTGGTAGTGGCAAAACTACTTCTTTATATGCTTTTTTGAATACAGTAAATGAACCTACAAAAAAAATAATAACTGCAGAGGATCCGGTAGAGTATAATCTTGAAGGAATTAATCAGGTTCAGATCCGTTCAGAAATAGGTATGACTTTTGGGAAAGCTCTCAGAGCTATGATGAGACAGTCTCCCAATATTATTATGGTTGGTGAAATTCGAGATGAAGAAACTGCAAGTATAGCAGTAAATGCAGCATTAACAGGACATCTTGTTTTTAGTACACTACATACGAATGATGCACCAAGTGCAATAACACGCTTAATTGATATAGGAGTAAAACCATTTCTAGTAGCATCCGCAGTCAGAGCTATTATGGCTCAGAGACTTGTTAGAAAAATATGTACACATTGTGCTGAAGCGTATGAACCTAATAAAACAGAATTGGAATTTCTGGGTATTACAAAAAAAGATGTTAAGAAATCTGAGATACTAAAAGGAACAGGATGTGCTGAGTGTTCAAAGACAGGTTATCATGGACGTATCGGAATAATTGAAATTTTTATGGTTTCAGAAGAAATACAGGAAATGATATTTAAAGGCGCTTCATCCTTTAAAATTAAAGAAGAGGCAAGAAAGTTAGGTATGAGGACATTAAGAGAAGATGGCATTCGAAAAGTTCTCGCAGGAATAACAACAGTTGAAGAAGTACTTAAAGTGTCTGTTGCTGACTCTGAATCGTAATTTTAGGTGAATTTATGAATGCTGAAGATTTAGAACTAAAAAATATGCTTCTTACCGAAGGTATTATAGATGTTGAACAGGCTGTTGAATTAGAAGAAGAATTCAAAAGAAACGGCAGAGCTCTATCTAACCTGCTTGTCGACTACGAAATTTTAACACACGAACAGCTTCAGGATGTTATAGCAGCACAACTTGGAACTGAAGTTATAAATATTCATGAAATTGAGATAGATAAACCGGTGATTGATCTATTAAACTCTATGCAGGCTAGAATGTACGGTGCCTTACCGTTTGGATTTGATGATCTGGGTAATCTCAAAGTCATATTAAGCAATCCATTAAATTATAATATTGTTGAAGACTTAAGTTTTATTGTTGAAAAGGATATAAAGGTCTATCTTGCGCCTCAGGGACAGTTTGATCTTGTTATGGAAAAATATTATCCTACGGCTTCTATGAGTGATGTACTCGCTGATATGGATATTGATGTCGCGACAAAAGATGCCAGCGATATGGATGTCAGTGAAATTACAGATTTAGCAAATAATGCACCGATTATAAAGTTTGTTAATGTTGTTTTATATCAGGCAATTAAAGATCAGGCTAGTGATATACACTTCGAACCCTTTGAAAATTCCTTCAAAATACGATATCGGGTAGATGGTGTTTTGTATGAAATGGCTCCTCCTCCCAAAAACCTTGCTATACCTGTTATCAGCAGAATTAAAATCATGAGCGGCTTAAATATAGCAGAAAAGAGACTGCCGCAAGATGGAAGAATTCAACTTAAAATATCAGGAAAAAGTATTGATTTGCGTGTTTCGACAATACCTACTCATTATGGCGAATCTGTAGTATTGCGTATTTTGGATAAATCAGTAGTAAATCTTGATTTAGAAGCTCTTGGAATTGATAGAGAAGTACTTAAAGCCATAAGAGAAATTATTCATTTACCCAATGGTATTTTTATTGTTACCGGACCTACAGGAAGCGGTAAAACCACAACACTCTATTCATGCCTGAAAGAGATAAATAAAGTCGCTGATAAAATACTGACAGCTGAAGACCCAGTTGAATATAACCTTGAAGGTATAATTCAGCTGCCTGTGAATAATGCTTTAGACATGACTTTTGCAAGAGCTTTAAGAGCTTTTTTGAGACAGGACCCTGATATTATAATGATAGGAGAAATACGTGATTTAGACACCGCACAAATGGCTATACAGGCATCTCTTACAGGACACTTTGTCTTTTCTACACTGCACACAAAAGAAGCAGCAGATGGAATAACCAGATTGATTGACATGGGGGTAATGCCCTATCTTCTAAATTCTGCATTAATCGGAATCGCCGGACAAAGACTTGTCAGAAAAATATGTAATTCATGTAAGACTGCTTATATACCTAAAGACGAGGATCTTAAAAATTTGGGTCTTGAAAGAGAAACTATTGGTGATACAAAATTTTATTATGGCAAAGGATGTAGCTTTTGCAATAATACAGGTTATAAAGGGAGGAAGGCAATTGTTGAACTTTTAAGAATTACACCCGAAATATGCGAATTAATTACAAAGCTTTCTCCTACCATAACAATTAGAAGAAAAGCAGTTGAACAGGGTATGGTTACAATTAGAGATGATGGAATAAGATCTATTCTTAAAGGTGAAACTACTGTAGAAGAGATCTTGAGATATACATAATTAATAATAAAAAACATATTTAAGGCTAATTGATATGTCAGTTGAAATGATAGATTTATTGGATTTAATTGTGGCAGAGGAGGGTAGTGACCTACATATTGAAGTTGGTGCTTCTCCGACAATTAGGTTGCATGGTTCTTTGGTTCCTCTTGATTCTCCTGAATTGACTCCTGATGATACGGAAAGACTTGTCCGTTCTATCACATCAGATTATCATCAGAAAATGGTAAGAGAGATTGGAACCGTGGATTTTGGATTTGATTTTAACGGTAAAGCCAGATTCAGAGTTAGTGCTTTTAAGCAAAAAGGTGTTTATGGGGCTGTATTACGACTTATCCCTAACGAAGTACTTTCTCTCGAGGATATAGGTATCCCAATTGCAATAAAAGACCTGCTTTATAAACCTAGAGGATTAATTTTGATAACAGGTCCAACAGGCAGTGGGAAAAGTACTACTTTAGCTTCAATGGTTGATGTGATAAATAGAGAACGTGATGCACATATTATTACTATTGAAGATCCGATAGAATTCTACCATCAGCATAAGAAAAGTATTGTTATTCAAAGAGAAGTCGGTGTTGATGTTCCTGCATTTGATGAGGCTTTAAGAAGGGCTCTCAGACAGGACCCCGATGTTATATTGGTTGGAGAATTACGAGACCTAGATACAATGAAAGCTGCTATTACCGCAGCTGAAACCGGTCACCTGGTATTTGCTACTCTTCATACTATCGGAGCTGCCAGAACTGTAGATAGAATGATAGATGCTTTCCCTGAGAATCAGCAGGCACAGATCAGAACGCAGCTTGCATCCTCTCTTGTTGCCGTTATTTCTCAGGTACTGTTAAAAAGGTCAGACAGAAATGGTAGGGTGGCGGCTTTTGAAATAATGTTATCTGTTCCGGCTGTACAGGCATTAATTAGAGAAAACAAAACTTATCTTATTACTTCGGTAATCCAGACAGGTTCAAAATGGGGTATGAATACACTGGATAACCATTTAATGGAGTTATACACTAAAAAGGTAATATCCTATACTGAATTATTGTCAAAAGCACAGGATGCTGACTTTATAGTGAAAAAACTTAAAGATGATGCATAATATTTCTAATTAAACCTTAAGGAAGATGCAATGCCCCTTTATTCATATACAGCAGTGGATTCATCCGGTAAAGAGATCAAAGGAACTCTAAATGCCGGTAATGAATCTGAAGTTTCATCGGCATTGAAGGCCAACGGTCTTTTTCCCAGTTATATAAAACTTGTTGAAACAAAGAAAAAAAAGAAAACTTCTAAAGTTAAAAAAAGCGGTAAGAAGAAAAGCTGGATGGATATTCAGCTTGGGCCCATAAAAATGCCTCTTAAGAGTCTTGTTCTTTTTACTAGACAGCTTTCTATTCTGCTTGATGCTGGACTGCCTTTGATCAGGGCTCTAAGAACACTTGAAAAACAGGCAAAAAACAAGATGGTTAAAAAGGTGGTTGGGGAAACAGCGGATTACGTTGAGGCCGGTTTTACTTTTTCAGATGCTTTGAGTAAAAATTCCAAAACTTTTGACAAACTTTATGTGAATATGGTAAAAGCCGGAGAATCAGCCGGTGCTATGGAAGTTATTTTAAACAGATTAGCCGGATTCATGGAAAAAACTGCAAAAATCATCGCCAAGATAAAATCAGCAATGATTTATCCTATAGTGGTTATGATTGTAGCAGGTGGTGTAACTGTTTTTTTAATGATGTTTATTGTTCCTAAATTTAAGAAAATTTTTACAGAACTTCTGCAAGGAATGCCTCTGCCTGGATTAACAGTGTTTGTCACTAAGCTGAGTGACTTTCTCGTAGCTAAAATTCATTATATGGCAATCGGAATAGTTGTATTGATCGTAGTATATAAAATACTTGGTAAAACTAAGTTCGGCCTATACTGGATAGATTATGTTAAATACAGAATGCCTATATTCGGAACACTTACATCCAAAACTGCCATAGCCCGTTTCTCCAGAACGTTCAGTACACTTCTGGCATCCGGTGTGCCTGTATTAAGTTCTCTTATAATTGTCAGAGATACTTCAGGAAATACATTGGTGAAAAAAGCAATCCAGAAAGTACACGATGCTGTAAAAGAGGGTGAAACAATTGCATTGCCGCTTGCCTCGGGTAAAGTTTTTCCTGATATGGTGATAAGTATGATTGAAGTCGGTGAAGAAACGGGTAAACTATCTGAGATGCTGGAAAAAATAGCAGATACATATGAGGATGAGGTAGATAATGCTGTTGATGCATTGACCTCGCTGATAGAGCCTATTATGATTGTATTTATGGCTGTCGTCGTCGGTACTATAGTTATCTCTATGTTTATGCCTTTAATCAAAATAATGCAGACTCTGGGCGGTTGATTTATTTAAAATTTGAATAACTATTTAAATACGGAACTTTCAATGGCTGTCTAGTGGATAGCACAGTAATATGTAAGGAGTTTTATTTGAATATGGAAAAAGTTTTTCTTTTAAATGTAGGTAACACGCATACTAGATACGGGATGTGTGAGAATGGAAAAATTCTCTATTCAGGAAGTCATGATACGAATAAACTTGAGAGTTTGAAAGTACCTGAAAATACTCATGTGGCTGTTGCTACAGTAGTGCCTGATGTCATGAAAATTTTTAATAAATATGGAGCTTATCAGGTAACTACTAATTGTAAGACAGACATTGATTTATCATTAGTTGAGAAAGATAAACTAGGTGCCGACAGATTCGCCAATTTGGTAGCTCTGTCAGAATTATCTGAATTGCCTGCAGCAATAATTGACTGTGGTACGGCATTGACAGTTGAAGCTATAAATAAAGATAAGCAGTTTATAGGCGGTATAATTTCTCCGGGGAGAAGCCTGCAGAGGAAAACACTGCATTCGTATACTGCACAACTGCCGTATATTGAAGTTAAATCAGGTCAGACTTTTAAAACGTTTGGATATACAACTGAAGATTCTATTATCATAGGTACTGATTTAGGGGTTATTGGAGCCACAAAAGAGTTTTTGAATCTTACCATGAAAGAGTTAAAAGTTGATAAATTAAACATTTATGTTACTGGCGGGGACTCTGAGCTGTTAATTAAACATATACCAGAAATTAAACCAGTTTCAGTTGATTTCACTTTATACGGTGTTCTTAAATTATGGAGAGATAATAAGTAAGTTTATTTGAATTTTTTAACTTATATTATATATAAACATTTGACTGTAGTATTTTTAAAATTACTTTCTCAAAAGTAAGCAGCAACTTCTTTAAAAGGGTGTAAATATATCTGGTGTTTAGGAATTTTTTCAAAAAAAAATCTGAAAAATCTGAATTAAATTTTGAGTTAATTTTTAACGGTGAAATTATATGCAGCAAATGCGATAAAAAATTGTTATTGAATGAATATACTCCTTTAACATTTTCTAAATGCCGATACTGCAATGAATATTGCTTTATTCCAAAGACAATAAGAAACTACTACTTATATCAGCCCCTGGGAGGTGGAGGCATGGGGACAGTATACAAGGCAGTGGATATTGAAACTAAAAAACTTTTTTCTGTTAAGATAATTATTCAGGATTTATATTCTGAAAGCATGTCCATAGAAAAAATAATAAAAGAATATCAGATTGGAAAATCTTTAGAAAATCATCCTAATATAACTCCAACCATTGATCTTTTTTCTGTTAAAGATAACTTCTATCTGATTTCTGAATTTATTGAAGGAACAAGGTTGGATAATGCTGTTACTTCAGATAATCTGCCTCCTGCTTCTTCTGTTATGAAGTGGACAAAAGAAATTGCCAGTGCTCTTCAGCATATCTATAATTCAGGTTACCTTTATCGAGATTTGAAGCCGCAAAATATTTTAGTTGAAAATAATACGAACTCTATAAAAATTATAGATTTTGGATTAGCAAAAGCTATAGACGAACCTGATGATGGCAATCATATAATAGAAGGTTCACCGGAATACAATATTACTCCGGAAAGAAGCAGTTTTCAGAAAGAGGGTGTATATAGTGACATTTACAGTTTAGGAATGGTAATGTATTTTTGTTATACTGGAAAACCATTTTTTTATTCTGATTCTGTTCACGAATTGGTGAATTTACATAAACATAAATTAAGGTTTAGGAGTGTTTCTTCAAAACTTATAAATGTGGATCCTAAAATCTGTGAAATGATTGATAAAATGATTAAAAAAAATCCTATGGAAAGATATACATCTTATGATGATCTTATAAACGAATTAAATGGAATAGAAATAAAATCATAATATTTAAACTAAGAGGAGATTATTTTGACAGAAAAAGTTACAACAAGATCACTTTTTTGCGGAGGTGATATAAACGGTTTTCTCGGGTTGCTCGGAGACAACCTTGCTTGCCTTTCTTTTCTTGCCGGTATTTTAATTGGAGTCTACCACTTTCCACCTGATGTAATATTTCTTTATATGTTCCCAGGAACCTGTTTTGCTGTTTTTCTGGGTGATATGGTTTTTACAATTGTTGGAGTAAGGCTTGCAAAAAGAATTGGGCACACAAAAATAGCGGCAATGCCTCTCGGACTTGATACACCTTCAACGATTGGTTTGGCTTTAATTGTTATCGGACCTGCTTTTGCAGCAATGAAAGAAGGAGGGATGTCAGTGCACCAGGCTGCTTTGGGTGCATGGTATGTTGGAATGGCAGGTATTGTTATTATCGGCGCATGTAAAATCATAGCTGTTCCTTTTGCAAACAAAATTCAGAAAATTGTTCCCAGAGCAGGTTTACTGGGATCACTTGCAGGTGTAGGAATAGCTTTAATCGGTATGATGCCTCTTGTTTCAATATTTTCTGTTCCTATTGTAGGAGTTATTTCATTTGGTATTGTTCTTTATGCTTTAATTGCAAATATAGATTTACCAAAAAAAATTCCTGGTGTTTTTGTTGCGATAGTTGTCGGTACCGTACTTTATCATATTTTAGGTCCGCTCGGTTGGATTAATATTGTTTATACTGCTCCTCCAACTAATTTTTATTTTGGGTATCCTCTTCCTACTTTGGATTTTGTAAATGGAATAGTTCCAAGTTTACAGTATCTTCCTATCATTATACCTTTTGCTATTCTTGTAATTGTAGGTGACATTAATGTTGCTGAAAGTGCTGTAGCAGCTGGGGATCCGTATAATGCAAAGCAAACACTGCTTATAGATGGATGCTGTACTCTGATTGGCGGACTCTGCGGTGCCGTTGCACAGACAACAGCTTATGTAGGACAGCCTGCTTACAAACGCATGGGATCAAAAATGGGTTATACGTTATATGCAGGTTTATTTATAGGATTTGGCGGTGTGTTCGGGTATATCTCATTTTTCGTAGGACTTATCCCTACATCAGTCCTTGCTCCAATTCTGGTTTTCGTTGCTTTGGAAGTTGTCGGGCAGGGCTTTATCTCGAGTCCGAAAAGACATGCAACGGCAGTGTGCCTTGCTATGATGCCTTCGATAGCAAGATATCTTGCTATTCAATACAGTACAGATAAACTGCAGCAGCTTATATCCCATACAGGCGCAGAACTTCCCGCGGTTTTAGTGACTACAGCACTAGGGAGCGGTTTTATACTGGTTGGAATGCTGTGGGGAGCCTTTCTCGCTGAATTGATTGACAGAAGACTTAAAAAAGCAGCAGTATATCTGCTGATAACAAGTGCCTTCTCATTCTTTGGCATAGTTAATTCAGCAGATTTAAATGGAGCTTTATATCTTCCATGGACATTGAAGGGAGTTGAAGCTTCCGTAGCATATTCATTTGCATTTGGATATTTAATACTTGCTGTAATGTTCTTCTTCCTTTCTTTCACCCATGGGGCAAAGGCCGGGAGATTGAAAAACATTGACTACGATTATTAATACTGCAGATAAAACTGATTAACTTTTAAAGGAGGATTTCTATCCTCCTTTATTTTTTTCTGGATCAAGCTTATAATTTTCTGCTTTTTTTAAGCTATTGATTAACATAGATCACTTTATCTTCAGGATAGATGTGCTCATCTGAAGTGTTACATGAACTTAGAGTTGCTAAAACAAGAAAACAGAAAACTGCAACCAGAATTCTTGTCATAATTTTACCTCCATTAATAATTTTCAGTTTTTCTACAATACAATATTAGAATTAACTGTTTACCATTTGCCGGGAATTAAAGGATTTTCTAGCTTTTGGCCTTGGTAACTGATATAATTATAAATAAATAAATAATATTTCATATAGGGTAATTATGGATAGTGCTAAGAATATAAATATTAATTACACAACAATTTCATTTGCTCTAAGAATTGTTTTTATATTAATGTTTGCATGTAATCTTTTATCGGCAAAAGAGTATACAGGGATGGTTACCCCACTTATTAAGAGTAAAATCAATTCCGGTACTGATGCTGATTTTAACGGTGTTATTATGCATGTGGCAAGGGTAGGCGAAATCGTAAAGCCTGAAATAGTGGATAATAATAATAATATTGTACAGAGAGGTACTCCACTTATAATTCTCAATCCCGATTACTGGCAGGGAGCAGTACTTGTTGCACAGACTAATATTGATTCTGCTAAAGCAGATTTAGTGACAGCAGAGCATGATTATATACGCTATAAAACATTAGTTCAATCTCATTCTGAAAGCATGCAGGAATATGAAGCTCGAAGAGCAAAATATTATGAAGTAAAAAGTAATTTGCAATCCTGGAATATTCAGTTGCTTCAAGCAAAAGCAGTACTTAAAGCCTGTTATACAATTGCACCTTTTGAGGGAATAGTGGACAATGTTTTATTAGCTTCAGGATTGGCGGCTGGTCAGCCGCCTGTTATTGAAATTTCTCAATTAAATCCAATAGGAATAAATGTTGAAATGACAAGGGAAGAAGCTGATAAAATCTCTATAACTACTCCTGTTACTATATATTCAAATAGAACAGGTAAACCATATGGTGTTTATAATATGGATACTTTATTGACTAAAAATGGAGTTACTTTTTTTGCTGAAAATTTCAGAGTTTATTCAGGTGAAACAATTGCTGTAAACGGTAAAAAAGCACGTCTGCATAAAGAGATCCACAGTGTCGCTAAATTTCCTTCTGAAGGTATTGGAGTAAAACTTTCTGTACCTTTAAAAGCAATAAGAAAAGATAATAAAGGTTTTTTTGTCTGGAATGCTGTTGGTAACAGCACAAATGCTCCTGGTGTAGGCATGAAATCAGTTTTCCCTGTCAGTAAAGTTTATATCATACCTGATAATATGAAAACTTTAATCGCAGGTTTCCTAGAACTCCAGGCTTTAAAAAATCCAGGTAAGCTGAAGCGAAATAATATTGTTTTATATAATCCACCCGATGATTTGAAGGATGGGGATTTGATATATACTCATCTGGACAGATATATTTTTATGCCTGGAGATAAAATAAAAGTAGTTATTGGAGAGTAATAAACACGCTCAAAAAAAAGCTCCCTGCATTTCTACTGGAAGCTTAAAATTATATTATACTTAAGAAGAAGCTGACAGCAATCCCTCCATACCAAAATTACCAACTATATCAATATGACATACACCCATTTAGAATTATGTGAACTTTATTGTTAATATTTTATCTCCTACACCTGTTCCTGAGTTGACTGTCACAATTGTTTTTTCGACTTGACAGTCTGCCGGAGCTTTAATTATATAATGGGAAAGGTGAGATTTTTTATTACCTATTTCATACTTAAGTTTTTCAACTTCAATACGACTTATATGATAGTTGAAATAGTCATTTTCTGCTTCTGCCTTGCTAACTGCTTTAGATTTTGCTAACTTGGAAGTTCTTTGATGATCCAAAGTATTATCATTTAATTTTTTTATTGTTTCAGCAAGTTCAAGTTTCTTTATAACTAATTCGTTTTTAGCAATAGTTGAATCAAACTTGACCAGAGGATCACCTTTTTTAACATTTGATCCTTCAGGTGCTAGGTATTTTATAATACCGTCTTCTAAGCTAGAAGTTACATCTACAGAGGCAAATATATTGAACTGAAACATGAATACAGCCATAAGTCCTATACAAAGACTACTCAAAAAATATTTCATTATTTTATCCTTTATTTATAAATAATATTAACAAGATTCTTATTTTCTTTTCTGAATACGTATTTCGTAAACTAAATATTTAACTTTTACAGCACCAACTATTTTTTACAGTACATTTATCTCCATGTTGATCATCAACTGGGATAGGAGGATTAAAATGCATTTTAATATTTTTCATTATTTTTACATATGTTTTGTGCCATAATGCAGGAATTGTTAAACTTGCTAGAAACAGCACTAAGATTATGACATAAACTGTATCACCATATTTACTGGAAATACCTAATCCTGTTTTTAGTGGCTCTATAAAAAAATAAAGCATTAAAATATGAAATGAAAAAACCTGGAGTGAGTGTTTACCAAGAAGATTGAGCCATGGGAATCCATATTTTAGTGGAATTGGTCTTATTAGATTTGCAAAAACAAATGCCGCACTAAGAAAGCTAACCAATCTCAACCATGCTAGATCTATTCTCTTTGTGGCTGCATTTATATTAATTCCTAAATCTACTACATTATATCTTGATAAAAGAGTTATTATATAGACTGCAAAAATGACAATCATAATTATTTTATTGTCCAGTATGTTTAGTTTCTTTCCTAACCTTTTTCGAAACCCTAAAAAAGCTCCTATGTAAAAAAGAAGCTGCCAGCTGAATATGTTAAGTATACCAGGAAATGCTTTCGGGAAATAAACATTTGAAAAAAATGCTACAGGGTTAAAGTACTGACCAATAAACCAGATTCCGATACAAATTGCCAGTGCATAATAATCATAACCTTTAGACATTAGTAAAAGAAGAGGCAGACTGAATAAAATGAATATGGCATACATGGGAAGAATATCCATATATGTTGGTTGATTGAGTAATATAGCTGAAGATATAATATGTTTTAATGGTGTCCCATGAATAAAAAAATAGGAAAGCATATTACACCAAAAAGCTTTATAAGCAGGAATAAGTAAAGCTATAAAAGGTAATATGATAACAAGGATCAAGTGATATCTATAAACAGTAAAACAGCGTTTACATATCTTCTTTGTTAATAATTTAAAATTTGTAATGTACTTACCATATACTAGCGCAAACACAAAACCGGAGACAAATACAAAACCTTCAGCATTGGTTGCATAGCCATAAAATTGCCAGGTATACTCGGTTATCCACCCTCCAAAATGACCTGTAGACATTAATACTAAAAATAGACCTCTTAGTGAATCTATTCTATTATCTCTCTCAACAGGCACTAAATCAAATGTTTCAAAGCCTGCCTTGAATATTGTTTTTTCATTTTTCATCTTAAGTACTTAATTTGAAGTTGGTAAAATGTATAATGTTGAAAAATACATGAACTATTTCTGTGATAACTGCTATTTCTAATTGATAACTTTTTTCTTTTAAAAAGAATTATCTCTATTTTTATGAACTGTTTTTATCTGTTATTCTTCATTCAGTCTCTAAGGTTAAGAAACTTAGGCATTTAATTTATGCAGGTAATCAGGTAAGTGAATTCCAATATTTTAAAAATTATAATTAAATATGGAAAATATTTTAACATGCTGTTTGCAGTTGAAACATGAATGGGAAATATTTACCATAGAAGCATTAAATGAATAATTTTAAAATTGGAAATTGGATATTCCGTTTTGGTTATTGATTATTCAAAGTTTCTATATTTTATGCATTCTATTTTTATTGTATAATACTTTACTTGGTAATATTATATTCGTTTATATTTATCCTATAGCCTTTTTCTGTTTCTGTTTTATAGGTAAATATATTATGAATAATAAAATGTAACTGGTTTAATAAATGATTAAAAAAGACCCTCAAATTATTTTCAGTATATCTGAATTAAATTTAAATTTTGGTGAACAGGTACTTTTCAGCAGTGCCGAAATATCTGTCCACAAAGGAGAAAAAATATCTCTTGTCGGTAGAAACGGTGTAGGTAAATCTACATTTTTAAAAATTATTTCCGGTGAGATGAAACTGGAAAGCGGGAATATATTTTATAAGAAACAGCTCACAAAAACTTTTTTATCCCAGGAGCTTCCAGAAGATTTGGATATGACTGTTTTTGATTATGTTATGAGCGGTGCCGATGAAGTAATTCAATACATTAAACAGCTTGAAACTGTTGATTCAGCTTCTAATGAAGCTGCTCTGCTTGATGCAAAGATTACCGCTCTTGACGGATGGAGCCTGGAGAATAGAGTCTCAACTGTTATGCATAAATTAAAAATAATGCATAAAACAGCTCTGCTTAAAAATTTGTCAGGCGGCGAAAAAAGACGTGTTTCCTTAGCAAGGGCATTAATTAACAGTCCTGAACTTTTAATACTGGATGAACCGACAAACCATCTTGATATTGAATCTATTATCTGGCTTGAAAACTTAATTACATCATATAACGGTACTGTCATTTTTATTACTCATGATAGATATTTCATTGATAAAGTAGCAACAAGAATTGTTGAACTTGATAGTGGAACCTTTTATTCATATAAAGCTACTTATGCCGATTTTCTGCTGGGAAAAGCTAAAAGAGCTGAAGTAAATGCCGAGGCTGAATCGAAAAGAAGAAGTTTTATCCGAAGAGAGATCGACTGGATTAAAAGGCAGCCCAAAGCAAGAGGAACAAAGTCCCAAAGCAGAATAGATAGATTCAATAAACAGGTCGCCCGAGTGTCCAATAAGCAGGAAACTAATTTAGATTTGATTATTCCTCCTTCACGCAGGTTAAGTGAAAAGGTGATTGAGTTCACAAATTTAGGATTTTCATTCACTGACAGAACTCTTTTTGAGAATTTTGAATTTATGATCAATCCGGGAATGAAACTTGGATTGATTGGACCTAACGGGGTTGGTAAGACAACTTTTCTTAAATTAATTACTGGGGAGTATGAGCCTGTAAAAGGAAATATAGATAGAGCTGTCAGCCTTGAAATAAATTATATTGACCAGGAAAGATGTAAGCTTAATTTAGAGAATACAGTCTATGATGAAATATCCGAAGGTTTTGAACATATTAAATTTGGAAACGAAAAAATAACAGTATGGACATATCTGAAACGTTATCTCTTTGAAGATAAAAAAATTAGAATGCCGATTAAATATTTATCTGGAGGAGAGAAAGCAAGACTTCTGCTTGCCAAGTTACTGAAAAAAGGAGGAAACTTTCTGATTCTTGATGAACCGACAAATGATCTTGATTTGACTTCATTGAGGGCACTAGAAGAAGCAATTGAACATTTTACAGGCTGCTGTCTTATTGTCAGTCATGACAGATATTTCTTGGATAGAGTGTGTAACGGTATTTTATCTTTCAATGATAATAAGATAAAATATTTTATAGGTAATTACAGCTACTTTTCATCAAAAATAAAAGAACGGTTGAATAAACATGAAGAGAGTAATAATAATTTCAAAACAAAAACTAATATAGACAGAGATGATAGTAAAAACAAAATTCGAAAGTTAAAATGGAGAGAGGAAAAAGAGTTAGAAGGAATTGAAGAGAAAATTCTGATAATAGAGGAAAGAATTTCTGAAATAGAAGGAATATTTTGCAAACCTGATTTTTTTGAAAAACATAGCAGTGATGCAGATTCTCTAGAAATTGAACTTAAATCAAACAGAACTGATGTTGATTTATTATATAATAGATGGGAAGAATTGGAAAAAATCAAAAACGGAGAAGTTGAAGTTGAATAAAACTATATATTTGGTTGATGCTTATGCGCATATTTACAGGGGATATCATGCTGTAAGAGGTTTATCGACAAAGGCAGGTCAGCCTACTAATGCAATTTATGCTATTGGGAAATTTCTTGTTACTTTGGAAAAGGAAATTTCTCCTGAATTCGGTGTTTTTGTATTTGATAAGGGAAAAGCAAAGGATCGTATAGAAATACATCCTGAGTATAAAGCCAACAGACCGCCCATGCCAGATGATATGAAATCACAGATTGAAATTATCAGATCTATGATTTTAGCTTCAGGCTGGGGAATAGTTGAAAAAGAGGGTTATGAAGCCGATGACCTGATGGGAACCATTGCAGATAAGTTTAAAGATTACAGTGTTAAAATTATCAGTAACGACAAGGATATTGCACAGGTTATTGATGAAAGAATTTCAATGCTGGTAACTACTCCACGAGTTAAAGGTTTCAGTGAAAGAGGAATAGAGGAAGTCAAGACTAAATTCGGAGTAGAGCCTGAACAGATAGTTGACTATCTGTCATTGATAGGTGACAGTTCCGATAATATTCCCGGAGTAGCCGGTATTGGACCTAAAACAGCAGCAAAGTTGTTAAATCAGCTTGGAACAATTGAAAATATGATTTTAAATTGCTCTCAAATTGCAAATGTTAAAATAAGAGATAAAATTGAGAAATCTGAGGATATTCTTAAAAAGAATAAAAAATTAATTTGTCTTGATCTGAATATTGCTATAGATGAGGTTCAAACTGTAAATGATTTACTGATTAACAGTGTAGATATTGATAAACTGATTGATATAGCAGGCGAGTATGAATTGAAGAGTTTGGTTGCCAGTTTTAAAAAAGATTTTAAAACTAAAGAGACTCCTGATCTGTTCAATTTTTAAAATTTCAGAATTGGTAGTTTACAATTTGTAATTCCTGTTTATTTATATTAGTTTTCACAGTATTGTAATTCATAATTTGTATTTTTTAGTTCCAGGTTGCCCGAATTAGATATTAATTTTATAAATTAACGCTATGTAAGAAAAATGAAAACATTAGAATTTTATACTACTGTAAACAAAATTACATCAAAAGATGACAGATATCCTGCTGAAGCTTACGAGTTTATAAATGATGCTGTAATTTATACAGTAAAAGTTCACGAAGAACATAAGAATAAAACTGATAGCAGGCATATCTCTGGAAAGGAACTTCTGGCCGGTGTAGAAGATTTTGCTTTAAAAACTTTTGGCCCTCTCGCTTTTAACGTTTTTGAAGAATGGGGTATTAATGACGGAATAGCTATTGGCAATATAGTTTTTAATATGGTGGAGCATCAATTATTGACTACAAGTGATAAAGATTCAATCGATGATTTCAGAGAAACTATAGAGTTTGAGGTAAAGCTTTCAAAACCTTTTTTACCAAAGGATCCTGATATATTGCTTTCTGCACCGATAATTGCTTAATATTTTTGTTTATTTTTGATGATATTTTATTGGGATTATTATGTATGTCTGAGTTGAGACAGAGACTTGATACAGGAGAGTGGGTTATAATGGCTCCTGAACGGTTGGAAGGAAAAAACATTGTAAAAAATCCAAATAGTCTACAGTGTGAATATCCTGCATACGATGAAAATTGTCCATTTTGTATAGGAAATGATAATCGCTTTCCTGTTGTTGAAATAGCTAGAATTGGGGGAGTCAGATGTATAGAAAACAAATACCAGATATTTTCAAATCATGATCCTATACCTGAAAGAAATGGTTTTATTCAGGATGATATTTATTATAAATATACCAGGGCTGGAAATCATGAATTGATAATTGAAAATTCAGAGCATAATAAAACTTTTGCAACTATGTCTGATCAGGAAGTGCTTGATGTTGTAAAAATGTATGTTAGAAGATATAAAAAACTGGATAACGGTAAAAATTTAAAAACGACAATGTTTAAAAACCACGGAACTGGTTCAGGTGCTTCTCAAAGACATCCGCATTCACAGGTTGTGTCAATGATGGTGGTGCCCGGTTATGTGAGACAGCTGCTTTTTGATGCTATGAACTATTTTGACAGGCATGGCGAATGTGTATATTGCAAAATGCTGAATTATGAACTGAAGTTGGGAAAACGTATTGTTTATGAAAACGATGACTTTGCAGCTTATGTTCCATATGCAGCAGCAGTTCCTTTTGGAATTGAAATATATCCTAAGGCTCATCAGGGCAGTTTTAACAAAATAAATAGCCATGAAATGATTTCATTTAGTGACTGTCTTAGAAAAGTTCTGAAAAAACTTTATATAGCTTTGTCTAATGTTGATTACAATCTAGTTTTTAGAAATCCGCCTTACAGTTTATCAGATACGTTGTATTATCATTGGCATTTGAAAATTATCCCACGACTTATGGTGCCCGGAGGTTTTGAGTTGGGATCAAATATGAGAGTTAATGTTATAAATCCTGAAAAAGCAGCATCCATATTAAATGAAGTTGAAATCTGAATAGGATTTAGTTTAAATTGAAAACACTATATAAATATTATATAATTTAATCGAGTGATAATTTTTTTTGTATTTTGAAAGGTCGTAATTTATGGGTATTGTTAAAGAATTTACTAAAGGAATCTGGAAAGAAAATCCAGTCTTAGTACTTCTTCTGGGGATGTGTCCTGTTTTAGCATGTACATCCAATGCTAAAAACGGTTTAGGGCTTGGACTTGCTACTATGTTTGTGCTGATAGGAAGTAATCTTGTTATATCTATCATAAAGAAGTTAATTCCTAAAAAAGTCAGAATACCATGTTATATAATAGTCATTGGTACCTTTGTTACAATAGTTGACCTTCTTATGCAGGCTTATGCTCCGCCTGAGCTGAATAAAGCACTGGGAATATTTATACCCCTGATTGTTGTTAACTGTATTGTTTTAGGACGGGCAGAGGCTTTTGCTTCGAAAAACAGCGTTATCAAGTCTTTGGCAGACGCTATTGGTATGGGAGTAGGTTTCACCCTTGCATTAGTTGCTCTTGGGTTAGCCAGAGAATTTTTGATGGGAGGTACTATCTTTACAATTAAATTTATACCGGGCTGGACCCGTGACTTTATGCTTACAAACTTTGCCCCCGGAGCTTTTATCATTTTAGGATTATTTCTGGCTGGGATGAATTATTTAAATATGAAAAGAGCCAGAAAGAAAGGCAAAAAAAATATTATCCCACTACAGTTAAGCTGTCGAAGCTGCAATATCTGTAAATTATCAGCAGAAGACTAGTTGAGTTTTACTATAAATTAATTGTTGCTTACTAAATGTCTTTATGGAATAGTTTTTTCATAAAGGCATTTTATTTTTATCATTCAACTATAAGCTATTATAATCTTAATAATTCTTAATTAATTAGGCTTCCTAATCTTTGTAAAAAAGTTTTAAATTCATAATTACTGTTTATATTATGTGAATTGATTTTATTTTATATTTTAGGAGATACGAAATGAAGAGAGAGTATATCAAAAATGTACTGCAGTCAACAGATTATGACAGTTCTGTTAATGTAGCCGGCTGGGTAAGAACCAGGAGAGATTCAAAAGGTGGATTTTCATTTATAGAATTAAATGACGGATCATGTTTTGCTAATTTACAGATATTGGCAGACGCAGAACTCGAGAATTACAAATCAGAAATTACAAAACTGTTTCCGGGCAGTTCTATCTCAGTTAAAGGTAAACTTGTAAAATCTCCAGGCGGTGGTCAGAGTGTAGAGATTCAAGCAGAGCAAATAAAAGTTCTCGGATATTGCAAGCCGGAAGATTATCCTCTTCAGAAACAGAGAATTTCATTTGAAAGGCTCCGTGAACTTGCACATTTAAGAGTAAGAACCAACAGTTTTGGTGCTGTTGCCAGAGTTAGAGATCAGCTGGCCTACGCAACACATAAATTTTATCATGAACGCGGTTTTTATTATTTCCATGCTCCTATTATTACATGCAGTGATTGTGAAGGTGCTGGTGAAATGTTTCAGGTAACAACCTTAAACCTTGATAAGTTACCTAAAACTGATAATGATAAAATTGATTATAACCAAGATTTTTTTGCAAGGCCTGCAAGTTTAACTGTCAGTGGGCAGCTGGAAGCAGAGACATATGCTTCAGCTTTAGGTAATGTCTATACTTTTGGACCAACATTCAGAGCTGAAAATTCAAACACAAGGCGCCATCTATCTGAGTTCTGGATGATTGAACCTGAAATGGCTTTTGCCGATCTTTCTGATGATGCAGATTTAGCTGAAGACTATATAAAATACTTAATGAAATCCGTACTTGACAATTGTATGGAAGATTTGAAATTTTTTGACAAGAGAATTTCAAAGGGATTAATAGAAAATTTAACTAATATTGCTAACAGTACCTTTGAAAGAATCAGTTATACAGAAGCAATTGAAATTTTATCTAAAGCAGATGCAAAATTTGAATTTGTACCTTCATGGGGAGCTGATTTACAGTCAGAGCACGAAAGATATTTAACTGAAGTGCATTTTAAAGCACCGGTTGTTGTAGTTGATTATCCTAAAGAGATTAAAGCTTTCTACATGCGTGTGAATGATGATAATAAAACAGTCGCTGCCATGGATGTCTTAGTGCCGGGAGTTGGCGAAATTATCGGAGGAAGCCAGAGAGAAGAAAGATATGATGTTCTTATTGAAAGAATCAAAGAATTGGGTCAGGATCCTAAGGATTTCTGGTGGTATCTGGACTTAAGAAAATTCGGTTCAGTTCCTCATTCAGGTTTTGGTTTAGGATTTGGAAGAATGGTTCAGTTTTGTACTGGTATGCAGAATATCCGTGACGTTATACCTTTTCCGCGCACCCCGAGAAATGCTGAGTTTTAATTATTTATTTTATAGTTAAATTGTAGAAACTTCTATAATATTTTTATAGGAGTTTTGTGTGTCTGTTTAGTTAACTATAGTTAAATCGCATCATATATTTGGTTATTACAAATAAGTTCAAGTGATTTGTTTTCTCTCAGCTGAACTGTAATGACCAATTATATAATGTGTGATAAATACATATTCTATTAAATAGTTCAGAATCGTTAATAGAAATCAGGCAGTTTATATAATATCATTTAAATCGAGAATACTATATGGAAATTGGAAGTTATACAAGCTAATATTGACTGAAAATTACCGAGAGATTTTTTTTTAACTTTGAATAGCTTATTTATCTGCACTGATCATGTATAAAATACAATGTGAATTATGTCCTAGGTATTGTCTGATAGCTCCCGGTGAAAGCGGAGATTGCCGAATAAGAGTTAACATAGACGGCGAACTTATTGCTGTAACATACGGACATCCCTGTGCATTGCATGTAGATCCCATCGAGAAAAAACCGTTATTTCACTTTTTACCTGGAAGTGATGTTTTTTCGATTGCTACGGTTGGATGTAATCTTCATTGTAAAAATTGTCAGAACTGGGAAATTTCACAACAGCCTCCGGTTAAGGTGCCTGCTTATAAAGTACTACCTGAACAGGTGGCTGAATTAATGGAGAAATATAGATGTGAATCTACTGCATATACATATACTGATCCATCTGTTTTTTATGAATATGCTCTGGACTCATCTATAGAAGTAAGAAAAAAAAATAAGCGAAATGTTTTAGTTACTGCCGGTTATTTCAATCCTAAGCCTTTAAAAGAATTATGTAAGTATACCGATGCTGCTAACGTAGATTTAAAGGCATTTTCAAATGAATTTTATCAAAATGTATGCTCTGCTACACTGAAACCAGTCCTTAACTCTCTTGTAATAATGCGTAATGCTGAGATTCATATTGAGGTAACGAATTTACTGTTGCCTACTCTTAATGACAGTGACAAGGATATTACTAATTTATGTAGATGGGTAAAAGAAAATCTCGGAAAAGAAATACCTCTTCATTTTTCTCGTTTTTCTCCACAGTACAGAATGCGTAATTTGCCTCCCACTTCTGTCAGTACTTTAAGAAAAGCTAAAGAAATTGCTGAGTCACTGGGGATGCAGTATGTGTACATTGGAAATGTTGCCGGAAGAAATTTTGAAAATACGTTTTGTCCAAAGTGCAAATCTCTTCTAGTTGAAAGAATAGGGTATATAGTTAAAAAAAATATAATTAAAGATGGTAAATGTCCTTTCTGTGGAACTATAATTTATGGTATTTGGTAGATGATGCCGATTGGATGTGATAATTGTTAAATTTAGAAAATTAGTTAATGATTGAAATACAGTTTAGTTTAATATTGTTATATAAAACAAGGTGAGATAATTTGAAAACTTTTATAATAATTACTAGTGCCATTTTTTTATCCTGCAGCTTTTTAACTGCTTCATCCAGAAGTGATAAACTAAATGAACTTAATAGAAAAAAGGCAGAACTGGATAAAACATTAAATCCTATAGTCTTGCTGCTGATAAGAACTTTATATATACATAATGAGCAGAAAGTGTATCATCTAAATGAAAACAGCCAAATACCTAGAGAAAATGTTCTGGTAAAATTTGTTGATCCTTTTATCGTTGTAGCACACAAGCCCGGAAATAGAGGAATTGTAGTTACCAGGGCAATTGTTAAAGATAGAACCTATGGAATAAGCCAGCAGAATTTATATGTTGATTTGGATTTAAAAGGTAAGAAGTATAATGCCGGGAGTAAAATCACAATTGATAAGGTATTAATCGTAACCGATATAAAACCTGATGTGTACGAAAATATACCTAATATTGATCATTCTCTTTACCCTGTGGAAAAATATCTTGAATATATAAAATTATGCAGAGAAATTATTTCATATAAAAAATCTGAAAAAAGAGGTAATTCTGATTCAATATCGTTTGAAAATAAAAGACAAAGATAGATGGATTGGTCGGACTGAATATTTAACTCAAAGTAAATTTTATACAGCATGAAACGGCGAAAATTTTTAAAAATAATATTTTCAGGAATAATATTTATTTATTTCAGTAAATTTATCACTTATGCACAAAAACTCCCGATCAGTGTATTGAATGCTGTAAAAAATGGTAAGTACCCCGGTAAGATTAGATTAATAAACGGTAATGAAATAATGAAAAAAGGAAAATGGCTTGGATGAAAAAATTTTTAGTTTTGATATTTCTTCTATTTTTTAGTGGATCAATATTCGGAGCCCGCACATTAAATTCTCAGCTTGCCGGCAAATGGTACACAGATAAACCTGATATTTTAAAAAAACAGCTCAATAGTTATTTTGATAATGTTAAAGAGAGGAAACTTAAAAATGTTATTGCTCTGATACTTCCTCATGCAGGGTATATTTATTCAGGTCTAACTGCAGCTTACGGTATTAAAGAAATTCAAGGTAGAAAATTTAGCAGAATCATTATTATAGGACCTTCTCATTATTCTTATTTATATAATAAAATTAGTGTTCCGAATTTAGAATATTATCAAACACCTCTCGGTAAAGTAAAATTGGATACTAAGTTTATAAAAGAAGTTGAAAGGCTGCCGCAGGCAAGTAGTCAGCTCAGGCTTCATAATGTTGAACATAGTGTACAGATAGAAGTTCCTCTTTTGCAGAGTGCTTTAGGCAAATTTAAACTTGTACCAATATTGGTTGGACATTTAGATAAAAATACAGCATTGGAAATTGGAAAAAAGCTGAGAAATATGATTGATGAAAATACTTTGGTTATTGCAAGTTCTGATTTTACACATTATGGATTCAGCTATCGATATATGCCCTTTCCATTAAATGATAAGACACCTGAAATGATTAAAAAGCTTGATATGAAAGGTATTGAGCAGATAAAAGCGATAAATTTTAACGGTTTTATTAAATATATTAATAAAACTGAAAATACAGTATGTGGGAAAAACGCAATAGCAGTTTTACTTGCAATGCTGCCTCCAGATACGAAAAGCACTCTGCTGAACTATTCAACATCAGGTGCAGTGACTGGTGACTATAAGAATTGTGTAAGCTATGCATCAATAGCATTTACTGGTAAATGGGAAAAAATTAGTACTATTAACAAGAAAGAGAAAAAGATGAATAATCAGAATAAGCAGGAAAGTGAAATTTTAAGCGATGAAACAAAAAAAACATTATTGAAACTAGCTAGGGATAGTGTTGCATATTATTTTGAACATCATAGTAAACCAACACCTGAAAAGCTTGGAATTAAAATTACTTCTCAAATGAAACAGAAAATGGGAGCGTTTGTAACTCTTCATGAAAATGGTAGACTTCGAGGTTGCATAGGCGAGATAATCCCGAGAAGAGCTATTTATGAAGCAGTTATTGAACAGGCTATTAATGCAGCTGTAAATGATTACCGGTTTCATCCGGTTACCAAAAAAGACCTTCCTCATTTGGAATTTGAAATATCTGCGTTAACACCGCCAAAACCTGTTGATTCATACAAGGATATCGTTATTGGAAAAGACGGTATGACAATTGAAGAAAATGGTCATTTTGCTGTTTTTCTGCCTCAGGTAGCACCTGAACAAGGGTGGGATTTAGCAGAAACTTTAACTCATTTATCACGTAAAGCAGGCCTATCAGGTAGTGCTTGGAAGAATCCAAATGCTAAGTTTACGGTTTTTCAGGGGATTGTTTTTAACGAACATAACATTAAATAATAATTTGATATTTGAACCTGATTTATTGAATTTATTCATAAGTATTTTAAATATAGAATAATTCCTGAGCAGGTAATAATACCTGTTTGCTAGTAGATTGCGTATTAACAATAAGAAATGTAGTTTTGTACTTTAAACTCAATCAGAACCAGTGTAATAAAACAATATGAATATACGTTTGTATTCCAGGTTTTTTTCTCTTGCTTGCCTGGGTTTTTTTGGAATTCTTGCCCAAACGCTCCTGTTTCGTACTTTCCTGGTTACTTTTGACGGGAATGAACTCTCTATCGGCATATTTTTCTTTTCATGGTTGATTTGGGTTTGTGCAGGAGCATTAATAGCTAGAATTCATATTTCTTCTAAATTGGCAGATTATTTCTGGTTATTAATATTGATCTATATTCCTGCTTTTTTAATTCAGGACTATTTACTTTTAAATGCACAGGGAATGCTTGGAACTAAATCATTTGAACTGCTTTCCATTCAAACTCTTATTTCATATATTATACTATTTAATGCTCCTATAAGTCTACTTACAGGTTTTCTTTTTGTTATAGGAAGCAAATGGATTATCGATTGTAAAATTCCTGTAATCAGAGTGTATTTATGTGAGGCATTGGGCAGTTTCGTTGGTGCTCTATTTGTTACAGTTTTATTATTTAATAATATATCTGAACACAATATTTTTCTATTATCATCATTAATTCTTATACTGTCCTCACTATTCAGTTTATTCAATAATAGATGTTCTGCTATTATTATCCTCGGAAGAGTCCTGATATCTGTGATTTTTATAATAGGTATTTTGTTTATATCTTTAGGATATAGTGAATTTTGGACAAAATTAAATAATGAAAACCTATGGACTAGTTTACTTCATGGTGGAAATTTAGAAGGGAATATCACTACATCCCAGGCAAAATATTTATATGGTTCTTATAAGGATCAGTTTATTGTAATTGCATGGAATTCTACTTATGAAGTTCTTCCGGATTCTGACAGTTCCGTAGAGTTTGCTGCCAGTTTTTTAGCACAGAAACCTGACGCTGAAAATATCCTTGTTATCGGGCCCGGTTCTTACTCTATCTGCAGATCTTTCAGTAAACTTCCTCAGATAAAAAAAATTACATGGTTTGATACAGATCTTGAATATTCTAAAAAATTAATAAAAGTAGTTCCTGAAAAATATTTAATTAAAAATAATAAACTTATTATACCAGATGAAGATGTAAGATCTTATCTGAATTCTGGTAAAAACAGATATGATATGGTAATTTTATATCTGCAGGAACCTTCAAATTTAATTGCTAACAGATATTATACTCTTGAATTTTTCACTTCAATAAAGAATGCATTGACAAATACTGGTATTGCAGGCATTACATTTCCTGGAGGAGAAAACTTTCTAGGAACTGAACTTAGTTATATAGGGGGTTCTCTTTATTATACATTGAAGCAGGTGTTCAGTAATATAGCATTGAAACCGGGTAATCTTAGTTGTTTTTTTGTTGCTGAAGCTAGAAATGTTATTACCAGTAATCCGGAAATTCTTGCAGTAAGACTCTCTAAATTAAAAGACTTGAGAAAGTATTACAACTTTAATAGGATATCGTCTGTATACAATAAAAATAGATTAGATTTTCAATTGTTGAAATATAGGAATGTTATCAGAAACAAATCACCTGGATTACTGTTGAATTCCGACAATAATCCTAAATCATATCTTTATACACTTTTGTACTCTATTAAAAAATTGAGTAATTACAGCTTTTCTGAAAATTCTTTGGATAAGCTAATAAAAAATTTATTTACCATAATATTATTCTGTATTATTTTATATTTTATAATAAGGATCTTTTATTTCTATTATTATGGAAATAGAACAGAGAACAGTTGTTCCGGACCGCAGAACGCCGATATTTATTTTGCTGTATTAGTTTCAGCAATACTCGGGATGGGAATAACTGTTTTGCTGATGTTTTTGTTTCAGGTCACATTTGGTTCTTTATTTTTGTACTTTGGTTTTATTACAGCACTTTTTATGCTGGGATTATTTATCGGGGGTTTATTGATATCTTTTTATTCTGATAAATTTAGCAGTGTGTATAATATGAAATATACTCTGGCTTCTTGTCTGATGATATTATTTTTAACTTTAGTGTACTTAAAACCACCTGTTACTATTTTTATCTATAGTCTTTATTTTCTTATTGCAGGTTTGTTAACCGGTTTCTTTATCCCTTTAGCTGCCATTTATTTTAGAAAACGAAAAATAAGTTCAATAAAATCAGCTTCAAAGCTTGAACTACTGGATCATTTTGGCGGTGCTTTAGGGAGTATTTTATTTTCTATAATTCTGATTCCTATATTGGGATTAAATTATTCTATATTAGTAATGGTTATTTTGCTGTCTGTTGTTTTTTTGCATTCAATGATTTTAAAAAATAAACAATACGATAGTAATGAATCCGGAATTAAAATTATTTTACGTACAATCAGTATTTATATATGGTCTATTGTTTTGATAGCAGTTTTTATTAGTTATTTATGGAATTATGGCACAGGCAAACTAAAAACAGATTGGAAGTTGAATCATGCCCAACTTGTAGAATTGGCAGGTAGCGGTCACAAATTCACTGTTAAAAATATTATTATCAATAATAGAAATATTACTTACTATGAAATATTTACAGAAGCCGGACTACATTCAGGTTATGTTTTTAGCTCATCTGATTTTTCAAATGACCGGATGGGATATGCCGGACCTATAAATTTACTATCATTTACAGGTAAAAATGGTAACCTTAAGAATTTTGTAATCCTGAATTCAGATGAAACACCTAAATATTTAGATATAGCGCTGAAAAATAAATCAATTTTTATTAATCAGAATAATACAGAAGGTACTCAGACTCCAATAATCAATGCAGTCACAGGAGCTACTGCAAGTTCGGTTACAATATCTAAAAATCTTAATGAATCAATACAGAACTTTTCGCTGCATATTCTTGAAAAAAAAGCGAGGGGGGCAGAATTTCAATATGATAATACTAAAATACATTTCAGTATTATTATTTTCATAATCTTTACTATTATTGCTATATTTATACGTTTAAGGCCTAAATCATATATCAAAAATATTTATTTATTAGTCTGCTTATTTGTTTTAGGAATTATTTATAATTTACAATATTCCAGTGATCATATATTTAATTTATTATCTGCAAAATATACTTGGATAACGTTTGTTTCTGCTGCAGCATTAATTTTGATTGTGCCTATATTAGTTTTTTTATTTGGAAATATTTATTGCGGCTATGTCTGCCCGTTTGGAGCATTGCAGGAAATAATATTTAAATTTTTTATCTTTCTACTTAAACTTATCAGAGCAGATAAGGTTACATATTATATCAATAGAAAAGTATGGTCATGCTTAAAAATTGTAAAATATATAATTTTGCTGTTTCTTATTGTTTTATTTTTTGTTTATGGTAAAAACCTGGCATCACAACCAGATCCCTTAATTTATGTATTTGTGCCGACAAGAACAGGTGATATTTGGTTTTTAATTATTATTATATTATTTGTATCTCTCTTTTACAAAAGACTTTGGTGTAGATGTATCTGCCCGACAGGTGCTTTCCTCTCATTAATTAGTTCCTTCTCATTTATTAAGATACTCAAACCCAGAGTGAAAATAGGTAAATGTGATTTAGGAGTTTATCAAGATGATATTGACTGTATATGCTGTGATAATTGCAGAATAGAATATTCTAAAACGAAATACAAGAAGTCAGTAATCTATAATATAATATTTGTTTTTATTATTTTAAGTTTAGGGGTGTATATAATTATTCAGGCAGTTTTTGGAGTTATGAGGTATGAGCACAAAAAACTGGTGGTTATTCAAAAAACTGAGTCAGCCTTAATTAAGAAGAGAGTTAAACCATTTTCAGGAGAAAAAACTGAGAAAATGGTCTTTCACGATTTAGTTAAAATTAAACCTTCACATGGTGTAACAAGGAAAATTAATGTAAGAAATTATAAAAGCTTAATCAATAGATCTCATTTATCAGATAAGAAAGCTAAATATTATCATATTATAAAGGATTAGAAATAGATATAATCAATGTAAAGTGTATTTTTACTTTATTTTTTGAAAGGTTAAATAAAAATGGGTGATAGGATATGATAAAAACGGTGTTGTGTATCTCAATTTTTTTTATTGGAATAATCTCTCTTTTTGCTTTAGATAGTATTCCAGGTATAAGCGGTATGACTAAAATAAATGATAATAGCTTTCTTATTGTCAGAGATCTAAAAAACCCTATTCAGAAAGGAAATCGACTTGGAATAGTAACAATTTTAAAAAACAGGATTAATTACCAGCCTGTAGAAGTAAATAACTGGAAAGACAAAGAGGGTACCCCCAGTGATTTAGAGGCAGTTTGCGGTATCTCTGGTACAAAAAATGAATACCTTGTTGCAGAATCAGGTTATTATAAGCATAAGTTCGGTCGTGTTTTTAGAATTAAGCTCTTCAAAAATGATAAAGAATGGAAAGCAGAAGTTTTAAATGTTTTGAGAATTTATGAAGTAACGCTGGACAGAAAAGGTTCAACTCCTAGTGCATATCAGAATGAAGGTATGGGCTGCATTTCTTTTAATAAAAAAACTGTTTTGATCTATACCACCCGCGGAAAAGCTGAAAAAGGAAAGCTTGCAAGTATTATTTGGGGAGAAGTTAATTTTAATAATAATACCTTTAAAAAAATGGGAGAAAGTACTTTGGTTGTAAAAACTCTGCTTGGCGACAGAGACTGCAGTGATTTGTATATTGTCAAAGAAAGTGATACTGCTTATAAATTATGGGCTGTTTCTACAGTTGATTCAGGTGATTTAGGTCCTTTTGTTTCTGAAATTTATTCTCCTGGGAAAATAATAATACAGATGGGGACAGTGCAGTTTATTCCTAATTCAGAATATGATAATGGACTTTTAATCAATGGATTAAAAATAGAGGCTTTAGCTGCTCCTGCAGATTTGATACCGAAAAGTAAATTCAGTATTGGTACAGATGATGAAATCTATGGTGGTGTATGGAGACCAATAGGATTAGCAAAGAAAATTAAACTGTCCAGTTAGTATAAAATATGTATTGAATGCTTTATATAACAGAAATGAGTGTTAAAATGTTTTATTAAGCAATAATTTTATGCTTGCTGAAGTGTGTTGAAAAATATATTAATAATTTTATATAAAGAAGAGTATATGTGTAAATGAATATTGAAATTTTTTTAAATTCTCTGATGGCATATTTTATCATAATTGATCCATTGGGTATATCTCTGATTTTTTCCGCTTTAACTGATGGGAAATCAAAAACATATAAGAAAATAATGGCGTTAAAGGCAGTTATTTTATCTTACATTATTATTCTTCTTTTCGGATTTTTCGGTAACAAATTATTATCGAGTTTGGGAATTCATATATACTCTTTTAAAATTGCAGGAGGATTTTTACTTTTTTATACAGCATTCCATATGATTGTAAAACCTGAAGATGAGAATACAGGTGGCAGAAAAGGACATGAAGATGATATTTCTGTCTATCCTCTTACTATTCCTCTCATGGCCGGACCTGGGGTTTTAACCATGACTATTCTACTGTTTTCAAATACAAGTGGAGATGTAATATCCAATATATCTATATCAATTGCAGCAGCAATTATCTATATCGTTGCATTCATATGCTTTATGCTTTCAAGTAATATTAAGCGGGCTATAGGTAAATCGGGTATCAATATTATAAAAAGACTTGTTGGAGTATTATTAGCTTCTCTATCTGTTCAATTTATTGTTGACGGTTTTAAAGCTGCTGGAGTATTATAGTTAAGATAGAACTGTTTTATCATGATATTTTTTTGCTAAATTGGACAATTTAAGCATAAATTCATCAGAGGGAGTCTCTGCTGTACAAATATTTCTTCTGACACCCATTGGACGATATTTTATCAGTTTATAATTTATATCTGAACAATTTAATATTTTTGCTGTTTCTGTAACTGTTTTTTCACAATTGATAAGGGGAGGGCATATTACAGTTCTAACTTCATATATTTTCTTTAGTTTTAGCAATGCCTTAAAATTTTCAATTATTATTTTATTTTCAGATCCGGTTAGATTTTTGTGCTCATTGTTGTTAATTGCTTTAATATCATAAATAAAGAAATCAGTAATATCTATGAGTTTCTTTATATCATCTATATTGAATAAACCGTTAGTATCTACAGCTAAAGTTAAATTTGGGTATTCATTCTTAATAAGTTTATACAGTTCAGTTATCTGAAAGTATTGTAAAGTACATTCACCGCCGCTAACCGTTATACCTGATATAAATTTATTATATCGTTCTATTTTTTTCAAAATATCATCTATTGAATAATTAATTGTCTTGGGAGAAGAGTTGTTAGGGCAGGCATTAACACATAAATCACAGTCGATACAGTATTTTGATCTGTATTGAATTTTGCCTTTTATTAATTTTACAGCACAGGTTTTACAGACTTTGATGCATTGCCCGCATGAGTTGCATTTGTTTAACGTTTCAGGGTTATGGCAGTAGGAGCAGTTTAAATTACACCCCTGAAGAAATACTGCAAAACGGTTACCGGGGCTGTCTACATTGGAAAAAGGAATGATTTTATTTACTGATAAATTTGCCATAAATGGTATTATTGTTTTCTGATTTTTCTATTCATTACATTAAGGCTTTCTCTGGCATTTTGTCCAAGACAGGTTGTATCTCTGAGAACAGATTTGTTATTATCAAGTTTTTCGATTTCTGATTTTTTAACAAGATAACCTGAAATTCGTACAACATCAGAGTCATCAGAATATAGTGAAAAATAACGAAGTCCGTTAGAAAAACTACCTTTAATTATATCCAGTAAAGCTTCAGGATTTTTTTTGTACATTTTGTCAAACACGAATATATCTCCAATTCCTGAAGGGAAATATTTATGAAACGGAGCTGATTGAAGAATATGATCATAAAGCATTGGTTCTTCACCGATGGGGATCCTACAACCCGGGGTTGTATTGTAATCACTGCTGATACCAACCTGAGCATGTAGTAGATATCTGTTATTGCTGCCTTGACAATAAGGTGCAGTATGATTATTTATCAATTCATCAATTGTCTGTATTATCTTAAGTCCTAATTCATTTGCTTTTTCATCATGTCCAAATCTTTTTTCTTTATCTTCAGTAAGAATATTCACACATTCAGCAAGTCCTACTAGTCCAAACATCGCAGTGAAATTAGCTAAATTTATAAAACCTTCTTCTACGAGAAAATTATTTTCAAAGAAACGCGATTCTTCAACAATAAATTTCACTCTCTTATCCATTAAAGATGACATGTTGTCAATAAGTTCAGGGAGTTTATTTTCCATAAAATCATTAATTGATATTGATGATTTAGCAAGTTTATTTAAAAGCACCCTAACAAGTGTATGGCTGCCACCTCCTACTCTCAGACCATTATAGCAGCTTGCTATTGCGTAATCACTGTTAAAATTTTTGTGGAAAATATTATCATTGGCAAAGCTGGGTTTTGCTGTAATCAGTGCACTGTTTATTGCGTTAACTGCAAATTCATCGCTTGTTTTATTATTGTATTTTAAAGTAATATTTGGTGTAGGTAAATTAAGTTCTTTTGCGACTCTGAGTATAATGTTCCCTGCTTTAGTTTCTTCTGGGCCTAAGTTGGAGTGGCAGAAAGAATCTGTAATAGTTTTATCAATGTGAAGAAGAAAAAGCCTAATAGCTTTATAAGCTTCTTCCTCATCAATAATAAATCTGTTTAACAGTTTATCTATATTGCCTATATAAACGGGCATAGTTGTTATTGATGGGATATGTTTATAAAAAATAAGCAGACTGTTTGTAGCTTCCCAGATATCAGATGGAGGATTGAGACCTAAGAATTTACAGCCATGTTTCATTAGTTTATCAAAATCAGCAACAATATATCTTGGCCTGTAAGGAGCATTACCCTCATTCATAGTACATATTATATTGTCTGTGATTAGTTTTCTTTCAGAAAAAGTCAAATCTATAGGGGTTATGCTGTTTTCGGCATGTTGGGCAAGAGAGACAACTTTCTGTTCATATGTTAAACCAGTGTTTTCTACTATTTTTAATACGCTAGGCATATAAAGTTTCCGATTATAAAATTATTTAATGATATTAAATAATTTAAATGCAGTGAGGCCTATTTCAAGATATTTGATAATCATATATAATTGAATAATGTTTATTAGTTCGATTGAGCTTGTAAAGTAACGACAATACTTTAAATAAATTACATCTTTTCTAAAATTTCACTAAATATTAAATTTGGATAATTATAAATTATGAATAAAGTAAAACAAGCTGACAATAGCAGCAAGAGAATAAAATTGAATGCAAACGACTGGGGATGGGTCACCTTGAATATTGGGATGGGTATCGGTGCCGGGATTGTATTTTTACCTCTTCAAGCTGGGCTTGTAGGGTTCTGGATTTTTCTTATTGCAATTGTATTGGCTTATCCTGCCCTTTATTTATTTCAAAGACTTTTTATTAATACTCTGGCTTCTGCCAGAGCCTGTGAAGACTATCCAACTATTATTTCCGAATATTTAGGTAGAAAATGGGGCGTTATCCTCGGTTTTATCTACTTTATCATGTTAATTATCTGGGTTTTTGTTTATAGCCAAACACTTACAAATGACAGTGCTTCATATTTGTACACTTATGGTATTACGCCTGTTGTGTTGTCCAAATATTATATATATGGATTAGGAGTCGTCATATTTCTGGTGTTCTTAGCATTCAAAAGTGAGAAACTCCTATTTAGGCTTTCAAAAACACTTGTTGTTATTATTCTATTGATTCTAATTGTTCTCGGGATAATGATGATTCCGCAGTGGAGAGCTTATCATATTATGGAAATGGTATCTGCTCTCAAAACGACTAAAAGCGTTATAGTGACACTGCCTTTTGCAATGACCTCTATTCTTTTTCTGCAATCACTGAGCCCAATGGTTATTGCTATGAGAGCAAGATATGAAGATGTAGAATTAACAAGGAAAAAATCATTAAAGATAATGAATACATCTTTTCTATTGCTCGGAAGTATTGTTTTCTTTTTTGCATTTTCATGTACTCTTTCGGTAGTGCACCATGAAGCTGTAAAAGCTTTTAATGAAAATATTTCTTTTCTTGCAATTATTGCTAAAGTCTTTCCTGGAATTACATTGAAATTGATGGGGGTAGCATTGGATATTTTTGCCATAATGACATCTTTTTTTGGAGTTATACTGGCATTTCATGAAGCCTGTTTTGGCCTTTATATGAATATTTTTGTCAAGAAAAAAATACCTAAAAAACAGGTAAATGTAAAAAAAGTTTCTGCAGGAATAATAGTATTTATTATTCTGATTGCCTGGGTTGCCATTATTATTAACACTCCAATTCTTTATTTTACCAGCATATGCAGTCCAATCTTCGGTATTATTGGATGTTTTATCCCCGTTATTCTTGTATATAAATCAGAAAAACTAAAGCAGTATCGAGGGATAATTCCAATTATTGTGATTATCACAGGTATTCTGCTTGTTATATCGCCATTCCTGGCTTTTATCCATTGAGATAGAATTTTATAAAGAGTATTAGGATGAAAAAATGAGTAATAAAATAATTATAAGTAATTTTATCTTATATTGTAAAAACTGGCAGAAAGCAGTTGACTTTTATTCGAAAAAAATTGGTCTGGAAATTAACTTCAAAAATGACTGGTTTGTAGAGTTTATACTGAATGATTCAAGCAGACTGAGTGTTGCTGATGAAAGTCGGGCATCAGTAAAAAGCAATTTCGGTAACGGAACTACTTTATCCTTTAAAATAGACGATTTAAATACACAGAGAGAGTTTTTGATAAATAGAGGAGTTGAAACACCGGAGATAAAAGTTCATTCCTGGGGAGCTACTGTTTTATATATTTATGATCCTGAAGGAAATAGAATTGAGTTTTGGGAAGAAAAATAAGATTCTAGCTTTATTATAATATGCCATTTTTATATTCTTTTGTGCTGGGAACTTTTTTCTCATTTAGTGAATAATATTGGCTATATTATTCCCAGGCATATTATCAACTCTATTTATATTTTATGATTCTATAAAACATATCTTTAATAATACATAAAATTCTTACCTCATTTTTGCCATACTCTCGAGTTGTAGAAAAAAATTCTATTTATGGCACACAAATTGCTTAATATAATTTTTAAATAAACAAACAAATTATAAATGAAAGGGAAAGTATATTTAAAAATTACCAATGATTTAAGTCTATACTGATAAGCTTAAAAAATATTAAAATTAAAAAGATACACGATTAAATTAAATCTAAAATTAAGGAGATCTTATTATGCACCATGGTTTTTTTCATATGTGGAATTATTTTCCGCTTATGCCTGTAATTACGTTTATATTTCTAATAATCATACTTTGTATAGTGATAAAATTTTTTAGAAATAGTACCAATAAAGCTGGAAATTATTCTAAGAGAAATGATAATTCAATAACTATCTTAAAAGAAAGATTTGCTAAAGGTGAAATCACAAAAGAACAGTTTACTGAAATAGAGAAAGAATTATTAAGATAATAAATATTGCCTGATTTGTAGAATTTATTAGTTCTATTGCATAAAAAAGCAGGTCAAAACAATTTGACCTGCTTTTAAAAATAATTTTGTTATTTATTTCCTTCTTGGGCACTCAGGTATTTGTGTATCATCTACTTTGTGAACCTCTGAATCATCAGAACAACCATTAAGACATATATCCGGGTCACAGCATGTATCACATACACGTTTAAATGCTTTTACTGAAAGCAGTTTTATGTCAGTTGAAAGGAAACCATCTTTTACAGGTTCATGTCTAAGTAGATCAGTACTTAGATATTTTTTATTGTCATCAGGGAAAACAGTAACAATTGTTTTGTCTGTGCCTAATTCTTCCTGTGCTATTAATGCACCTAAGAAGTTTGCTCCTGAAGAAATACCAACTCCTAAACCAAGTTCTGCCGCAAGTTTTCTAGCCATTATAATTGAATCGCCGTCATAAACGCTTATTACATGATCAAGTTCGTCCAAATGTACTATTGGTGGAATAAATTCATCAGAAATACCCTGTATTCTATGCTTTCCTACCTTATAACCAGTTGTTAGAGTAGGGGAGTTCGAAGGTTCCAGAGGATATAGTTTCATGTCAGGATTTTTCTCTTTCAGATAACGCCCTACACCCATTATTGTTCCTCCTGTACCTACACCTGCGACCAATGCATCAGGGATAAGGTTTCTGTATCTTATTTGCCACCAGATTTCAGGTCCTGTTGTTTCAAAGTGTGCCTGGATATTATCTTCATTTGAAAATTGACGTGGGAGAAATGAATTTTTATTTGCTTTTGCAAGTTCTTCAGCTCTTTCAATACTTCCTTTGAATCCGCCTTCTTCTTTGCTGATCAAAACTATATCTGCACCTAGGCTTTGGATAAGGTTTTTTCTTTCAGTGCTCATCCAGTCAGGCATAAAAATTGTAACTGGATGACCTAATGCTTTAGCAATTGCGGAGAAAGCTATACCTGTATTGCCGCTTGTAGCTTCTATGACCAGATCACCAGGATTTAAATTTCCTCTGATATATCCCTGCTTTAAGATATGGAAAGCCATTCTGTCTTTTATGCTGCCGGTCATATTCAGGTTTTCTGCCTTGGCATAAATTTTTCTTTGTGAACCTTTGTACTCAAAAGAAATCTCAAGTAGTGGTGTATTTCCTATTAAACTGGCAAGTCCATTGATTCTGTCACAGCATGGTTTGTTTTTCATAAAATCTCCTATCACTAAATATTTTAAACTAACTATAAGTCGACATTTTTAGTAGACTTTTTAATATAATTATAGATAAAGTATATTCAATGATTAAATAAGAAGAAGGATAAATAATATTTAGATTGTACAGGAAAAGTATCTTATAGGTGTTTTTAGTATTATAAAAGATTTATAAGTAGACTAATTTGGTAGTGATTTATACAAAAAATTTATTCAAAATATTCCTGATGTTAAAAAGTATTTAGACCGTGAGTTTTAGTATAAAAGTTGCTTGTAACAATTATGTATTCGATTTAAATATTTTAAAAATAAAAGTTATTGTGAGAACTATTCCTATAAAGTGGACCGTATTCCATAAAAATACATCAGATTCAATATGAATTTTATGTGAATAAACTGCAAAAAAAGGATTATATACACATAAAAACGGTATAATGCATACTAGAGATATTAGAAAGAAATAAATATTACATTTTCTTTTTATGGCATTGTATATCCCTTTTATTATATAAAACAGAAGGATTAATAAACTTACAGAACAAAAATAAGAAAGATTTATATCTACATTGCGAACTGAGACATTCATATAATATTCAGAATATGGAATGTAGCTACGATCAGCAAGTGTGTTAATGGTGTATGCTGCTAAAGCAAGAATATTTACTATTCCTGAACAAAGAATCAGAATTTTGTCAAAGATACTATAGGACATTTAAAGGTTAAAGTTTTTTTAAATAATTTTTAATTATATTTTAGCTTAATTGATTTAATTCTTCCATAGTTTAAATTTCAGAATTCATTGCGTTGAATGACATAGAAAAATAGTGCTGTATACTCGCAAGAGCAAAGTTGATTAATTAATATCTTGTTTCAGTATTTATTCTTATAAAATATATTTTCTGTAGATATGAGAAATTTATTAATATAGTAGCTATATTAAATTCAAATATAATTTAATAATTTTACAGAATAATTTCTGTTATAAATAAAGATTGGATATAAAAATGGACGACTGCTATCAACAGAGTATTAGCTACTCACTGGGTAAAACTGCACCCGATTTGATTTTAAAAAACGGAACAGTTTATGATGTGAAATCAGGACTCTTTAAAAAAGGTGATGTTGTTATAAAAGGGCATAGAATTGTAGGTTTATTCGATGATTATTCAACTTCTGTAACTAAGGAAACCAAAGTTATGGATGTTTCTGGAAAATATATTTTGCCTGGTTTTATAGAACCTCATATTCATGTTGAAAGCAGTATGCTTTCTCTGACCAGTTTCGCCAGAGTAGTTATTCCAAATGGAACAACTACAATAATAAATGACCCGCATGAGATTGCCAATGTATTAGGTAAAAAGGGAGTCAGGCAGTTTATGAATGAAGGCGAGGACTGTAATTTAAGATGTTATTTTACTATTCCTTCATGCGTACCTGCTTTAGGAGGAGACTTCGAATCAAATGGGGAAATTCTGGGCGTTAATGAAGTTAAGTCGCTTCTCACCGGCAGAATGGCTATTGGGTTGGGTGAAGTCATGAATTATCCCGGTGTTATATATGCTTTCCCTGATGTATTAGCTAAAATCAATGAAACATACAAAGCTAATGGTTATAAACGAACACCTCTGGTAATAGACGGTCATTGTCCTGATCTGACAGGTAAACAGTTATCTGCTTATATTAATGGTGGAATTATGGCAGATCATGAATGTGCAAATGGAGAGGAATTAGAAGAAAAACTCTGCAAAGGCATGCATATAATGATCAGAAATGGAAGTAGCGCCAAAAATATGGAAGACCTTCTGGAGTATGTAATAAAGAGAAATATAGATACTCGCAGAATGATGTTTTGTACTGATGACATCAATCCGTATGAATTACTTAAAAAAGGTCATATCAACAGAACGTTGAGAGAAGCTGCGGCTATTGCAAAAGATTCGAATGGAAGATTATCTCTTCTTGATATTATTAGAATGACTACTCTGAATGTTGCCGACTATTACAACTTTGACTATCTTGGAAAATTATCTATCCAGACAAGAGCTGATATTGTTATACTTGAAGATTTAGAAAATTTTGATGTCTATGCCACTTTGATAAATGGAAAACTCAGAGCTTTGGAAGGTAAAATAGTTAATGATAATGATGAGTTTATATATCATAAATATATGCTGAAAACAGTAAAAATTAATAATGAAATTAAAGCTGATAAGTTTAAAATTCATTCAGACAAATCAAGAAAAGTAAGAGCAATAAAAATTAATCCAGGGCAATTGGTTACTGAAGAAGAGCATGTAACGCTTGTAAGTAAAAACGGAACTTTAGAAAATAATATTGACAATGATATCCTGAAAATATCAATAATAAACAGACATAGCGGGAATGGTAATAACACAATAGGTTTTATCAAAGGATTCGGTATGAAGTCAGGCGCAATGGCTTCTACAATCGGACATGATTCCCATAACTTAGGTGTCATAGGAACAAACGATGAGGATATGGCCTTTGCTGTTGAACAGCTTAAAGAAATGCAGGGCGGTATTATTGTTGTTGAAAATAAAAAAATTCTTGCAAAATTGGAGCTTAAAATTGCTGGATTGATGTCTACAGAAGAACCGGAAAGTGTAGTAAATGAAAAAATCAAAATCTATGATGCATATAAGAAACTAGGGGGGACATTAAAAGACCCTGTTATTACTATGGGGTTTCTACAACTACCGGTAATCCCAAATTTAAAGATTACAGATAAGTCTTTAGTTAAAATAACACCGCATGGACCTGAAAAAGTTTCACTGTTTATTTGAGTGATTTATTACTAGGCAATTTACAATTCTGCAACCTTATACTTAATATGCAGACAACATGAAATAGATGTTGAGTATAAGTAAAAAAAAATAAATAAAGTATATTATTTATTTTTTGTTGGTAATAGTTTCATGAATGAAACATAAAAGAATGAAATGAACAAAAAACCAATTAAGTCTATTATAAGCCAAATATATGCAGGTAAATTTAAAAATTTAGGTATGTAAATAAAGGCATAAATAATAAAAATATATAGAAGAAATTTAAATATTTTTTGAGATTTATTATTTTTTAAAAGTTTTATAATCCTGAAATTGAAGATCCAAAGTCCTATTATGCAAATATAATTAATTATACAGAGAGTATATAAAGGATTGATGATTGTTCCGCTGTAAATGTAGTTGATGCCAACTTTTCCATATAATAATAAAATATTGTTACAAACAAGCAATAAGCTGATAAAGCATGAAATATATGCTAAAACGGATAATATCAGCAAATATTTCCTTTTTAAAATTGTTGAAATATAGACTGCATTATAATCATCATCATATTTACGGCGATAAATATATTTTCTACAGGAAATTATTAAAAAACTCAAAAACAGAATTCCAAAAATGTGAATTGATACCCAACCTATAATAGTAAGATCAGGATTATAAACGGCTGGAAAGTATAAAACAATAAAAAAAATATTTATTAATATATATGAGGAATAAATCAGAAAATAATAAGAAGATCTCAATATGCATGCTTTCCATAAGCCTTTTAAAATGAAAAACATCAGTATGCATAAGCTTACAAAAATAATAATTGTAAAATCATAGTCAGGATATAAAATGTTAGCATGATAAATGCTGGCTATATAAGAAATATTATTTATTTTCTGAGTAAAATCAGGGATTTGAAAGAGAATTATTGTCAAATAGCAGAAACTTACAATGCCTATGCCTGAAAATACAAATATACATATTTTTTCTACATTTCTGTATAAACTGGTTTTATCATCTATTTGAGTAGTTTTAGTTTGATCTATTTCCTGTGAATATAATGCAAATATTTTATCGTTTTTACTCCCTCTGTTTTTTTGACCTGTTCCAGCAATCAGAAGTATGGTGAAAATAAAAAATATTGCAAAGGATTGAATAATTATCCAAATTTCCATTGGCATGGAATAGAAATAAAAAGGGTAAAACAGAATGATATATATGATAGTGAATATCAAAGATAATATATATAAACCGTTTTTGAGCTTAAGTTTTATTCCATTGAATATTCCCTTTATAATTAAAAAAAATAATATTATAAAAGATATAAAGATAATAACAGACATTAACCACTGTATATTGTAGATCATTTTGATAAAGGGTGATGATTTTTTGTAGGCTTCGAGTGTAGTTGGTATGTAAAAAAGGAAATCAGTAACAGTCAGGGCAAAAAATAAAATAATACTAATAGTGGAAAGTATTAAAATACAAGTTTTTTCCGGTTTCGTATATCTCATTTATATATTTATTTTTTTATCATTAGTGCATAAAATCAGATAGCTGTTAATTATATACCTATTTCTCTAATCCACTTGGTAAATCTGACTGATTAGAAATTTTATGCCATACTTCTGTCCTGCCCAATAAGCTTGTCCCGATATATCCTCTGACATTAAGATTATTGCCTTCAATTTTTACAATACCTGAATATGTGTTACCGCTTTCGGGATCATATACTTTACCTTCATCAAGTTCATTATCTTTGTTTAAAATAAAGTTTTGTAAAATTTTTAAACCTATTATAGGATTCTCTTTGTTTATTTTGTCAGGGTTGTTTCCATCAGTTAATGGTTTTCCATCAGTGTGCAGAGGATCCTTAAGCCATACAATAGTACCGGTATATTTACCTGAATCTTCTGTTATTTTAATAATATTTTTACCATTGTCGCTTTTCCAGTATCCAATAAAATCAGTTTTTTTAGCAACTTGGCCGGACTGCGTATCTTTCGCATTTGATATTTGATGCTTATTTGTAAATAGGAATATACAAATCAATATAATTATGATTAATATAACCAATGATATAATACTAATTTTTTTCATTTTCATGTTATTATCTCGCTTGTAAATGAATAGTATTTCACTATAGAAACCAAATTATCATAATTAAGTTTAATAACATTTTAACATATCTGATTACTTTTTTATACATTTTTTTATTGAAAAACTATCTGTGCTGCTAGAAATTTAAGTATTTTTGTAAAAACTTACGGTTACATAATTATGTAACTTAATACTCATTTAATGTCCTTTTTTATACTATTTTGCTAAAGATACAGGAATATTACGCTTAATAGTGTTAAATAGAATTTTCAGTTGCTTGGAGAATATAGTTTAGCTCCGCTGGTATGGATGATTCAGTATATTAGTAAATTTGATTCTATATGTTTAAAATTAAAACAAGGATAGAAAAATGGGAAAAGTAAGTCCTAAAGGGATATATAAAAATTTAACTTTTTATGGAGATGAAGAGTTCAGTAAATATATGAGGCGTGCTTTTTTAGGTTCTGCAGGCTATGATCAGACAGACCTCGAACGTCCAGTTGTAGGTATTGTGGATACAACTTCAGATTATAATACCTGTCATAGACAGATGCCTGAGATGGTTCAGGCAGTAAAGCGCGGTGTGCTTGAGGCTGGCGGTCTGCCTATGGTCTTTCCAACTATTTCTCTTCATGAAATTAATACTTCTCCTACAACTATGCTGTTTAGAAATCTGCAGGCTATGGAAACAGAAGAAATGATTAAGGCACAGCCTATGGATTCAGTAGTATTATTAGGCGGATGTGATAAAACAGTGCCGGCACAGTGTATGGCAGCTATTTCAGCCGACGTTCCGGCTATCATAGAAGTAGCAGGTCCTATGATGAACGGTTCTTATAAAGGTGAAAGACTTGGGGCCTGTACTGACTGTAGAAGATTGTGGGCAAAATATCGTGCCGGCGGATTAACAGCTAAAGAAATCAAAGAAATAGAATCTGTCCTCTGCTTCACCGGCGGGACATGTATGGTTATGGGAACTGCTCAAACAATGGCATGTATTGCAGAAACAATCGGTCTTATGCTTCCAGGTGGAGCAACTCCTCCGCATTCATCAGGCGCACGTTTACAGCACTGTGCCCAATCAGGAAGAGCTGCTGTAGAGCTTGCCAAAAATAATTTAACACCAAAGAAAATTTTAACTCGTGAATCATTTTTAAATGCTGTAACTGTTTTAATGGCTGTAAGCGGATCAACAAATGTTGTTGTTCATTTGCTTGCAATGGCAAGAAGAGCAGGGATAGAATTAACTCTAAATGATTTTTCAGAAATCGCTAAAAATGTACCTGTGTTAACAGATCTTAAACCTGCAGGCAAAGGCTATATGCAGGATCTTCATTTTGCCGGCGGTTTATCAGTACTTCTTAAAGTCATTGAACCTCTACTTCATACTGAAACTAAATCAATTACAGGAAAAACTTTAAAAGAACAGCTGATAGATGTAGAATCTCCTGGAGAGTGGCAGGATACTATAAGAACAATGGATAATCCGCTTTATCCTTCAGATGCATTAGCTGTTGTGTATGGCTCACTCGCACCTAACGGTGCAATTATAAAAGCAGCAGCAGCATCACAGAAATTAATGGTTCACAGGGGACCGGCGGTTGTTTTTGAATCGCCTGAAGATGCCGCTGAAAGGATAGATGATCCTTCTCTGAATATTACACCCGACCATGTTATGGTATTGAGAAACGGTGGTCCTGTTGCTGCAGGAATGCCTGAATCAGGTTCTCTTCCAATTCCAAAATATTTAGCTCAGCAGGGAGTTAAAGATATGGTAAGAGTATCAGATGCCAGAATGAGCGGAACTGCTTATGGAACTATCGTCCTTCACTGTTCACCCGAAGCTGCAGTGGGTGGCCCAATCGGAATGGTTAAAGATGGCGATATTATTGAACTTAATGTTCCCGAACGAAGAATAGATTTGATAATTGATGGAGAAGAAAGTGAAAAGCGTAAAAAAGCTTTGAAAAAACAGGAAATAACAGGCCGCGGATGGAAAAGGCTGTACAAGGAGCATGTATTACAGGCTCATCTTGGTGCTGATCTTGATTTTTTATAAAAAAGGGGATATGAAAATGCTTAAAGAGATATTTGTTGATTTAGATGAGAAAAGTATTGAACTGAATGAAGATATAAGTACAGGAGTTTACGGAAAAACTCTTGCTGTTAACAGAGTTATAGACTCAGGTAATCCTGATAGAATAATTTATGTCTCAGGGTATACACCAATGGCTGCAGCTGGGCTTGGCTTTGCAGGAAAAATGAATTTATACGGTATAAGTTTGTTGGGCGGCAATCTGCAAGGGAGCAGATGTGGAGGTCTATTTACAAAATACTTGACAAGTTTTGGTATTATCGGTATTCAGATCACAGGTGATACAGTAGAAAAACAGGTAATGATAATTGATGAATCTGGAAATTCTGAACTTGTTTTATTAAATAAATTTGGGGAAAATATTAAAGGAACTGAAGATTTTATTCATCGTTTATACAAAGAATATGATGAAGAAATAGGCGTTGCAGTAGTTGACCCTTCTTCTACTGATTTTATGTATAATGCTGTTGTATGCAATACAAAAAAAGGTGATGTACCTAATCATGCTGCGGGGCGTGGGACCACGATCTTCGGCAGAAATGGTTTAGTCGGTATAGTTGTAAAAAAACCTAAAAATAATTTACATAAACTGAATATGGATCGTAAAAAACTTACTGATCTGCTAAGAAAAATAACTGCAGCAAAGAAAAATATTAATCTTGCAGGCAGTGCTTCTAAAGATAATCCTCTTTTTGGCGGAACTTATGGTGGTGCAGCAAAAGGACGGTTTGATTTTGGGCATGGTTTAACTAATTTGTTCCGCAGTGCAAATGTGCCTGACGAATATTATGATGATCTGCTTCCAGATACAATGGTACATGACCAGATCAAAATAGCTGAAGAAAACAATCTTAAAATACATCGTCATTCCTGTACGGCCGGCTGTCCGAATAAATGTGTTCAGTTTGTTTTTATTCAAAACGAAAACAATGAATGGAAGAGGTTTAAAGCAGGAGAATGGGAAACTTTTCAGGGTGTTATAAATCTTGGTATTTTTAAAAATGTTATGGAAATCAGCTCTTACATTCTTGAACACTCTAATAAATACGCCTATGACAATATAGAGGCTCTTGTTACTCTTGCTGCATTGGCTTTGGTTTCTGAAATTAAAACTGATACCGGTGTTAGGTATGGTGACAAAGAGTCTATATTATCTGCTCTGCATCAGGCAGCTGAAGGTGATACTGAACTTGGCAGGTTAATTCGTAAAGGTGCTGCTGCTGTCGAAGAACATTATGATATCGAAAGACATTTTACTGTTGGCGGTCATGCAATGCCGTTTCATAACGGAAGAAGCTTTCTCCAGACAGGTGTTG